>JAJRWF010000093.1 GCA_024276905.1 Deltaproteobacteria bacterium
ATTTTGCGGGGCAAACTAAATGATATAACAGTACAGAAACATTATGACTTTTACGTATATACTCGCTCATGTCGCCAATATTTCATATTGCCGATAACGAAGCAAGCTTCGGGGAATTAGACCCGATCAAAGCCTATTAAAATAATTTGACATTCCTCCGGACTGTGTTTTTCTTAATTGTCAATAACACAGTAATCTTTGGGGGAAGAAATGGTTCGATTCGTTATTCTGTTGTTTTGCCTGTGCGCGCAGTCGGTACTGGCCGACGAATTTCTGCTGAATGATGATGGTACGGTTGCTGACTTGTCCTCCGGCCTCATCTGGCAGGGGAGTAGTATCGAAGTACAAACAAGTGAAGAGGCTATTGAATATTGCCGGGAGGGTTCTTCTCTGGATCCTTATGCTTGGCGGCTGCCGAACCGGTCAGAGCTTGAGAACCTGGAACGGCAGCTGCAAACCTTGAATCTCACCCCGTACTGGGCAGGGAATAAAAATGGATCAGGGCAGGGGATTTACTGTCTGGGTGACGGAGCATTCTTTTCTGCTTCTGTTGTCAAAAAAGCCGCCCTGGTACGCTGTGTTGCCGATAATCCCCTGAGTCCGGTTATCGGAGCAGTGCGGAATTGGGTTGATTCCTGGCAAAGTGGCGATGTTGAGGGTTATCTGGCTTAATATGAACCTGACTTCAGACCCCGAAACGGACTTGCCCATGATGTCTGGAAACAGCGGCGCAGGAGACGTTTGCAGACCGCACAGGAGATATTTATCAATCTGCAGACCGAGAAAATCAGGCTCCTTAACGCTCAACTTGCCGAGGTGATTGTTGTGCAAAGTTACCGCTCGAAACGCTACCGCGACCGGGTAAGAAAGCGTCTGCTCCTGAGCCAACAGCAAGGCAGATGGCTCATTTCGAAAGAAGACCAGTTGGCGAGTTTGTCCTTAAGATCCTATTCTGCTACCACCACCTATTAATCCCGGAATGCCAAGGCCCCCGTTTTCGGACTCAACATAAAAAAGTCTTTCTTTTTCCTTGACCGCCAGGGATTTCTTTGATAGAAAAACGCTCGCTCTTGGGGCGTCGCCAAGCGGTAAGGCACCGGATTTTGATTCCGGCATTCGCAGGTTCGATCCCTGCCGCCCCAGCCACAAAATCAAGGGCTTGATGCTCATGCAGGTTCTTCGCTGTCCTGAGGGATGGCGGAAAAAGGATGGAGATTCTTCTCCATCCTTTTTTTATTTACAAAAAGATTAAGAAGATCTCTAAACTAGTTGCGTTAGAGATTTTTTTTGTTTAAAATTCATTAGGAGTTTGTTAATGGATGCGTAGCGTTACGCAGGTCAGGAGGCCAAGATGTCTGGAATTCAGCCGATCCGTTCCGATTTTACTGCAGGATTTCAAATCAAGTTTATCCTTGCTATGGGAATAGGAGCTTTGCTGACGACTCTGGCTATCTATTTCTACCTGGATCAGGGCCTCGGTTCCAACTATTTTGACGCCCTGGTGACTCTCTCAACGGTTGAATCCGCACTGACTTCTTCACTGGTCATTACTTTTTGCCTGCAACTGTTTCTGATTTTCATACTGACGATCGGATTGACTCTGTTCGTCAGTCACAAGATCGCCGGCCCGGTTTTTCGCTATGAGGACAGTCTGACAAAAATTCTCGACGGTGACCTGAGTACTGACGTGCGGACCCGCGATGGTGATCAGCTCAAATCGATGGTCGACAGTATGAACCGTTGGCAGCACTCACTGCGCGATCTCTACGTACAGGCCAATGTTCTCGAACGTGAACTCTTGTCCCAGGTAAGCCGATCAGATACGTCGACCGCAGATAATACCTCCGAACTCCAGACAGCTGTGCAACAGATGGCACTGATCCTTAAAAAGGGGACAGCGGCAGAGAGGGGCGACCATGAGTAAACCGCTGGTATTCGTCCTTGCTGCTGGAGTGACAATTGTTCTGATGCTGAGCGGTTTGCTTTCAGCACGTTTAAAAGGGGCACACGATTTTACCGGTAGTTGCGAATCATGTCATCTGACCAGCCCGCGCAAAGGACAGAAGAATATCTTCACTATGGACATTGATACGCTCTGTATCGAGTGCCATGAAGTCGCCGTCAAAAATTCTCATCCAACCGGCATGGTTCCAAGCATGAAGGTGCCCGGATACTATTTCCTTGACTGGCAGGGTCAGTTGAATTGTGCGACTTGTCATAATCCTCATGATGAAAAAACGGAGACCATGCTGCGTTCTCAGGCACGTGGCCGGGGGTTCTGCGAGACCTGTCATCAGGGCGGCGTTTTGTTGGGTGGGCATGTTGCCGCGTCGGGAATGGCGCATAACAAAAACTGGACTCCGCCGACACAGCGCTCATTCGGCCAGATTCTGGACCGGGTCAGTCTCGAATGTCTCGTTTGCCATGAAGGTTCGGTCGGCCCGGCGGCCGACGTGCAGATTGCTTCGTATTCCGGCAACCAGATTCTTTCTTACACCGGCCCGGGGTTCAGTCACCCGATTGGAATCGATTACGGCAAGGCCGCTGCGTTCAATGGTCAGTTGCGGCCACTTGATGACCTCTCCCCATTGATTTCACTTTATGAAGGGAAGGTTGGCTGCGCGTCATGTCACAATCAGTTTTCGCATGAAGGGGATATGCTGGTATTCAGTAATCGTGGCAGCGCACTATGTCTGGAATGTCATATCAAGTAGTACTCACTTCTTGTCCAGGAGGACAGAGCGATGGGACGTCCAAGTCTTAGACGACGGAAGTTTTTCATTAAGAAAGAATTTCAGGGCAAGTTTATTGCTTTCTATTCCATCGGGGTCGTTGTTCTCGCCGGTGTAACAACGCTGGTGTTGAACAACTGGCTCCATAAAGTGGTCGATAAACAACTCTACAGTTCTCATATGAAGGTTCAACGTACCGGAGAGCTTTTCCTGACTCCTCTGATCCAGACCAACCTTTATGCCATGCTGGGAGTCAGTCTGCTGATTTTGGTTTTTTCGGTCGTAGTTTTCAAACGACTGAACAGGCATTTTTCACTGATGGATCAAGCATTTCATGCGATGGCAGCGGGGGATTATCGCAGTTACGATCCGCCCGCCAGTCATTTTGAAGAAATCAATGAGCTGATCGACATGGTGCGCTCATCTCAGGATGAATACAGTCAGCGGAGGGCAGAACTGGTGACCCTGACAACTGAGATAGAGAGTGCTGTTGCGGCCGGTTGTTCTCAGGACAGGCTCAGATCCCTGCATCAACGTCTTGCTACCGCTGTAGGGCGGACGCGTTTGCCCGAGAGTCTTTAGCGTTAGGAACAAGAATTTTCACCTTAAGGCCCCGTACGGGGCCTTTCTTTTTACGGGCGCCACGATGATCCGCTTTAGAGAATCCAAGGATTATCACTGCTTTTAATTTGCGTCTTTGTGACTTTTTCAGTTACATTCCCCTGCACTCAATAAAACCGGGAGATAGACCGATGAATGCCGAAAAGGAGCCCTTGGCTCCCGAGTATCAATTTTATACCCCGCCTGCGGACCGTAAGGTGACCATTGGCGCCGATGAACAACAAATCCCCTTGCCGCAAATCCCCTTGCCGGTCGAAGTTGCAGCAGCTGTACCGGAAGAACCTTCCGACAAGCTGATCGGAACCAGTCTCTACAACTATCTGCGCCGTTTTCCCGACTGCCCCCGTGCCGAAGATTATGCTCAATTGCTGCAGCAGGCATTCCCTTACTACCTGGCCGATATCGGTGCTCAGATCATCATGCTTGAAGCCAAGGAGGTTGATGCCCCCTACCTCCGGCGTAAAATCAGCTATCTGAAAATACTGGTTTTGCTTGAACCGCAGAACCCGCAACTGCTGCAGAAGCTTGGTGTTGCTTTCTTTGAGCTCGGTATGGTCTATGTGGAATTAATAAATATCCGTCGTGAGTTCAGCCATGCGCTGATTTTTCTGCAGCGGTCACTGGTTATTGATCCGCAGAATACGACAACCCTGAATGTTATGGGCCAGGTCAGTTACCTGATGGGCGATTATCCTGCCGTATTGCGTTACTGGCAAGGGGTCATTGATCAGATCCCCGCGTGTGAGGCCAGAAATTTATTGCGGCAGCGTGTTGAGTGGATTGCTGCCGGACAGCATCCGCCCCAGCCTTTGATCGACGATCTGGAAGCAATAGGTATCGCAACCGAGCATTTTTCGATCAACGAATTCAATGCGGCGGCCGAGATCATGAACCGGCTTGAAGAACAAGCCATTCTCCCGCAGGAGCTACCCAGCCCGGAGTTTTTTTACTTGCTGGGTCTGTGCCGCGAAAAATCCGGAGAAACCGCCGCCGCATTCGAGGCGTACAGCAAGGCCCTTGAAACAGACCCTGAACATCAGCCCTCAGCGGAGGCACTGGCACGTATCACGACTGTCCCGGACGCATAACGTCAAGCCCGTTGCCGGTTGACACAAGGGGAGAATCACAGTATATCAGGCGGCATCAGTCTCTATTCACACCTTCATTTTGTTGAAGGTTCACCTGGAGGAAACATGAACCCACTTGCTGCGGAACTGAACGAACTGCTCGAAAAGAACAACCCACATGTTCTGGCCATGCTGTCCGACCTTGGTCGCAATCTCTTCTTCCCGAAGGGGATTCTCAGCCAATCGGCCGAGGCCAAGGAGAAAGCACATAAATTCAATGCCACAATCGGAACTGCCACTGAAAAGGGTGGGCCGATGTACCTCCAGTGTATTCAGGACAAACTTGCGGCGTTTAATCCGGCAGATATCTACCCCTATGCACCACCGGCCGGCAAGCCGCAGTTGCGCCAGTTGTGGCGTGAAAAAATGTTGCGCGAGAACCCGTCCCAACAGGACAAGCACTTCGGTATGCCGATTGTGACCAATGCGCTCACTCATGGTCTGTCAATGATTGCCGACATCTTTGTCGATGAAGGGGATCACCTCGTTCTGCCGGACATGATGTGGGGCAATTACAATCTGACCTTTGCCACCCGGCGCAAGGCCGAAATTCGCAAATACAATACCTTTACCGCTGCAGGCGGCTTTGATGTGGACGCTTTCAAAACCTGTCTGCAGCAGACTGCAGATGAAAAGGGCAAAGCGATTGTTATTCTGAATTTCCCGAATAATCCAAGCGGTTACACTCCCAGTGTTGCGGAAGGGGATGCCCTGGTTGCGGCGATCAAACAGCAGGCTGAGGCCGGCTGCAACATTGTCGTCGTGACCGATGATGCCTACTTCGGACTCTTTTATGAGGATTCGTTGCAGGAATCACTGTTCGGCAAGCTGGCCAATATTCATCCCCGGGTCTTCAGTATCAAGCTTGACGGTGCCACCAAGGAAGAATTTGTCTGGGGTTTCCGGACCGGGTTTATCACTTTTGCCGATGGCCATAGCAAGATCAATGAAGCGGTCCTGACCGCGATTGAAAAGAAAGCGCTGGGCATCATCCGCGGGACGATCTCCAACTGCCCCCACCCTTCGCAGACCTTTGTCATCGAAGCGCTCAAGTCGGATGATTTTGTCGCACAGAAACAACAGAAGTTCGAGGTCATGAAAGGGCGGGCACTCAAGGTCAAAGAGGTCTTGAGCGACAGTCGTTTTGATGATTCCTGGAGTTATTATCCCTTCAACTCCGGTTATTTCATGTGCCTTAAACTGAAACGGGTCGCGGCGGAAAAGCTGCGCCTTCATCTGCTCGATAAATACGGCGTCGGCACGATTTCGATCGGTAAAACCGACCTGCGGATCGCTTTCTCCTGTATTGCCGAAGAGGATATTGCCGAACTTTTCGACTTGATCCACCAGGCTGAATCCGACCTCGCCTGAATCAGTCCGTTTGATAAATACATAAAAACGGCCTGCCTCTTTGTTTGAGGTCGGCCGTTTTTATGTTTGCCTGTTATGCTTTTACCTATGATGAAAGCAGAAAATTCTCCCTTGATGCTAGCCCCTGAAGTGCACGAGCTGCTGTGCAGGTTGCAACAGGCTCCGCAAGTAGCCGCTGCCGGCTGGCTGGTCGGGGGAACCATCCGTGATCTTCTTGAGGACCGCGCCCCTCTGGATATCGATATCGCTTTTGCAGGCGACTTGACTCCGCAAGTGAAAACCTGGGCCAAAGAGCAGGGCGGCAGCTGGTTCTGGCTGGATAAAAAGCGTAATCAGAGTCGAGTCATTTTTCCCGGGGAAGGTCTGCAGTTTGATTTTGCGTCCTTGCGGGCTGAAAATATCATCGCAGATCTCAGGTTGCGTGATTTTACCCTGAATGCGATGGCCCTGCCGCTTACCGCCCTTTCGGAAAACCTGACCGGGCTGATTGATCCTCTGAATGGGAGAAAAGATCTGCAACTGGGCCTGTTGCGTAGCTGTGGGACAACTGTCCTGAGTGATGATCCATTGAGAATTCTTAAAGGAATTCGACATCATGCCCTGCGCGGCTGGCAGTTTGATCCACAGACCGCAGACCAGATATCAAGAGTTGCAACGCGTCTTCCCGCAGTAGCTGGAGAACGTATCCGGAACGAACTCGGTCAGATCCTGGCTTCGGAAAGATTTCTTCCTGCGCTTGAACTGATGGCCAGACTCGGCATTCTGGAGTGCCTTTTCCCCGGTATCAACCAGGTGGAACTGCGGCAGGCTCTTGAACCGCTGAGGGCACGAATCACGCAGCTCGAAGAGCGCCCCCTGTTCAGTTTTCTGCTTCACCGGCAGATTGAGGAGGGACTGAGTTGCAAGGCGATTTTGATCCTGGCTGTTCTGCAGCAGCGATCGGATTGCAGGGACGGCGTCAGTTGGCTACGCTGTTCCACACGCAGTCGATCGCTCTTGGGGGTTCTCGGTCGAGGACCGATTGCTCTTGATCATTTAAGAGACTGCGAGACCTCGCGCATTGCGGCTCTCAAGCTGGAGGCGCTGGGGACGGACCCTGTTGAACAACTGCTTTTTGCCCTGATCCATCTTGATTACGGAGATCTGGATCTTGCGGCTGCGCAATATATCGAAAGTTATCGCCAGGCCTTGTGCCGGGGGCGGATACGTGATCTTCTCGATGGCAGGGAGATTATTGCTCTGACCGGGCTGGCGTCGGGGCGGATTGTCGGAGAACTGCAAAGTCGACTGAAAGCTGCTGAAATAACAGGGGAAATATCCGGGAAAGAGTCTGCTTCCCGCTGGCTCAAACAACAATTTTCCGATTGACAAAGCAGCGAAGCTCTTCATATACTGCGCTTCGCTCAGGCGGGAATAACTCAGTTGGTAGAGTGTCAGCTTCCCAAGCTGAAAGTCGCGGGTTCGAATCCCGTTTCCCGCTCCAGAAACAATTCGCCCCGGAGAATCTCCGGGGCTTTTTCTTTATTGGTATTCAGGAGTATGATGGAGACTATCAAAAGGATTATCCGCTGCCCGCGATGCGGTCGACAGACGGTCTGGCAGGATAACCTGTTTCGACCCTTCTGCTCGGAAAAGTGCAAACAAGTTGATCTGGGCAGCTGGGCCAATGAAGATTACGCGATTGCGGGCAACCCTGCTGCAATCGAAGATGAAGACTCAGAGTTTTAACCGGGAGGACAGACCTATGTATCACCTCACAATTCTGAGCAGCTTTGCTGCTGCCCACAATCTGCTCAACTATCAGGGGGACTGTGAGAATCTGCATGGTCACAACTGGAAGGTCGAAGTCACCGTTGCCACCCGGGAGCTTGATTCCGCCGGTCTTGGCATCGACTTCAAGACCCTGAAGCGGCATACCAATGAAATTCTTGATCGCCTTGATCACAAGTATTTAAACGATCTGGAGTTTTTCCGTAATATCAGCCCATCTTCCGAACATATCAGCCGCTACATTTTTGAAGCTCTGGAATCCGAACTCAAGGTCACTGGAGTTGCCATTGAGGCGGTTAAGGTCTGGGAATCGGACAATGCCTGTGCGACCTATACCCGTGACTGAAACCGGGCTGATCGAAATATTCTCCTCCATTCAGGGAGAAGGGCCGTTGCTCGGGTTTCGCCAACTGTTCATCCGTTTTGCGCAGTGCAATCTGGACTGCAGCTACTGCGACACCCCTTTCCAGCCCGTTCCCCTCTGCCAGGTTGAGACTGCCCCCGGCAGTGAAACATTTGAGGAATGGCAGAACCCGATCACTGCGCAGCAGATTGCAACTTTGGTCAACACCTGGGATAAGGCTCACCCCGGCCTGCATCATTCCATCAGCCTGACCGGGGGGGAACCGCTCCTGCACCAGGAGGTCCTTTCCGACTGGCTGCCGCAGCTGAAACGGAAATTGCCGATCTACCTTGAGACCAATGGGACTCTGCCGGATGCACTCGAAAAGCTTCTGCCGCAGCTGGATTATATTTCGATGGATATCAAGCTTCCTTCGGTTGCAGGACAGGGCGCACTCTGGGATCAACACCGTGTTTTTCTGCAGCTGGCCTGTCAGAAGCAGGTTTTTGTCAAGGTTGTTTTTAGTCAGCAGACTCCGCCTGAAGAACTAGAGCAGGCGGCCATGCTGGTGGCAGAAACCGCCCCGGATGTCGATCTGATCCTGCAACCCTGCACCGGTTCTGAAGGTCTCGACCTGTCACCTCGGGAACTGCTGGTTGCTCAACAGCGGACGGCAGCTATCCATCCGCGCACCCGGGTTATACCGCAAACCCACACTTTTATGGGAGTGATCTGATGCTCTACATGCCGGAAATCACCATGGACGAGTTTACCGCCGGGTTGCAGAAAACCCGCACCGTCCTGATTCCCTTCGGCTCGACTGAAGAGCATGGATCCCATCTACCCCTCGACACCGACACCCTGCATGCGATCGAAGTCAGTAAAAAACTGGCGCAAGTCCGTGATGTTTTTGTCGCCGCGCCGATCCACTACGGAGTCTGCCGTTCCAGTTCGGAACATCCCGGCACCATCTCGATCCGTACTGAAACCCTGAAGTCCCTGACAATCTATATTGTCACTGCGCTCTACAGCAAGGGATTGCGCAATGTTGTGCTGCTCAGCGGTCATGCCGGTGGCACCCATATGGCGACATTGACTGATGCGGGAGAGTTTCTGCTGAATCAGTTTGCTGATCTGCGGATTGCGGTGCTGACCGAGTATATGCTGGCCGCCAGAGAGGGCCGACACCTGATCGAAACGGAAGGCGATTCCCATGCCGGTGAAATCGAAACCTCACGCATTCTCCACTCTCACCCGCACCTGGTGAAAGGACGGGCCGCACGTGAATTTCCTGAATTTCCGGTGGGAATCCTGGTCAGAAACAAGCTGAAATACTGGCCGGGCGGTGTCTGGGGCGACCCGGGGAAGGCCAGTGCCGCCAAGGGGGAGGCTCTGGAAACGCTGGTGGTAGCGGCTCTTTCACGGTTGGTGGAGCAACTGGAACGTTTTGAAGAATAATGATCAAACAGTCAGGCGAATTTTTTGCGTAACTCTTCTGCCACCGGCGAGGGAACAAATTTTTCAATATCTCCTCCCAGTGAGGCCACCTCTTTAACAATCGAGGAACTCAGATAGGCATTCTGGGTGGACGTCATCATAAACAGGGTTTCGACCTGTTGACTGATCGAACGGTTCATCTGTGCCAGCTGAAACTCATATTCAAAGTCTGAAACAGCCCTCAGACCGCGCAATATGACACTGGCGTCGCGCGACACGACATAATTAACCAGCAAACCATCAAAGGTATCTACCTCCAGCTGCGGATTGTTGTCGATCAGGCGATTGATCAGTGCGAGACGTTCCTGAACGCTGAAAAGACTGTTTTTTTCTGAATTGCGGGCCACGGCGATAATGACCCGATCAAAAATTTCGAGACCGCGACGGATAATATCCATGTGACCATTCGTGATCGGATCGAAGGATCCGGGGTAGATCGCAATATGATTTTTCATGGGGCCTCACAGCTTCGATGACCAATCAGGTGGATGTCAGAACTGCCGTATCTGCGCGTTTCAAGCCGTTCGAACCCGGTGGGTAATTCGAATTGCTCGCCAGCAGAGGATTCGGCGGAGATTATTCCATTTTGTGCCAGCAGTTGCAAGGTTGAGAGTTGTTCGAGAGTTTCCGGAAGCATATTTTTCTTGTAAGGCGGGTCCAGAAATATCAGATCGAAAGGCCCCTTGTGTGCTGCCAGTTGTAGTGCTGCCCGGGCAGGCTGCTTGAGAAGTTCGGTCCGCTGTTCCATTCTACAGCGTGATATATTATCTGTAATGAGGTCTGCGGCCTGCCGCGCTGAATCGATCAACAGCGCACTTTGCGCCCCACGACTCAGGGCTTCAAGGCTCATGGCACCAGTCCCGGCAAAGACTTCAAGTACGCGCAAATTATGCAGGCTGTCGAAACGACTGATCAGAATACTGAAAACTGCTTCACGGACCCGGTCCGGTGTCGGTCTGATCCCGCTGCCGCCAAATTCAGCCAGTTTGCGTCCACGGGCACTGCCACTGATGATTCTCATGACTTCTCCGGTTCTGTGCCTTATTGTGTCACTCTTGCGTGCCAGGATAAAAATATAGGGTTTTTCAGCATAAAAACGCAACCCGATGGAGACCACATGCGCCAATCAGGACTTGCCAGTTATGCCGCCCGCAGTGCAGAGAGCCGCGGGCGGGTCCATAGTGAACCCTTCAAGGACAGCCGTCTGGCCTTTGAACGGGACCGTGATCGGATTATCCATTGTGCCGCGTTCCGGCGCCTGGAATATAAAACTCAGGTCTTCGTCAACCACGAGGGGGATTATTACCGCACCCGTTTGACCCATTCGCTTGAGGTGGCCCAGATCGCCCGCGGTATCGCTCGGGCGCTGCATCTCAATCAGGATCTGGTCGAAACCCTGGCTCTGGCGCACGATCTTGGCCATACCCCGTTCGGCCATACCGGCGAAGAAGTTCTCAACCGTCTGATGCAGAGCCATGGCGGTTTCGAGCACAACCGCCAATCGTTGCGGATTGTTGATCTGCTCGAAGAGCGTTATCCCGAGTTTGACGGTCTGAACCTGAGCTGGGAAACCCGCGAGGGGATCATCAAACATTCCTCCGATTACGATCACGCCGGTTCGACCGCAACACGCGAGTTTGAACCCGATCAGCGCGCCACCCTGGAAGCCCAGATTATCGATCTGGCCGATGAAATTGCCTACAACAACCATGATATCGACGATGGTCTCAAAGCCGGATATATCCGACTGCGTGACCTGGCGCAGGTTGAACTCTGGCAGAGCACTTTTCGCAAGATCGGTGAGAAGTATCCCCTTATCAACGAGAAACGGCAGATTCTGCAGACCATCAGTTATCTGATTCGTGACCTGATCCAGGATCTGGTCGATACCACCAGCGCCAATATTGTCGCAGCCGATATTCTGTCACTCGCTGACCTGCGTAAGCAGCCTGCCAACCTGGCGTCTTTCAGCGACCAGATGCGACAGCAGAACCGTGAACTGAAAGATTTTCTGTATCGCAACCTTTACCGTCATCACAAGGTTGAGCTGATGCGGGTCAAGGCCG
Organism: Deltaproteobacteria bacterium; assembly: GCA_024276905.1. GTDB lineage: Bacteria > Desulfobacterota > Desulfuromonadia > Desulfuromonadales > Geopsychrobacteraceae > Geopsychrobacter. The sequence goes on from JAJRWF010000093.1 coordinate 11,528, forward strand.
AGCGTTTTCTGACTCTGCTGTTTGAAAATTACCTGAAGAACCCGACCCTGCTGCCACGCGAACACCAGAACCGTTTTGACACCCAGGGCACGGAACGGGCGATCTGTGACTATATCGCCAGCATGACCGACCGTTACGCACAGGACGAATATAAACGGCTTTACGAGCCCTTTGAGCGTGCCTGATCAGGCCGGAAGCTTGATCTTTGGCTCTTTGGCGGGCCGATAAAGCAGAAACGTGTGCCCCAGGATCTGGGCAACGGCCGCACCTGTCTGCTTTGCCAGCTCGGCGGCCACCGTTTTACGGTCGCTCAGGCAGCCTTCCTGTAATTTAAGCTTGATCAGCTCATGCAGTTCCAGTGCCTCTTCCGTGGCATCGACCACTGTCTGGTTGACTTCGTCCTTGCCGATCATGACCACCGGTTTGAGATGGTGGCCCAGGCCACGTAGAAAACGTTTTTGTTTGCCGCTTATTTCCATGATTATCTCCCGCGCCTGATTGCAGACGCTTGCTGACTATTCCTGAACGATTTGATTTTTGGACTGCAGGGTTATAGAACATAACCGGCCAGCCAGTAAAGAACCATTCCAACCAAAACCGTTCCACCCAGACTTTTGGTCTTGAGGGCAAAGGCCAGAGTCGGTATGGCAACCAGAAATTCCGGCTTGCCGAATTGCAGTGTGCGCGTAGCATTATCACAGAAAAGCAGGGGAGCCAGCAATGCACTGAGGATTGCAACCGGAATCAACCCCAGCCAGTCAACCAGCCATTGCGGCATTTTTTTATGCGCCAGGTAAAGCAGCGGCAGCGCTCTCGGCAGGTAGGTCACCGCGCCCATGCCGCAGAAGAGCAGGAGATAGTCGTTGAAATTCAACCCGTCCTCCTCTTTCTGCGTTGCAGCAGATAACCCAGGCTTGCCGCACTGACGGAAGCGCCAACGATATAGGAATCCCCGGGAATCAACAGATACCAGCCAACCGAAATCGCCGCAGCCAGCAGGCCGGTCAGAATATAGATCCGCCCCTGAAGCTGAAAAACCAGCAGGCAGATGAACATACCGATCAACGCATAATCGATGCCGAAGGCCGCAGGGGGCACAAACTGGCCGAGCAGGGCGCCGGTAAGGGTTGCAAGGATCCAGACTGCATTGGCCAGATGGTTGGTAATGAGCGCACTCCAGCGATCCCATGAGCCCCCGCGAAAGCGGGTCATATTGACGGCAAAACTTTCGTCGGTAATCCCGTAGGCAAACAGAGCGAGAAATCTGCGCCTGACCCCGGTGAGGTAAAGTGCCAGAGCTGAACTCATCAAGGTATGACGCAGGTTGACAACAAAGGTGGTGAAAATAATTGCCGGGGTTGAAGCTCCGGCCGCGAGCATTGCCACGCAGATAAACTGGGCACTGCCGGCAAAGACCAGCATCGACATCATTGCCACCGCCCACCAGGGCAGACCGGCTTTTTGCGCCAGCACACCCAGCGCCAACCCGATCGGAAAGTAGCCGATACAGATTGGCCAGGCGGCGGTAGCACCCTGGCGAAGAGGTTTGATCGATTTTCCCGGTGTTTCATTCATAGGTAGCCAGCATAGGGAACTGGAACCAAAAAACAAGAAGAAAAAAGGGGAGAGTCGCTTGATGTTTCCCATGCATTTTTTGATGATAGTTTGACCTCTGTGTTAGTTTGAAGCTCATAAGATTTGTGTTTCAGGGAAAGGGGTGGGTGAAATGCAGAAGGAAGATGCCCAGAAACGGGTCGATAGAATTCACGCGTTTCGGGACGAATTGACGCAATTGGAGGCGGCTGGCGTGCTGATACTTGACGGCGATGAAGCCCGCCAGGTTCAGAAATACCATGACAATTTACTTGGGGACTATGCCGAACATTTCGACGTTGATGTCACCGGCACTGATCGGAAACTTTCGTGGGGCATGCGCATCGTCTCGTTTCTCGGTGCTTTGGCCATTTCTGCCGCGATCTTTTTTTTCTTTTACCGTTTCTTGGGTGACCTCTCAACATCATTGCAGGTCGTAATTCTTCTCTTGGCCCCGTTGCTTCTGCTGCTCGTGACCGGTTTCGTAGCGACCCGGGAGAAAACCCATTATTTCACGTCATTGCTCGCCTCGGTAGCTTTTGCAGCCTTTGTTCTCGACCTTTCTGTCCTCGGTACCATCTTCAATATCACGCCGAGTCAAAATGCTTTTTTGATCTGGGGCTGTTTCGGTTTGCTGCTCGCGTATGGTTTCAGCTTACGTCTGCCCCTGATCGCCGGGATGACTTGTCTGATGGGTTATCTGGCGGCGACTGTTGGCACATGGAATGGCTGTTACTGGGTTTCCTTCGGCGAGCGACCGGAGAACTTTATCGCTGCGGGTCTGATGCTGGCTCTGGTCCCATTATTTCCACATCGGAAACATCCCCAGTTTGCCGGCAACTATCGGGTTTTCGGCTTTCTGGCAATTTTTATCTCCATTCTAATTCTGGCTAACTACGGCAAGATCAGCTATCTGACCTGGTCGTCGACGCATATAGAATATCTCTATCAGGTGCTCGGATTTGTCGTGTCAGCCGAAATTATTGCCCTCGGTATTCGCCGGCACTGGTCCGGCATGGTCAATCTTGGTGCCACGTTCTTTGTCCTGTTTCTTTACACCAAGTTGTATGACTGGTGGTGGGACTTGATGCCCAGATATCTCTTCTTCCTGCTGCTCGGGCTGATAGCTGTCGGGCTGTTGTTTACCATGCGCAAGTTCCGGGCGTCGGGGCGCGAGGTGAGGGCATGAAAAATAGATACCTGTTGATTGCACTGGTCCTGATCGTTTTCGTCAATGGAATTCTTCTGCTCGGTGTAGCCGATAATCGCAGCGGCGACGCCGAGGCAACATTAATCCTGACTGAGCGTGAGCTCAATTTCCGCACGACCTATCAGAAAGAGGAGAACAGCGGTGTCTCCCTACAGCTCAATTGGAATCGCTTCCCCCCGAAACTCTCCTGGTTTGACGCACAGAAACTGACAGATCTCGGGTTTGATATCAAAGCGATCAAGCAAAATATCCAGGAGTGGGATTACTACCAACGTCTCCTGCCGAAGCGGGCGTACGTGGTCCTTGAATATGCGGGGGATGCCTGGCACAATTACCAAATCGAAAAAGAGACTGAGATTGACGAATTGAAGAGAAAAACTCCTGCCGACGAAAAGAAGGCAGAGCAACTCGCATCACAGATCGGCAGAATCCATCAGGATTTACGCTCGCGTTCGCGACTGTTTGCGGTCGATGTCGGGCCGGATCCGGACGTTCTGCGACAGCACTATCCGGATCGGAGTCATTTTGCAATTGTCGCTGCGAAGGTCAGAGCCGGTTATTCGAATACCGATGAGCTAAAGGTGCACGGCAGGATCGAGCAGCTGCTGGTTAGCCGGTTGCATGTGCCACTTTCCCTGCAGATGCCGCTTGTCGGTCTGCAGCCGAGAGCATCTTTTTCTGTTTATGATGCGACACCTGGAGTGCGCAATTGGCAACCCCGCTATAGCGTGACGGTCAAATGGGGCAGCCGCTTCGAGCCGTGGGTTGAGGCCGTCGTACTGACCCCGGCCGGAGAAGGGGAACAGGGAGAGACGAAATAAAGTCTGAATAAATCGGTCAGCCCCTTCACGTGTTACACTGGGTCTAATGACAGAATAAACCACGATCAGGGCGCGTATGATTTGGCCGTTTTCGATACTGCTGGTGTTGTTGGGTTTTTTCCTGTTGCGCTTTGCGATGGCAAGCACGGGACAAACTCGGCACACTCAGATTCTTGGTGGGGTGCTGTGCTTTATTGCCGCGTTCTGGGCCTGGCATCTTTTCGGCTGGGCACCCTGGTTCGGTCTGTTGGCCTTTTTTTTACTGGTTGTTCTGCCCGTTGCAGAAATTGTTCTCGCCATACTGCTGAACAAGACGGATAAGTACTGGGTATAGATGTTGTTCTCCTCTCCCCAGGAAGAAATAATTCCGTCCATTGCCTTGTTCTCCCTCCAATTGCAATCACAGCCAATCGATGGTGACAGATGAACAATCTTCTGGATAAATGGAATCGCCGTTGGCGGGAGCGCGTCGGCGACGAACTGGTGGCTGATTCCTGGCTGCTTGAGGTGTGCAATCTGCTGCCGGTCAGCCGCACGCTTGATCTGGCTTGCGGTCGTGGCCGCAACACTCTGGAGCTGGCTCGGCGGGGCTTTGCCCTGACTGCAGTCGATTTTTCCGAAGAAGCACTGACCCAATTGTCAAGTACGGCCGCGAAAGAGGGGTTGCGGGTTGATTGTCTCTGCTGTGACCTGGAGAACCGACCGCTGGTGCTGACGCAGAATTTTGATCTGGTTATGTGTTTCTTTTATTTGCACCGGCCGTTGTTCCCAACCATGTTGGCGACGGTCAGGCCCGGAGGGCTGGCAATGATTCGCACGTTCAGCAGTGCCGGACCTTTCCCGCCCGGTGAGCTTGACGAGCGCTTTATCCTGCAGCCCGGAGAACTGTTGGAAGTCTTTTCCGGCTGGGAGATTCTACGCCACGAAGAAGGCCTGGAACCTTCGCGAAAAGGCGGTTCCCTGGCTGCAGTTCTTGCCCGCAAACCACTTTAACCTTTCGATAGTTGCTGATCGGTTGTGAGGAGTTCTGACTGTCATCAACTATTTTCTCCCGCAGAACATGTGATAAGTTGATGTTTTTGTGATGTCAGAAATCAACGCTGATCTGTTTCCTGGAGTCATGATGCACCCGCCTACGGTTGATAACCAGTCCATATATGCTCCGCGCTCCTGTCGCCTGCTGGCAGTCAGCAAACTGACCCCGCAGGAAAAACTTTTTCGGCTACGCCTGGAAGATGGTCGCGAATTGAATCATCAACCCGGGCAGTTCGTCCAGGTTTCAATCCCAGGGTTGACCGAGGCACCGATCTCAATTGCCAGTTCGCCGACCTGCAAGGGCTATTTTGAACTGGGCGTGCGCAAAGCGGGACTGTTGACCGGTGCTTTGCACCAATTGCAACCGGGCGCACAGATCGGCATTCGTGGACCTTTTGGCCGCCCTTTTCAATTGGAGGCGCTCCTCGGTAAACAGCTGCTGTTGCTTGCCGGGGGCTGTGGCCTGGCACCATTACGGTCACTGATCCAGTACTGCCAGAAACAATCCTCTGCATACTCTGCAGTGCAGATCCTCTATGGTGCCCGCTCGCCGCAGGATCTCCTGTTCAAGGATGACCTGGAGGACTGGCAGCTCAGCACCAACTTCAATTGCCGTTACACCGTTGATCAGGCCCCGGCGAGTTCCTGCTACGATGGCGAAACCGGACTGCTGACCAGGCTGTTGGCTGACGTTCAGGTTGAGGCCGACAACTGCTGTGCGGTGCTGGTCGGTCCGCCGCCGATGTACCAGCCGGTCATCAGTGCACTGCATCGCATGGGTTTGAACGGCCCGCAGCAGATCATGCTTTCGCTTGAACGTCAGATGCGCTGCGGTGTCGGCAAGTGCGGCCACTGTACGATTGACCATCTTTATTGCTGCAGTGATGGACCAATCTTCTGGCTGGAAGAGGTTGAACATTTACGGGGGGCGCTATGAACGCGACCTTGACCACCTGTCCCTATTGCGGCACCGGCTGTAATTTTTATTTGCTCAGCGATGATAGAGGTCGACTGTCCGGCGTCGAACCGGCGGCAAAACACCCGGTCAGCCGTGGGCAACTGTGCATCAAGGGCTGGAATGCCCATGCCTTTGTCGATCATCCGAAACGCCTGAAAACTCCTCTGATCCGTAAAAACGGCAAACTGCAACCGACCGACTGGCAGACGGCGCTCGACCTGCTCCACGACAAGTTGAGCGAAATTGCCGCCAAAGAGGGGCCGGACAGCTTGATGTTTCTCTCATCCGCCAAGGTCAGCAACGAGGAAAACTACCTGCTGATGAAGTTGGCCCGTGCCGGCTACGGCACCAATAATATCGATCACTGTGCACGACTCTGCCATTCTTCAACCGTCACCGGACTGGTGGAAACCCTCGGCTCGGGGGCAATGACCAACAGTTTGAGTTGTTTTGAGGAGACCGAACTGGTTTTCGTTATTGGCTCCAATACCACCGAACAGCACCCGCTGATCGGCAGTCGAATTCTGCAGGCGGTGCAGCGCGGCGCCAAATTATTAGTTGCCGACAGTCGCAAAATTCGCTTGAGTCGTCACGCCGATCTGCACCTGCGCCATCAGAACGGCAGCGATGTCGCCCTGCTCAACGGGATGATGTGGCAGATCCTGCAGGATGGGCTGGAAAATCGCGCTTTTATCGCGCAACGGACAGAGAACTTTTCCGCTCTGCAGCACTCCTTAAAAGCCTTCACCCCGGATTATGTGGCAAGAATTACCGGCCTGCAGCCGGGTCAGATCATTGCGGCGGCACGTCAGTTTGCCACATCAGACCGGGCGATGATTGTTTACGCCATGGGGATCACCCAGCACAGCCACGGGGTCGATAATGTCCGGGCGATTTCAAACCTGGCATTACTGACCGGCAATCTTGGCCGTCCCGGCACCGGGATCAACCCACTGCGTGGCCAGAATAACGTTCAGGGCGCCTGCGATATGGGAGCACTGCCCGATGTCTACAGTGGCTATCAGAAAGTCAGCGATCCGCAGATCCGCGAGAAGTTTTCTACCGCCTGGAGCGTCAAACTGCCGGAAACTCCCGGCCGGATGTCGACTCACGCGATTGAAGCTGCAGCGGGGGGAGAATTGCACGGAATGCTGGTATTGGGTGAAAATCCGGTAATTTCCGATGCCAATCAGGCGCTGGTGCGACAAGCGCTGGGCAAACTGGAATTTCTGGCTGTGATAGATATTTTTCTGACCGAAACCGCGCAGTTGGCGGATCTTGTTCTGCCCGCCGCCTGTTACGCCGAACGCGACGGCACCTTCACCTCGACCGAGCGCCGTGTCCAGCGTGGTCGCAAAGTGATTGAGCCGCCTGGGGACGCGCGGGCGGACTGGCAGATATTGGTCGCATTGCTGCACCGTTGCGGGCTGAAAAATGACTATACCGCTCCGGCGGAAATTATGCACGAGATCGCCAGCCTGACCCCAAGCTATGGCGGCATCGATTATTCACGGCTTGAAGGAGATGGCTTGCAATGGCCCTGCCCGGACCCTGCACATCCTGGCTCCCCGATCTTACACCTTGAGGAATGCGCTCGTGGCAAGGGGCACTTCAGCCCGGTTGATTATCGCCCGCCGGGTGAGTTGCCGGATGCTGAATATCCGCTCCTTCTCAATACCGGCCGGACCGCATTTCACTGGCACACCGGCAGCATGACCCGCCGCAGTCATCTTCTCGACCGTGAAGAGCGTCATGCCTTTGTCGAAGTCAATCCGGAGGATGCGATAACGTACCAGATTTCAGAGCGTCAACAACTCAAAATCAGTAGTCGCCGGGGATCGATATACGCAGCGACCCGAGTCACCGACCGCGTACCATCCGGGCAGATTTTCATCCCGTTTCACTTTGCCGAGGCCGCCGCCAATGTTCTGACCAACAACCTGCTTGATCCGGAGTCCGGGATACCAGAATTCAAGGTCTGCGCGGTGAGGATTGAACCATGCTGAAACAGCTGAACAGGGCGGACCTTGATCTCCTGCTGACTCAAATCTCCGACGAATATCGCCTGCAGGTTCCACAACTCTTGGCTGACGGGACCCGGCAACTGGCCGGATATACAGGAGAGGCCGAACTGTCTCTGACGGGTGAGGTCCTGCAACGCAAACCAAGTGCATTCTTTTTCCCCCAAACTCAGCGACTGCTGGATATTGATACTGCAGGAGCTGTTGCAGTACCGCAGCCGGCTGAAAAGCCCCTGGCGCTGTTCGGCCTCAACCAGGCCGATTTGGCCGGGATCCGCTTTCTCGATCGTTTTTTTCGTGCAGCACCGGCCGATGATGCCTACTTGCGGCAGCGAAACGGCGCGCTGCTGATCGGTCTGACCGGCATGGCCGGACCGGACAACTGTTTTCTGTCTTTATCTGCGGGTGATTGCGATATCGAACTGGTCGCGGTCAAGGAAAGCTGGCTGGCTTTGGGGCATTCCTCTGACGGTGAGAAACTGTTGCAGAATTTCCCGGAAGGGGACAAAACACAGCTGGTCAGGATGCGTCACCTCAATGAGGGCACTGCTGCAGAATCGGACCTTCTGCAGCAGGCAAGTCAGTTGCTTATCGAAGACCGGGTCCCTGATCAGTTCTGGATGGAAATTGCCGACCGCTGCATCCTCTGCAGTGGTTGTAACCTGGTCTGTCCTACCTGCAGTTGCTTCTGCGTTCAGGATCGCAATCGCGGGGAGATTACCGAGCGCAGCCGGGTCTGGGATTCCTGTCAACTTGACGCTTTCATGCGCGAAGCCAGTGGCCACAACCCGCTGGGAACAGATGCACTACGGACCCGGCGGCGAATTCATCACAAACTGGCAGCGGATGTCGAACGCTGGGGTGAGTTTGGTTGCGTCGCCTGTGGCCGTTGCGACCGCACCTGCCCAACAGGAATCGGCATGATGGCGGTTGCAGAGGAAATGGTGAAATGTTTCGGTCCAGGCAAGCCGTGAATCAGTGTTCTTTGTTGTGCAAAGCAAAAAAGGGTGCCCGGAGGCACCCTTTTTCAATCAATGAATAAATGCTTCTGGCTACAATACCTGTTTCAAAAACAGCTTGGTCCGATCCTCACGCGGTTCGGTAAAGAAATGCTCCGGAGTGCCTTCTTCGACCAGTTTCCCCTGGTCCATGAACAGTACCCGATCAGCCACTTCCCGTGCGAAACCCATCTCGTGAGTCACGACGACCATCGTCATCCCCTCACGGGCCAGATTTTTCATTACGTCAAGAACCTCTCCGACCATCTCGGGATCGAGAGCACTGGTCGGTTCATCGAAGAGCATGATCTTGGGGTCCATTGCCAGGGCACGGGCTATCGCGACCCGCTGTTGCTGCCCCCCTGAAAGACGGCTGGGGTACTCCTGCTCTTTTTCGGAAATACCGACTTTTTTCAGCAGTTCACGCGCCTTGGCTTCGGCTTCAGGACGATTACGTTTGCGCACCGTCATCTGTGCCAGAACGATATTCTCAATCACCTTTTTGTGCGGAAAGAGATTGAACTGCTGAAAGACCATCCCGACCTCGCGCCGAACCTTGTTGAGGTCGGTCTTGCGATCCGCCAGATCAATGCCATCAACCAGGATATGCCCGTCAGTGAGGGTTTCCAGGCCATTCAGGCAACGCAGAAAGGTCGATTTTCCCGACCCGGACGGTCCGATAATAACCACAACTTCACCGGAGCTGACATTAACCGAGACCCCGTCGACAGCGTAGACAGTCTGGCCGCGTCCCGTGAAGGTTTTTTTCAGATCAACAGTCTTAATCACTGACAGCGAGCCTCCGTTCAACCCATGCAATCAATTGTGAAAGCACGGAAGTCAGCAGCAGGTAGAGCAAGGCAACGGTAAACCAGATCTCGAACGTGGCGAATGTTGAGGTGATGACTTCACGCCCGCTCTTGGTCAGGTCGGTAATTGCGATAACCGAAACCAGGGATGAATCCTTGACCAGGCTGATAAACTGACCGGCCAGTGGTGGCAGAACCCTCTTGAGCGCCTGCGGCATGACGATATGAACCATATTCTGTGTCGCACTCATACCGAGAGAACGCGCTGCTTCAGATTGCCCCTTGGGGATCGACTGGATACCGGCCCGGATGATTTCGGCGACATAAGCTCCGGCAAAAATCGCCAGGGCGCTGATGCCGGCAACGTTACGGCTGATATCGAGAACCGTACCCAGGAAAAAATAGAAAATAAAAATCTGTACCAGCAGGGGAGTACCGCGGATCACCTCGATATAGAGGACCGACAAACTGCGGAGAGTAGGATTTTTCGATACCCGGCAGAGACCGGTTACCAGACCGATGATCAAGCCGAAAAAGCTGGCGGCTGCCGACAGCCAGAGGGTCATCAACAAGCCCATGGTCAAAGGGCCGGCCTTCCACTCACGATTGCTGCCGATACTGTCACCTTCAAACAGGTCTTCATCCGTTGAGACCCGCAGATTTTTCGGCTCTACACGGACAGTTTCCTTCTCACCGCCCTCACTTACAAGGACCACCGTTGAGACATCACCGGTGGTTTTGATCGAGAGCACGCGGCCATCAAAAGGGATATTTTCGAAGATTTCGGCATGATAGAAAAAGTATTGGGGAATCCGGTTCCAGCGCCAGGTATAGTCTATCTTTTTCGTTGCGATCCACAGAGAACTGGCGATGAGAAACAGAATGACAAAAGTCAAAAGCCGCCAGGACCAGATATTCTTGGATGAACTGTTCACAGTTGCTTATCTTTCCGATTTTCTGGATTCAAATTGGGTACGACAGCTGTGACTGCCGAACATAAAAGGGTGGCGGAACCGAAATAAAATTTCGATTCCGCCACAGGCAGAGAGCTTATTTTTGCAGTTTCTTGACCCAGTCGTCACTAAGGAACCACTTTGCATAGATCTTGTCATAGGTGCCGTCATTCTTCATCTGAGCAAGGAAGTTATTCAGCCAGTTGAGGAAATCAGCATTCCCGTGACGAATTGCCCAACCCAGAGGCTCATAGGTGAAGGGTTCGTCAAGAAAGATCAATTTGCCTTCACTTTTCTGGGCGTTGGCAATTGCCATGTAAGGCAGGTCATACACAAAGGCATCGATCTTGCCGTTGACCAGATCCATGACACCTTCCTGCTCTGTCTCGAAGGAGATGTAGGTTGCCTTGCTGATCAGTCGTTTGGTGGCCTGCTCACCGGTGGTCCCCAGTTTGGAGGCCACCTTGAATTTTTTCTTGTTAAGATCCTTGTACGATTTGACTTCATTTGCATATTTCTTTTGGACCAGAATACTCTGACCGACAACGATATAGGGATCCGCAAAAGCGATTTTAAGGTTGCGTTGCGGGGTCACGGTCATACCGCTCATTATCATGTCGAACTTTTTGGTCATCAGGGCCGGGATAATTCCATCCCATGCAGTGCTGACCAATTCAAGTTTTACCCCCATCGCCTTGGCAATTCGCTTGGCCATATCAACGTCAAAACCGATAATTTCGCCCTTTTGATCGGTCATTTCAAAAGGCATGTAGCCAGGCTCCATGCCGACACGCAGTATACCACGATCCTGGATGTCACTCAGGGTGTCAGCCATGACAGTGCAGGGCAGGGCGCACAGCAGCAGGAAGAGAACAGTCAACAGCAAGGTGATTTTTTTCATCTGGACCTCCATTAATAAAAGAGATGGAATAAAAGTTGCCGCAAACGGCAAAAGACTGAACCTGGATCAGTCGTTAACTTTAATACGATTTCCCCTCATCAAGCAGTTCCGAAATCAGCATCGAGGTTCCGCATTCCGGGCAGGTCGGCAAATCTTCAATCGGCAGGGTGATAATCTGTGTGTAGCGGCACTTGGGACAGACGACTTCTACCGGTTCCTTTTTGCCTCGTTCCATGATAGGCTTCGGCGCTCCATGAAGGGGGATCAAACAAACATTTGAGAATACCGAAGTCGCTTATACCACAGCCCTGCAGGGCGAACAAGAATTTTACCACAGCCGTGCCATGATGGAACCTTTACATAAAAAACGTCAACAGCATTTTGCCGAATTCATGCTGGTGACGGTGACCCTCTTCTGGGGAGCAACTTTCCCGATTGTCAAAGAGGCGATTGCGCAGTTACCGGTCATGGCCTTCCTCTGGGTGCGGTTCGCCCTGGCAGCAATTTTGCTCGGGTTGATGGCAGGCCGCCGCGGTTTTGCGACTCTCGACAGACAAGGCTGGCTCAAGGGGGTATTTCTTGGCAGCCTGCTGTTTCTGTCGTACCTGTTTCAAACCTTCGGCCTTGAGCGCACCAGTTCTGCCAATGCCGGATTTCTGACCGGGCTCAACGTGATCTGGGTACCACTGTTGGCAGGGCCACTTTTAAAAAAAACGGCCGCTTTCGGCGCAAAAGCGGGTGTTGCAATTGCACTTTGCGGACTGTTGCTGTTGACCTGGCACAATCCCTGGACCCTGAATTCAGGTGACCTGCTGGTTATGGTCTGCTCGTTTTTTGTTGCGCTGCATATTCTGGGACTCGATCGATTTACGGCCGGGTATGACGCTCGGGCTCTGACCTTTGTTCAGATCGCAACCATGGCTCTGCTTGGCTGCATCGGCAGCCTGATTTTCGAACCGCTCAGCTGGCCCCGTCAATGGCCGCCATCACTGATATCAGCTTTTCTGATTACAGCGGTGCTGGCAACGGCCTATGCGTTCTGGGCCATGACCAGCTTCCAGCGCCTGACCACCCCGACTCGCGCGGCACTGATTTACACTCTGGAGCCGGTCTGGGCTGCAATCTTCTCTGTCTGGCTGTTGAACGAAAAGCTGACATCAACAGCCTGGGCTGGCGGTTTTCTGATCGTTGCCGGGATGGTCGTCGCAGAAGCCTGGCCCTTGTTGACCCGCACAAATTCCCGACTGGCACGTAAATCTGAACTATCCTGATCTATCCCTCGGCCCTTTTTTCTTTCTTTACAAGCGCTTATCATCGCGTCTAGTATTGGCGGTTAGTTTACGCGCCGCGCTACATATTTTTTACGCTTTCCACAGATTGAATACACAACTGCATGAATCAGCAACGAATACGTAACTTTTCGATCATCGCCCATATTGACCATGGTAAATCGACACTGGCCGATCGGCTGCTGGAAGTCACCGGTGCCCTCAGTGACCGGGAGAAGACCGACCAGTTTCTTGACAAGATGGACCTTGAGAAGGAACGGGGGATTACCATCAAGGCGCAGGCAGTGCGGATTCCTTACATCGCCCGTGATGGCAAGGAATATCTCCTCAATCTGATTGACACCCCGGGGCATGTCGATTTTTCTTACGAGGTCAGTCGTTCACTGTCGGCCTGTGAAGGGGCACTGCTGGTTGTTGATGCCGCTCAGGGTGTCGAGGCCCAGACACTGGCCAATGTCTATATGGCCCTTGATCAGGACCTTGAAATTTTTCCGGTTCTCAATAAGATCGACCTGCCAAGTGCTGAACCCGAAAGGGTCAAACAGGAGATTGAAGAGATCATCGGCATCGATACCGACGATGCGATCTGTACCAGTGCCAAAGCGGGGACCGGGATAGACGATCTTCTTGAAGCGATTGTGGAGCGGATTCCGGCTCCGGGCGGTGATCGTAACGCAAAGTTGAAGGCGCTGACCTTTGATTCCTGGTATGACCCTTATCAGGGGGTCATTATGCTTGTCCGGGTCATTGACGGCGTATTGCGCAAGGGGGACAAGATTAAACTGATGATTACCGGTGGCAGCTACGAAGTGCAGAAAGTCGGTGCTTTTACTCCGCACCCGGTTGATCTGTCGGAGCTGTCCGCGGGTGAGGTCGGTTTTGTGATTGCCAATATCAAAGTCGTCGAAGATGCCAAGGTCGGTGATACCATTACCCATTTGCACAACCCGGCAACAGAACCCCTGGAGGGTTTTCAGGAAGTCAAGCCGATGGTCTTTTCGGGTCTTTATCCGATTGACTCGGGCGACTATGATGACTTGCGTGACGCTCTCGAGAAATTGCGTTTGAACGATGCGGCCTTTACGTTTGAACCGGAAAATTCTCTGGCTCTCGGGTTCGGGTTTCGTTGCGGCTTTCTCGGTCTGCTCCATATGGAGATCATCCAGGAACGCCTGGAGCGTGAATTCGGTGTTGAGCTGATTACCACGGCTCCGACCGTTGTTTACAAGGTGACAACCACCAAGGGCGCACTGCTACACGTCGAGAGTGCCAATATGCTCCCCGAGGTGCAGTATATCGACCGGATCGACGAACCTTTTGTCGTGGCCTCAATCCATGTGCCGAATGAGTACGTCGGCGCAGTGCTGAACCTCTGCATTGAAAAACGCGGTATTCAGCGAGAAATCAAATACCTGACCACGAACCGGGTGATGGTCGTTTACGAATTGCCGCTCAACGAGATCGTGCTCGATTTTTTTGATCGTCTTAAATCGATTACACGCGGTTATGCTTCACTCGATTACGAACCTCTCGATTACCGCAAAAGTGAACTGGTCCGGCTGAATGTGCTGATAAACGGGGAGGTTGTTGATGCGCTGTCGCTGATTGTACACCGCGACAAGGCCCAGTTTCGTGGCCGCGAACTGGTCGCCAAAATGAAAGAATTTATCCCGCGGCAGCAGTATGAAGTTGCCATCCAGGCCGCAATCGGCAGTAAAGTCATTGCGCGTCAGACGGTCAAGGCACTGCGCAAGGATGTCACCGCCAAATGCTACGGCGGTGACATTACGCGTAAACGCAAGTTGTTGGAAAAACAGAAAGCCGGGAAAAAGCGGATGAAACAGGTCGGTAGCGTCGAACTTCCACAAGACGCTTTTCTTGCCATTCTCAAAATAAAAGAGTAAGCCCATGGATTTTTTCAGAAAGAAACATCTCGATGCTGCCAGTAAAAAACCCTGGTATCGTGAGTGGTCAGAAGCGCTGATTGTTGCTGTTGTACTCGCTTTGATCATCCGTACCTTTCTTTTTCAGGCGTTCAAGATCCCTTCCGGGTCGATGCTTGATACGCTGTTGATCGGTGACCATCTGCTGGTCAATAAATTTATCTATGGAACCCACCTGCCGTTTTCCGACCAACGATTCCTTACCATCCGTCACCCGCAACGGGGCGATGTTATCGTTTTTGAGTTCCCGGGAGACGAGAACAAACCCTACTTCAGTCGTCGTGATTTCATCAAACGGGTAATCGGCGAACCGGGCGACAAGATTGAAATCCGCAAAAAGCAGGTTTTTATCAATGGGAATTTGTTCGATATTCCCCAGGCCGTGCACAAAGACTCTCAACTGGTTCACGCCGTTGCCAGTCCGAGAGATTTTACCGGTCCGATATTCGTTCCCAAGGGCAAATATTTCGTCATGGGTGACAACCGTGACTACTCTTTCGATAGCCGTTTCTGGGGTTTTGTCCCTGAGAAAAAAATCAAGGGGATGGCTTTTATCAAATACTGGTCCTGGAATTCTCAAGCCGAACTTTTAGGCAAGGTTCGCTGGGAGCGTATCGGTCGTCTTATCAACTGATAACGTTTTGCTTGTGTTTCGGGCGATTGCTATTGACTTGGAATGACTTTCATTGCTAGTGTTCCCCGACTGAAAAACAATAACCCTTTAAGCCGGTCCGAGAGATCAGCAAGGGACAAAAAATGAAACAAACAACGCATACAGCCAATAAGTACCTGTGCACCCTCTCGGTGCATCAGGTACTTTTTTTTGTCCTGGATCCGTGAGCATCTGACAGGTTCAACCTTGATGTCGTAATACTTCCCCGGAGGTCGGAAATGACAAAAGAAATAACCGAGATTCTCGACAACACCGCTGTTCAAAGGGCCTTGATGCGGATTGCTCACGAGATTCTCGAACGCAACAAGGGCACCGATGACCTGGTATTGATCGGGATCCGCACCGGTGGTGATTATCTGGCAGCACAGCTGCAACAGAAAATTGCCGAAATCGAAGGGATCAAGGTGCCACTCGGGACGATCGATATCACCATGTATCGTGATGACCTCGGCAGTCGTAATGATCTGGCCATGGGCCAGACCGACATTCGTTTTCCGCTGGGAGACCGCAGAGTCGTTCTGGTTGACGATGTGCTCTTTACCGGCCGGACCATCCGGGCGGCAATGGATGCTCTGATCGATCTCGGGCGGCCGCGTAACATCCAGCTTGCGATTCTGATTGATCGCGGTCATCGCGAATTGCCGATTCGCCCTGATTATATCGGCCGGAACCTGCCGACGGCACGCGACGAACAGATTGAAGTTGATTTTGATGAACAGCATATCCCCGTCGGGGTCAGCCTGTTCAAGTGATGTCTGAGTTCTGGAGGATATGATGAATTTTTCACATCGTCATGTATTGGGTATCAAACAGTTCAACGCAGATGAGTTGAACTTTATCCTTGATACAGCTGAAAGCTTCAAGGAAATCAATACCCGCAAAATAAAGAAGGTTCCGACCTTGCGCGGGAAAACCATTATCAACCTCTTTTTTGAGGCCAGTACCCGCACCAGGACGTCTTTCGAGATTGCTGGCAAACGATTGTCGGCTGATACAGTCAATATCAGTGGTTCTTCCTCTTCTGTGGTCAAGGGAGAAACCCTGGAAGACACGGCGCGCAATATTGAGTCGATGCATCCGGATATTATCGTCATGCGGCATGGTGCAAGTGGTTCCAGTGAGTACCTGGCCGCTCGACTCGATTGTTCAGTTGTCAACGCTGGTGATGGGACCCATGAGCATCCCAGTCAGGCCCTGCTGGATGCCTTCACTATCCGTCAGCACAAGGGGGAAATATCTGGCCTCAAGGTTGCGATCATCGGCGATATTACACACAGTCGGGTGGTGCGCTCCAATATCGACTGCCTTAACAAGCTGGGTGCAGAAGTCCTGATCTGTGGGCCAAAAACCATGTTGCCCCCCGGTCTCGAACGCTTGGGTTGCCGACTGGTCTCAGGCCTCACGGAGGCACTCACTGATGCCGATGTCGTGATGATGCTGCGTATTCAGCGCGAACGACAGGGTAAGACCCTGATTCCATCGTTACGTGAGTATGCGCGTTATTTCGGACTCAATGAAACCAATCTCAAGCTGGCAAAACCCGATGCCATTGTCATGCATCCCGGTCCGATGAATCGTGGCGTTGAAATTTCCACGGCAGTTGCCGACGGGCCGCAGAATGTCATTCTCGATCAGGTTGAAAACGGGGTGGCGGTACGCATGGCACTGCTCTATCTGGCTGCCGGCGGCGAACAACAAAGTGAAGATTGAAAAGATGAAGGAGCGATCTATGAGCGGCATTCTGATTAAAAATGGTCGGGTTATTGACCCGGCAAATAATATCGACGCTGAACTCGATCTGCTGATTGAGGATGGCAGAATCGTTGAGCTCGGCCATGCTCTTGCGGTAGCCGACGCTGAGGTTATTGACGCCAGTGGTCTCCTGGTGACTCCGGGTCTGGTCGATATTCACGTTCACCTGCGTGATCCGGGCCTTGAATACAAGGAGGATGTCATCAGTGGAACCCGGGCTGCGGCCGCCGGTGGAGTTACGTCTCTGGCTTGCATGCCGAATACCAGCCCGATTATCGATAATCTGGCCATCTGTCGCTACATCATCACCAAGGCTCAGGAGCAGGGGAGTGCCAACGTTTTCCCGATCGGCAGCATCACCAAGGGGCTCAAAGGGGAAACCCTCTCTGAAATGGGCGAGCTCAAGGAGGGGGGCTGCGTCGCTTTTTCCGATGATGGTGTTCCCGTGGTCAGTAGTGAACTGATGCGCCGCGGTCTGGAATATGCGGATACTTTCGATGCGCCGATCATTTCGCACGCCGAAGACCTCTCCCTGGTCGGCAGCGGCGTAATGAATGAGGGGCCGGTTGCCACAGAACTGGGACTTAAGGGCATCCCCTGGGTCGCTGAGGACGCGATGACTGCGCGTGATATTATGCTTGCCGAGTTTACAGGCGGGCGCCTGCACATGGCCCATGTTTCAACCAGAGGAAGCGTCGAACTGGTACGTCAGGCCAAGGCACGAGGGGTGCGGGTCACTTGTGAGGCAACTCCCCATCATTTTACCCTGACCGACGAAGCGGTCCGTGGCTACGACACTAACGCCAAAATGAATCCGCCTTTGCGTTCACAGCAGGACCGTGACGCTGTCCGGGCTGGGCTGGCGGACGGAACCATTGACGCCATCGCCACTGACCATGCACCGCACCATATTGACGAGAAAAATGTTGAGTTTGCCATTGCCATGAATGGCATCGTCGGCCTGGAAACCCTGCTGCCATTGACCCTGCAACTGGTTAAAGAGAATGTGATTGATCTCAACCGGGCAATTGCGCTAATGACCTGTCAGCCGGCAAGGGTTATCGGCATCGATCGGGGCACCCTGAGTCGAGGCGCCTTTGCGGACATTGCCTTGATCAATCCCGATCTGGAGTGGGAACTTGTTCCTGAGCAGCTCCACTCCAAAAGCAGGAATACTCCGTTCGCAGGTCGAAAAATGCAGGGCACAACAATGAAAACCCTGTTGGCCGGGAATATTGTCTTTGAAAGATAAGTACTATTAAACAGCACGTTACATACAAGAACTTCAGGTAATTTGAAAGTATGAGGAATCGATGAAAGCTATACTTGCACTTGCGGATGGGCGTTATTTCAGTGGTAAGGCCCTTGGCGCTCCGGGCGAGACCTCCGG
>JAJRWF010000094.1 GCA_024276905.1 Deltaproteobacteria bacterium
CCGACCATCAAGGTGAAGACCAGGGCAATAAAGTGGTAAAAATCCCCTTTGCCCCAGGGTAGGTAGGCATTTCTGAGGGCGCTGGTCGCTTCCGGAGCGAGTTGGCCCGCAGCGGTCTGTCCTTCCATGAGATTGGAGAGGATATTGCCGTATTCAAGCTGTGGCAGAATGCCGCTGCCTCCGGCTTTGCGCAGCAGGACCCAGAGTGGAATCAGAAACGCCGAAATTAAAACCACGTACTGGATCTGCTGATTGCGGGTGACACCGGACATTCCGGAAATCAACATGTAGGAGCAGACGACACCGGCGGCAAAAAAGACGCTGGCCTTGTAGTCCATACCGAAAATCCAGCCGCAGATCAGGCCGATGCCTTTGAACTGGGCGGTTGAATAGGTAATCGCGATGATGACCGTGACGCTGGCAGCAATCAGGCGCACGCCATGACTGTTATAGCGGTCACCGAGAAATTCGGGAATGGTGTATTTTCCGAAGCGGCGAATCTGGGCAGCAATCAGACACAGCAGCAGGACATAGCCGCCAGTCCAGCCAATGATATAGCCGAGCCCGAACCAGCCTTTGAGGTAGAGCAATCCGGCGACGCCCATAAAGGAGGCGGCCGACATCCAGTCCGAGGCGATGGCCGCACCGTTACCGAGTTTTACGATCCCCTGACCGGCGACCCAGTAGCCTGAGGTGCTCGAAACTTTCGACAGGAAACCGACCCCGATGTAAATACAGAGCAGAGCAACCATGATGATGGCCGGTACCAGTTTAAATCCCTGCTTGACCTGATAGATCTCTTCACCGGCGGCGGCGAAAGCCAGGGACGTGGCGAGCAGCAGCAGGAGTATCGTCAAAAGTGTAAGCGGAAGATATTTTCTCATGAGGTCAATCCATTCTTGGAGACAAGAGCCGGCGGATTCAGGATTTATGCAACTGAGTATTTTTAGCATCCCATAAAATACAATAAAACTTGCAGAGCAGGATATAGCCCATAGTGCAACCTTGTGCAAGCAGCCAATAGTGCAGCGGGAACCCAAGGAAGCGGGCATTGGTGATAAATGACTCCCCCAGCCCGTTGGGGTCGGACAGACCCGCCAGCCAGATCAGGACCGGGATGCCGTAACTGAGCAGAAACCAGAGAACAATGATGGTTTTTGCGACCGAGGTTTCCGCTTTCATGCCGTCAGTTGACGGGGCAAAGAAATTAACGTGGACTCTCTGCTTTTTCGTCATCTTTGGATTGTCTCCCGTGATATGGGTGTCGTAGAGGGTTGTGCCCGGGGGTGATCTGTCGAAATGAAAATCAGATCAGGGACAAGATCAAAGCATGTTGATTTTTACACGTGGATTTATTGCTGTCAACGCTCAAGGGGGAGACAGGTTTTCACCCGACATTGAAGTGACGTCGTGCAGAATCCTGCAGTTTGCTGGCAGCACGAAAAGCCTCCTTGAGCAGATCCTGTTCGTTTTTGGTCAGGGCATAGGGATCGATATAGTGAGAGGGGAATCTGCCCTGGTCGATCAGGTTGATTTCATTCCGCAAGCGCAGGAAAGTAAACGCTTCGAGAGCAGCCTTGATATGTTCAGCGGTATCCGGGTTGAAGATCTTGGTCTCCACCAGGCGGTCGAGGCGTTCAACGGTGGTGACTCCGTCGAGTTGATGCTCAAGCAGATACATGCGGATGCAGTCGACAATAAAGATACTGCCGGCCTGCTTGAGTGACAACATCCCTTTATGCTCTTTGTTTCGTTCCACCGTGAAACGTCCGAGAATACCGAGCGGTACCTTGTGTTTGAAGTCCTGTTCCATCATGTAGTAGAGAAATAACGGAAATTCGCGAATCTGTTTATAGACGATATCACGCAGGTCCTGACAAAGAGATGCGTCACCGGCCAGAGGCATGAAATCGAAAAAGATGGTCGAGTACATGACCTTCTTCGGTTCCGGCGTGTGGACCCAGTCATAGACGCGCGCGTGCCAGTCTTTGAGGCGTCCACGCCAGAAGGGATTGTTGCTCATGACGCCACCATTGCAACGAGGATAGCCGATAGTTGCGTAGGCATCGACCAGTCGTTCTCCGAAAAAATCAAAGAATTTTTCGATTTTGTCATGGTTCTCATCGGGATAGTTTTCATAGATGAAGCCATTGTCCTGATCCGGTCCGAGGAGCATTTCCTTGCGCCCGCCGCTGCCCATGATGATGAAACAGAAATTGATATCCGGGGGGGTAACCCCTTCTTGCAGTATTTGCTCATAGACAATGTCATAGCCGCGCTTAAGGATGCAGTGGTGGATATAGGAGATGATTTCCATCGTTTCGAATGGCGAGCGCGATTCTCCCATCAGTGCCCGGGCAACCTTGACCATTTCAGCCCTGGCTTTTGCCAGTTCATCGATGGTTTCGGCGTCTTTGATGTTGCCGACCAGCAGCATCGATTTCTGACTGCGGAAACGCATCAGATCGCGTAGCGAGACAATTCCGATGAGCTCATTATCTGCGAGGATCGGCATATGCTTGATTTTGTGCGCCATCATGAAGCTGGTGGCTTCATACATGTAGGTGTCCGGTGCCATGGTGAAAGGGTCGGCAGTCATAATATCTTTTGCGGTGGTCTGTTCGGGATCGACTGCTTCACGGGCCAACACCTTAGAGACCAGATCTCGCTCGGTGACTATGCCCAGAATCTGCTCCTTACTGTCACAGACCAGAATGGCACTGATACCGCGTGCCGCCAGTTGTTTTGCGAGATCTTTCACCGGGGTCGAGGAGCGGCAGGTCTCAACCGGGGATGACATGATCTCAGAGAGTCGTTTCTGAAAGGGGTAGGCCTCCATCTGGCCCGGGTTTTTCTTGCCATGATCACTGACGATGTCAGAGTAAAGATTGCGAACCCGTGAGAGAATTGCCCGGTTGAAGAATTCGGTAATATGGGGGTAGTTTCTGGCCGTCCGGGTCAGGATATCCGCCGGGATCAGATAACATTCAGTCTGTTTAACTGTACGGGCTCCTGCCGTGTAGTTTTCGTTGGTAAAGACCGGTGTGCCGCCGAAAAAAGCACCCTCTTTACGGTAATCGACAACCATTTCGGTGCCGCCCGGAGTGGTGGCGACGATTTCGATCAGCCCTTCCTTGATCACATACAAAAAACCGGTTGGCGGATCGTGCTGGTTGAAAATATGGGTATGGGGAGGAAACTTCCTGATCACTGCCGCTTGCATGAATTCGGCAAAACAGTCTTCAGGGAGTTGATTGAAAGGCTCTGTTTCGCGCAGCGTTCTACTCAGTCCCATTGCCATTTTCCTTCGTCATGGTTTCCTTCAAGGGGGCAGCATGAGTCTTTCGGCGAGAAAGGCTCTGCACCCTGATTAACGAAAATGATAACAAAAAAGCACGGGACCGGTGAACTGCGGGTCATGATTATGAGCTTTAGACTCGGTTCATTCTTTTTTCGGAGTTTTTTTCTTTTTGCTCGGAGTAAAAGGGTGGGCCTGGCGGCTGATAATGAAATCAGCGAAAATTTTCCCCCAGAGAGTCATTCCCGCCATGGCACTCCACGTCTTATAGGGTAACAGGGCTAAAGCAACACCAACGATGGCGGCGAGTGCAACACCTCCGGCAATCAGGTTGGTCAGGCCGGTCAGGGTTGCCCACTTTTCAGGATGTGGTGGCGACTCACCGCGTTTCAGGGCAACTTCGGAATAATCCTTTTTCTTGAAGATTCTCCATGCGCGGCGCAGCCAGATGAAAGTCATCGGGAAGAGAGCCAGAAAAAGAATCCAGGTCATTGCAATGCTGATATCAAAAACCATCAAATACTCCTGTTGAGAGTGCAGTAGTTGCACCGGGGACTAAAAAAATGAATCTCTGTTTGTACCCGATCATTCCGGTAGTGGGCAAGTTGATATTGAAAAAAAACCCCGCCAGCTCAGCTGGCGGGGTCGGTTGGGCAATAACAGCCCAGATCAACAATCGAATTTATCGATTAGTGCGCACCGTCAACGGCTTTAGAGCCCTTCGGAATACGGACATCCTCGACCATCTGTGCAATTTCAGCAGGTACCGGCTCAGTCATGTTCTTGACTGCGAAGGCGACTGCGAAGTTGACAACCGCACCAATGGCGCCGAAGGCATTCGGCTCAATACCGAGGAAGAAGTTCGGACCGCCAACGGAGTCAACAAAGGCAGTCCCCTTGATGAAGAAGATCCCCTTGTGGGCGAAGACGTAGAACATGGTGACACCGATACCGGCAAGCATACCGGCGATGGCGCCCTGTTTGTTCATGGTCTTGCTGAAGATACCCATCATCAGCGCGGGGAAGATGGAACTGGCGGCCAGACCGAAGGCGATTGCCACGGTACCGGCAGCGAATCCCGGCGGGTTCAGGCCGAGATAACCGGCAACCATGATAGCAATGGCCATGGAAATTTTACCGGCCATCAGTTCACCTTTTTCGGTCAGGTCAGGCATGAACTTCTCTTTGAGCAGGTCATGCGAGATCGCGGAAGAAATCGCGAGCAACAGACCGGCTGCCGTCGAGAGTGCCGCGGCGAGGCCACCAGCTGCAACCAGGGCAATAACCCAGTTTGGCAGCAGGGCGATCTCGGGGTTGGCGAGAACCATGATGTCGCGGTTAACGCTCAGCTCGTTGCCCTTCCAGCCAGCAGCTGCAGCCTTGGCTTTGAAGTCAGCATCCTTGGATTTGCTGTTGTAGTACTGAATGCGGCCGTCACCGTTCTTGTCGTTAAACTTGAGCAGGCCGGTGACTTCCCAGCGCTTCATCCAGTCGGGACGCTCATCGTACTTGATCTGGGCATCCGGAGCAAAAACGTTGCTGTCGGTCATGATTTGCGGGTTAACGGTGGTGAGCAGGTTCATTTTAGCCATTGCAGCCACGGCCGGAGCGGTGGTGTAGAGGATGGCAATGAAGACCAGTGCCCAACCGGCGGAGGAACGTGCATCCTTAACCGTCGGAACGGTGAAGAAACGCATGATGACGTGCGGCAGACCAGCAGTACCGATCATCAGCGACACGGTGTAGACGAACATGTTCAGCGTGCTCAGACGGGTACTGGTGGTGTACTGCGCAAAACCAAGATCCTGAGAGATCAGGTCCAGTTTGTGCAGCAGGCTGACGCTGGTGCCGGCCATGTCGGAACCGAGGCCGAGTTGCGGCAACGGGTTGCCAGTCAGGTGCAGCGAGATAAAGATCGCCGGCACGGTGTAGGCAAGAATCAGCACGCAGTACTGAGCGACCTGGGTGTAGGTGATCCCTTTCATGCCGCCGAAAACAGCGTACATGAAAACGATGCCCATTCCGATAAAGATACCGGTCGAGTTGGAAACACCGAGGAAGCGTGAGAACGCAACCCCGACACCGGTCATCTGACCGATGATATAGGTCAGTGATGCTGCCAGAAGGCAGAACACGCCGACCGTACTGGCACCCTTGGAGTAGTAACGGGTTCCGAAGAACTGCGGAACGGTAAATTTACCGAACTTACGCAGGTAGGGGGCCAGCAGCATGGCAAGAAGAACGTAACCACCGGTCCAACCCATCAGGAACAGCGCTCCGCCATAACCCATGGCGGCGATCAGGCCGGCCATTGAGATAAAGGATGCGGCCGACATCCAGTCAGCGCCGGTAGCCATACCGTTCAGAACCGGGTGGACATTACCACCGGCGGCATAGAACTCTTTGGTGCTGCCCGCACGGGCCCAAATGGCGATGCCGATATAGAGCGCGAAGCTCAACCCTACAAATAGATAAGTTGTTGCCTGAAGACTCATGTCAGTATTCCTCCCTTAATCTTCGTGAACGTCGAATTTTTTATCGATGTTGCCCATCAGCTTGGCGTAGATGAAGATGAGCGCCACGAAAATATACATTGAACCCTGTTGTGCGAACCAGAAACCCAGCGGATACCCACCAATGTGGATGTTGTTGAGCGCTGGCGCCAGCAGAATGCCGAAGCCATAAGACACGACGAACCAGACGATCAGCACGTTTCTGATCAGACCCAGAGTCGCTTTCCAATATCCTTCGCTATCGTGTTGCATAAAGCCTCCTCTCTCTCTTCTCGTTTTTAGATTAATTACGAGCGAACAAAAAACCCTTACATGAATAGATTTGGCCGGTCAAAGTGCCGGACCAGTGGTCAGCCTGATGTTACTTACTGCCTCCTTTCGCATAATATTAAATAGTGATCATTTATCTGTAAGCATCCTTGCTGATAAAGTGTCCGACGTAGCCCAGTTTTGACGAGATGACAACTCCGGTTTCGATCAGACGTGGCAACAGGGTGCTGTTGATCTTTTCACTGGTCAGGCGAAACTCCGGTCCGACCATGCATAAACTGCCGGGGACTTCGCCCTGGGCATCGATAAGTGGTGTTGCAAGTGAGACGATTCCGTCGCCAAGCACGCCGCAGTCTGAACTGCCTCCCGCCTCGCGAATCCGTGGCAGCTCAGCCTCGAGTGCCGCAAGGCCGTCGAGGCTGCACTTTCTGTAGTGTGTTTCGCTGTGGGCCAGTATGACCCGGCCGGCCGATGGCCCGGTGATCGGGTAACGATTGCCGACCAGCGGTATAATTTTTACCTGTTGCATGGTATCAACCATGTCGATCATCAGAATTTCGTTGGCCCGCGGTACCGCCAGGTAGAGCGCTTCGTTGCATTCCCGGGCCAGGCGTTCGATAACCGGTTTGGCCTTGCGCAGCAGCCCCATGCGCGAGAGAAACTTCTGCCCCATCTCGTAAGCCGACAGGCCGAGGCGATATTTGCCGGATTCCTGTTCTTTTTCGACATAACCGCGATTTTCAAACGTTGCCAGCAGGCGAAAGATGCTGGTTTTATTCATGCCGAGCCGCTGGCTGAGTTGCGAGATGCGAACCTCTTCCCCTTCTTCACAGAGCGCCTCAAGTACGTCCAGAGCATTGTCAACCGATTGGATCGAATATGACTCTTTCTGGCGGGGTGGCAACCGGCAGCTCCTTATCGCGGGTCGTGTCGTCGACTCATATAGAACGGGTGTTCACGGCTCTGTCTCCGCTAGAAACTAATACAGCGTTTTATTTTTGTCAACAAAATATTGTTGGAGTTCGTGAGGGCTGGTTCAGACTCGTGAAATCAAGAGGTTAGGATGATGTATGCGTTTTATTGAATCTTCCGACCCTTTGCGGTCAACATGAGATTCTGTCCTTTTGCCGGGGGAGATTGTGACATAATTTAAAATTGTTATAGCGATATTTTTCTGCCGACAGTGAATTGTTGGAGGATATTTATGATCATTGTGGTAACAATTGAAACCATCGGCCGTCTTCCGGTCGATGGTTTTTTTGTATGAACTACCGTTTCTGTTTCCTGATAAGATTTTATGTGGCTGGTCTCCTGTTATAGCAGCGCAGCGACCTCTTTTGTTATTGAAGTGGCGAGTCGGGTCGTCTGGGGGGCTTGCTTAAGTGGGTTCCAGAAGCTTGGCAATCAGGGGCTGATCGGCAGCAAGAAGTTCGAACTGGCTGAGGTCTGCCGGGGTGACCCAGCGGTGTTCACTGACTTCAAGGTTGCGGGGCGTGCCGCCATTTCTGGTGCAGGTGTAGGCCAGTATCAAGACAGGTCCCCAGTCGTAACGGTAAAAGAGAACATCAAAAACCTGCTCGACGCAGATATCGAGGGCCAGTTCTTCCTGCAGCTCTCTTTGTAGCGCCTCGACCGGAGATTCTCCCGGGTTGATCTTTCCGCCGGGGAACTCCCATAATCCTCCGTGCGGTTTACGTGCAGGACGGCGCGTGATGAGAACTCTGCCTTGTTCAATGATTATCGCGGCAGTGACCAGTAACGGTAATTTGTTCTGTTCAGTGGGGAGAGTCATGATCTTTTTGTGGCCTGTAACCTCTGCCTGTGGTAGAAAACAGGCCGTTTCTGTTGGCTTGTCAGGAGAATCTTATGTTCGAACTTTCCGACAAGGGGCGTGGTGTCCGTAAGATGTTCGATACCATAGCACCCCGTTACGATCTGCTCAATCGATTGCTTTCTTTCGGGATTGACCGCCGTTGGCGGCGTTTTGCCGTCAGTCAGCTGCAAGTCCCCGCAGGTGGCCGCGTGCTCGATATTGCGACCGGGACCTGCGATGTTGCGCTTGAAATCGCCGCGCGGACCGATTCTTCGGTACAGATTGTCGGGGAAGATTTTACTCAAGGGATGTTGGTACAGGGCCAGAAAAAACTGAACCAGTCACCTTTGGGTCGACGGATCATGCTGGTGAATGCACCCTGTGAGGAGATACCGCATCAGGATAGCAGTTTTGATGCGATTACGATTGCCTTCGGAATTCGCAATGTTGTAGATCGTGAACAGGGTTTGCGTGAAATGGTGCGGATCCTTAAGCCTGGCGGCCGAGCAGTCATCCTCGAATTTTCCAATCCACGCAGTCGGCTGTTTCGCAGTCTCTACAATTTTTATTTCCGACGTCTGCTTCCAGCGATCGGTGGTCTCTTCTCGCAACGTAGTGCGTATCAGTATCTGCCCGATTCTGTTCTGGAATTTCCGGCCCAGGAGAGGTTTTGTGCGCTGATGAAGGAGGCGGGTTTTTCCGCAGTAAGTTATACGGATCTGACCTTCGGGATCTCAACAGTTTATGTCGGTGACAAGATTTGACCTGCCAGCTGCCGTAGCTGTCAGTAATCGTCCAGCTCTTCCAGGGGGGGAGGAGTCTCTCCGGGACGTGGGGGTGTCGTAAGCAGTTCCCCTGTTTTTCGGAGCAACCGGAACGGCAGACTCAATGCGCGACCGATAATGCCGAGGGCGGTTTTGGCGACAGATGAAGCGGGTGCGGCGGCAACCTTTGGATTTTCGACCGGGCCTTTCAGGGTGAAGAGGGCGGTAATCAGTGCCTCCTCCTTGCCGGTCAGGACCCAGCCGAAAAGGGGAACCCGGCTGAGGATGATATCCACGGTCCGTAAGGGCTTTATCCCGACGGTGCTGTCGATGGTTTTCTGCAGCGTATCAATTTCTCCGACCGCAGAAATATTGATCGCCGGACTGGTGATGCGAAAGTTGTCAAAACTGAGAACGCCCTCGGTCATTCGGGCGCTGGCTTCCAGATGTGAAAATGGAAGCCCTTCCTTGTCCATGTCAGGCAGCCGGAATTTGAACAGTTGTGAGACGTTGAGCAGACTGAAAATTTGCGCGAAGCCTTTCAGCTCACGCATTGCGCCCTTTTCGATCTGCAAGTGTCCGCCGCCATGGGATGTCTTCCAGAATTGTTCACCGATTTCTTCGCCTTCGATATAGAAATCGCCACTCAGTGTTCCTCTGAAAATCCCACTTTTTTCGAACAACATTTCGTAGACTCGGTCGGCATCGCAGTTTTTTGCGTGGCCCGATATTTTCAACAGATTGTTGCGTGATCTGTCGAATTCGACCCGGCCGATCGCACTTCCTTGGCCCAGGTCGAAATTGAGGGGAAAGAGCGTGAACACATTATTGTGGTCGTTGATCGTTCCCCGAGCATTTTCAAAATAAAAACTCCCCAGTTTGCCGCTTTTGACCCGGGCCTTGAGAGTCAGGGTCGCTTTGCTATGGGTGCTCTGAGCCTGGGACAATTTGTGCGGACCACTGAACAGTCGGATGATATCGAGGATATCCGCATCCTCGGAACTGACTTCAAGTGTAGTCCGCGGGTTGTGATAGCCGTGTATCTGCCCTGTTACGATGGCGGTGGTTTTCTTCTCAACAGTGACATGGACCGGATCAAAAGCAATGCCGTCGGCATTGATTAATAACCGGCCATCCAGATCCTGCAACATCATCTGTCGGTTATTGAAAATCAGGTCTTGGGCTCGGACCTTTTTGCCGGTCACATGCAACCTGAGCTGCGGTTTTTTCCAGTTACTCAAGTTTCCACGTACTTTAAGTGGTGATTCTCCCAGTAGTGTCCGCAGATTGCTGAAAGCAAGACCCTCAGAGTCGAAACGGACAATTCCCTCTGTGTGGCTGAGATCTCCGATGAGCTGAGTCAGGTGTGTTCCGCCACCCTTGAGCTCCAGCTGACCGGTCAGGTTGTCGACACCGCCGAGTATCATCTGGCCGTTGACTTCCCCCTTTATTTTAAAGTGTTCGAAAACCGGCGAGATGGTCTGCAGGCTCTCAAGTGAAAAGGGTGCCAGGCGCAGGGCGCCTTCCCAGCCCTGGTCTTTTCTGGACAGCTGGCCTGCAATTTGTAACTGTCGATTTCCAAGGTTGAGGTTTGCCTTGTCGAGAATCAGGCGGTTCGGTTCAAGTTGACCGGTCACAGAAAAAACAAGTGGCGAGTCAGCTTTTTTTGAAAGGAGTTTGCCGACAACAAGATCCGTGGCTGTCAGGTCCAGCTTCAGCTTTGCGATCAAACGGTTCAGCGGGCCTTTGACGTGCAGACTTAAAGGCATTTCCCCCGAAAACTTTTGGTTCTTAAGGGCGGGCAGGAGCAACTCCTGCTGCAGCTGATTCGGGTCGATCTTGCTCTGCAGGGTGAAGAGAATCTCCGGCAGGTTGTTGCCAAGCAAGCTGGAGGTGCCGCTGAAGCGGAAGGGGATCCGGGCGAGCCTTCCCCGGCCCTCGCTGAGACTGATCTGTGCGTTGCGCATCTCCAGAATCATTGAGGTGTCAGACAGGCGGGTGCGACCAAGGGGATAGCTCAGATCGGTAACTTGCAGATAGACGGTCTGTACGGGAGAAAGAGGGTTTTCTGCAGTTGCATGAAGAGGTCCCTTGATCGAAATTTCCAATTTTTCAAGCTGCCCGGAAAGATCCTCCAGGAGTGGGTCGGTGCCGATCAACAGTGTTTTGAGGTGGGTGCGACCTAAGGCAATCTGTCCCGTCAGCTGTGACTCGGTATTCCGACGATCAAGGCGCAGGTGGCCGGTCAGCGAAACACCGATCAGTCCGAGTTTCAGATTGCTGAAGTTGTCAAAGGTTTCGGTAGACTGCCAGACTGAGGCCAGGCTGAGGACAGGTTTGTTGCTGCTGCTGTTATTTATTGATGCGGTGAGTTGCACATTTTGTGCGGGAATTCCTTCAGCGCCGATAACGAGATTAAACTGTTTCGGCAGTTTGTCTGCCCCCCAATGACGCAGAAAATTACGCTGCAGATTGTTCAGCGCGAGATCTCCGCGCAAGTTCCCCTGTCGCCAGGGTTGCCCGCTGTGTTGACGGGTCAGCTCAAGAAAAGCCTTCAGCTCGGCGTTCTGATTGTTCTGAAACAGGGTTGCCGTTGCCGCCAGCTGGCTGACCAGCCCCTTGCCGAGGCCGTGCAGAACCAGGTTGAAATTTTCGACCCGTAGCGGTTTTGACTCCTGCTTCGGATAGGAAATGGTCAGGCTCCCTTTGCGAATCTGCAGGGTCTTCAGGCCAAGACGGTCGAGATTGAGCGTAGAGCGGGCCAGCTGAATGGGAAGTTTGAACTTGAGGCTGGGGTAGTCAAGCAGAATCTGTTCGATGATAATTTCGCCGCGCAGTAAACCCAGTGGTTGGAGAATTGCTGTCAATTGCGGGATGTGCAGACTGAAGTTGTCGTTATCACCGATCTGCAGATTGCGGATGTCGAGTGCAATTCCGCCGTGAAAACTGAGCTCGGCGTCGCCGAGTCTGACCGAGGTGTTCAGGGCGCGTTCCAGATGTGCGGCCAGTTGCTGTTTATAGGCTCCGATATCGAGTTGCAGCAGGGCAATCAGCAGCAGACCTGCGGCCAGGCAGACGGCAAAGATCAGCATGCTGATCAACGGGCTGCGGCGGTGGGTGGTCTGTCTGGTCATCGAGGTTCCGATTGTCTGTTGAGGTGATGGTTAATGAAGCGCGGGTTCTGTTCTGCGGCCCCGGTCAGGGTCAGTCCTGAGCGACGACTGTTCTCTTTTGCCGTATTTCAGCGTTGTACAGATGTGATTACGGGTGAACTTTCAGCGCGCCAGCTGAAAACGTCACACAGGTAAAAAGTAAATCATAACGGTTATTTCAAGGGGCGACAAGTGTTGTGATAATGCGCTGCGCAGACGGGAGTCGATCGCAGGATAGATTCTTTACACAACGAGCCCCTGCTGATAACATGAGCCGCCTTCTACGGCGGCCCGATCGGCGGGCGGTACGAGGGGGATGCACGACTGACCACAAGGCGGGTTTTCCGAAATGAAAATCAAACGGGTCGATATCATCGGCTTCAAATCTTTTGTCGACAAAGTGTCGCTCGATTTTCAGCAGCGGATCACCGGGGTTATCGGTCCGAATGGTTGCGGCAAGAGCAATATTGTCGACGCTATCCGTTGGGCCATGGGAGAGCAGAATGCCCGAAACCTGCGCGGTCGGGCAATGGAAGATATCATTTTTGGCGGCAGTGAATCGCGTAAGCCGCACGGCATGGCCGAAGTTTCAATTGTTTTCGATAATAGTGAAAAACTCTGTCCCGAAGCCTATCAAGACTATGCTGAAATCATGGTTACCCGCAGTCTCTATCGTAATGGTGACAGCGAATACCTGATCAATAAAACTCCTTGTCGTTTGCTCGATATTACCGAGCTTTTTATGGATACCGGTGTCGGTGCCAGGGCCTACTCGATTATTGAACAGGGGAAGGTTGGGCTGCTGGTCAGTGCGCGCCCCGAAGAGCGGCGGGCATTGATTGAAGAAGCTGCCGGGGTGACCAAGTTCAAGTCGCGCAAGAAGGCCGCGCAGCGCAAAATGGATGCGACACGTCAGAATCTGGTCCGTCTGGGCGATATCGTTTCTGAAGTTCGCCGCCAGACCGGCAGCCTCAAACGGCAGGCGCAGCAGGCAGAGAAGTATCGTGAATTGCGTGGTGAAACCAAGCGGATCGAAATCTGTATGGCTGGTAACCGCTTCCGGGTTTTGCGTGATGAACTGCAACAGCTCGAAACCGGACTCGATGTTCGTGGTGAGACTCTGGGGGCGACCGAGTCGCGTTTAGCTGCGGGAGAGTTACGGATTGAGGAGAAACGGCTTCAGTTGCTGGGGGTCGAGGAGGAGTTGAGCCGCAAGCAGGAGCAGGACTATGCACTGGGTGGTGAAGTGCAACGGGTTGAGGGTGAAATTCTGTTGGCTGGACGTCAGGTCGAAAACCTGCGTGAGCAGGCGCTGACGATGGAGGTTGAACAACGTCAGCTTGAGGAGAAATTGACCCAACTGGATACTGACGCGGTTGAACTGGAACGAATGGAAAGGCGCTTGGGGGACGAACTCGACACAACTGCCGAGGCGGTTGACGTTCAGCAGGAAACCCTTTTGCAGCGCCTGGCTGCTGAACAGGATTTTGCAGCCCGACTCGAAGCGGCCAGACGTGAGCAGATGGATTTGCTCTCGGAAGTGGGCCGACTCGGTAATCGTCAGGAGGAAATAGCACGCCGGTTGCTCGCCGAAGAGGAACGCCAGCAGCGGAATCGTCGTGAAGTCCTCAGCCTGCAGGAAGAATTGGCCGAAGTTGAACGTCAACAGGCTGATTTGACTGTTGCGAGCGAAAAGCTGGCAGCCTTGCAGTCGGATCAGCAGTCCGAACGTGAAATTCTCGCCGAAACCATTCTGCAACTCAAGGGACGACAACTTTCGGCTGAGGGTGAACTGCTGGAGAAGCGGCAACTGTATGAAAAATCCCGTTCACGCCTGGAATCTCTCGAAGAACTCGAAAGCAATCTCGATGGTTACAGTGATGGTGTCCAGGCCCTGTTTGCCGGACCGTCTTCGCTGCCGAAGCAGGTGGTCGCGGATCTTCTACGGGCCGGCCCGGCCCACGAGACCCTGATTGAAATTGCTCTCGGGGAACGCTTGCAGGCGATACCGGTTACGGGTTCCATGCAGGCAGATGAACTTCTTGAACGTTTGTCGCAGTGTGGGGCGCGGGCGGCTCTTGCCTGTCCGGTGGCGAAGTCGGAACCCGCTGTTTTTTCTTTGGGGCGACCGTTGATTGAGCTGGTCAGCCCGGCAGCTGGACATGCAGAGTTGATCGCGTCCCTACTGGCCGGTTGCTATCTGGTCCAAGATGTGATGGCTCATTTGCAACAGCCTTTGCCGCCGGGAACCTTGCTCGTCGATTCGGGTGGCCGTTGTTTGGGGTGGCGTGGCGATCTGTCCGGGGGAACGACGGCCATGGCCGGTGCCGGGTTGCTGCGGAAAAAACGTGAACTTGGTGAGTTGGAAGAGCAGGTTGTCACTCTGGACCGCCAACTCATAAACCAGCAACAACAGGTTCATCAACTGCAGCAACAGCGCGAGCAGGAGGAGGAGACACTGCAGGATCTTGATCAGCTGCTGCAGCAGCAAGCGTTGAGAAAGCTTGAATTGCAGAAAGACTTTGATCGTGTGCAGCATGAACAAGTCCGACTGCGAGAGCGCCTTGAACTGCTGGGTTTTGAGGGTGAGCAGCTGGACGAGGAAAAGCAGCAGCTGTTGGATGAACAGGGACAGATCGGTCAAAAGCGCCATGACCTTGAGGGCCGTCAGCAACAATTGCAGGCCGACAGTCAAGGTCTTCAGGATCAATTGGCGGCGGCGCGTGAGTCTGTCGAAGAGGTACGCGAGCAACTGACAGTATTGAAGGTGCGACTGGCCGAATGCCGCCAACAACGCGAAGGTGAGCAGCTGGCCCGGCAGCGATTGGCTGCGAGCCGAGCCGAGCATCAGCTGCGTCTTGAGCAGCTGGCTATGCGGGGCCGTGAAGGGGAAGGGCGGATCGTTGAGCTCAGGCAAAATGAAGAGAAGTTCCGCGTTGAGCTGGAGTTGCTGATCGCACGGCGTGAAGCTGGCCAGCAGAATATCCGCGAAACGCGTGAAAGCTTCGAAGCAGAACGTGCGACGCTGGAGCAACAGCGTGAAGATCTACGTCAGGTACGGGCCGAAGCTGAGCAATTGCGTCGCGAGGTCGGTCAGCAGCAACTGCGGCAAAAGGAGCTGGTTGTCGAAATTGGTCACATTCGGGAAGTGGTTGCCGAGAAGTTTGATGTCGCGCTTGAGGAGCATCAGGTCGCAGAAGCGGACGCGGAAGAGCTTGAACGTCTGCAGTTGCAACTCCGGCAGTTGCAACAACGAATTTCAGCACTCGGCGAGGTCAATCTGACCGCCATCGAGGAGTTTCGTGAGCTTGAAGAACGTTACGAGTTTCTGGTTCGTCAGCGTGATGATCTGAATCAGTCACTTGACGATCTGCAGAAGGCGATCAGCAAGATTAACCGGACGACCCGCCGCCGTTTTAAAGAGACCTTCGACCGGGTCAATGAGAAATTCCAACAGGTCTTTCCGCGTTTGTTTCGCGGTGGTCAAGCTGAGTTGCGCCTGACCGACGAAAATGATCTACTTGAAACCGGCATCGATATTATCGTACAACCGCCAGGCAAAAAGTTGCAGAGTGTCAACCTGCTCTCCGGGGGCGAGAAAGCGCTGACCGCAGTCGCGATCATCTTTTCACTTTTTTTGATCAAGCCGACCCCTTTTTGTATGCTGGATGAGGTTGATGCACCGCTGGATGATGCGAACATTGACCGATTTGCCGAGATGGTAGCCGAGATGTCGCAGAATTCTCAATTTATCATCATCACTCACAGTAAGCGCACCATGGCGACTGTCGACATCATGCATGGAATTACCATGCAGGAACCGGGAGTCTCAAAGTTGGTATCGGTCCGTGTGAATGATTTTCCACAGGGTGATCCCGTTGCCGCGGCGTCCTGATCTTAAATCTGAAGCAGTAACGCCTTTGCGGCGGTAGTGCTCTCCAGTTAAAGAGTAAGAGGGGTTAATGCCTTTTAAAAATTTATTGCAGGAGATGCTGGATCAACTTCCCGGAGCGGTCGGTGCAATTATCGCCGACTGGGAGGGCGAGGCCGTTGATCAGGTGTCCCGACTGGATGATTTCGACATCAAGGTACTTGGTGCTCACAAGGGAATTGTCCTCAGCCGACTGCGAGAAGCCTTGCAGCGCCTTGATGGAGGCGACCTTGAAGAAGTGTTGATTCACTTCGAGCAGGGGAAGACCCTGATTACGCCGATAAATGAGGATTATTTTTTAGTGTTGTCCGTTGAGCCGCAGGTGATGATCGGTAAGGCGGCTTTTGTAATGCGTCGCTGTGTTGAGCAGTTGCGCCTGGATATTTCCTGAAACGATACGCTGGCAGATTGTTGAAAAATCGTCAGCTTTGCTCCCTGAAAGGCCCGGTAGAAGAAGATGGTCTGGTTTGATCAGATGCTGAACCGCCTGGCGACGTTGCTGCAAGTTGTCGGCGTCCCTGATGATAGGTTGAAAGTTGCGGCCTTGGCCGTTGTTTATGTCGGCGCGGTGCTGATTGCTTTGCTGATTATTTTACTGCTGCTGAAGATCGCAGCCCGCGGCAGAGACAAAGGGCTTGCTGAGACAGACAGGGTGGCGAAGCCTGCCGAAGCCGAAGCCGAAGCCGAAGCCGAAGCCGAAGCCGAAGCCGAAGCCGAACCGGTAAATCTGCTGGAGCGTTTCCGTCACGGGATTTCCAAGACCCGCACCTCCCTGGTTGGTCGCATAGATTCCCTGCTCAGCGGCGGGCGTAAAATTGACGAGGATCTTTTTGAGGATCTTGAGGAAGTTCTGATTACCGCCGATCTCGGGTTGCTGACGACCCGGACGTTGTTGCAGGCACTCGAAAAGCGCAGCAAGAGTGAACAGCTCAGCGACGCAACTCAGTTGCGAGTCGCACTGATGGACGAGATGTCACGTCTGCTGATCGAGGCTGAACCTCTGGCCCTCGAAACGGCAGACGAGGGCCCCTTTGTGCTGATGGTTATCGGTGTCAACGGGGTTGGAAAAACGACCACCATCGGCAAGCTGGCGCATCGTTTAGTCCGTCAGGGCCACAAGGTTGTCTTGGGTGCCGGGGATACTTTTCGTGCCGCCGCAGCAGAACAGTTGGCGACCTGGGGAGAACGTGCCGGGGTAGATGTTATTCGTCATGCCGAAGGGGCCGATCCGGCAGCGGTGGCTTTTGATGCGGCTCGTGCGGCGGTAGCGCGCAAAGCCGATCTGCTGATTCTTGATACCGCCGGACGGCTGCACACCAAGGCCAATCTGATGGAAGAGTTGAAGAAGGTGCGGCGTGTGCTTGAACGCGAAATCCCCGGCGCGCCCCATCAGACCCTGCTGGTTGTCGATGCGACCACCGGGCAGAATGCCCTGGCCCAGGCGCGTCAGTTCAATGAGGCGGTCGGGGTCGACGGCATCGCATTGACCAAGCTTGACGGAACGGCAAAAGGAGGGATCGTGGTTGCGATTGCCTGCGAGCTAGGTTTGCCGGTACGCTACGTTGGTGTCGGTGAGGGAGTCGACGATCTCCAGGAGTTCAGCCCGCAGGGATTTGTCGAGGCGCTGTTTGAAAACTGACCGATAATCTTGACTTTTCCGGTACGAGAGCCTAAATTTCGATGGAGGTGTTACCCGTGAGTACTTCCTGCCATAATCAGCTTGAGGACGCAGTCGGTCGACTGTTGAAACGCAATGCGCAACTTCAGGAGCATTGCCGCCAGTTGCTGATCGAGCAGGAAGGCTGGCGGCACCAGCGACGTGAGTTGCTGACTGAAATCGAGCAACTGCTTGCTGACCTTGAGTTGCTGCAGGAGAATAGCGCATGAACGCGACAGTCAGGGTGCAACTGCTGGGACGTGATTACCTGTTGCGCAGTCAGGGTGATCCTGCTCGGGTGCAGGATGCTGCTGCCCTGGTTGAGAGCAAACTGGAAGGGCTGACCGGAACGGTTTCGGTTGATACCCGTGATCGTTTTATGCTGGCGATGCTTAATCTGGCCGGTGAATACTTGCAGGAAAAGCGCAGATCCCAGGCTCTTGATGCGGAACTACGGGCACTGGAGTCAGGACAAGCGGCTAAAGACGAACAGTTGAGGCGGGTTGAAGCGGGATTGATTGAGCGAATAGAAAATGCGCTTAATGACTGACTCCGCTGGCAGGAGTAGGAAATAACCCTGAGATGCTTCAGGGCTGGAAGATAGCATAGCAGTATTAATGACATGTGTAAGGCTGAACAAACTCAGACTGTCCGCTTAGGTGGACGGCTTCACCGGGGTGCTTGCCGGTTTATTGGCACTGCCCCGCAGATTTCCTGATCTGGATATGATGCTTGCAAACCGATCCCATCCTCTGTCGCATGTGACCGAACCATGGTTCGAAGACAAGGGAAATCTGAATAAAGTCTGATGTTTGTCGGGGCTTATGCTCTGCCTGCCTGATCTGCTTCCTTCCTGCCCTGGAGACGTTCGGAGTCTGGATGTCTCTGCCTTTTGACAAGAGAACAATCAGAAAGACCCTGTTGTGGAAACGTGAACGGCTTGATGGCCGGGTCGCCGAGTGTCTGAGTGCGGCGGCACAGACACGGTTGCTTGGTTTGGCGACATTTCACGAGGCGGAAACTCTTGCACTTTACAGCCCGATTCGTAATGAGGTTGCAACGGACAATTTACAAGCAGCGGCACTGGCGGCCGGCAAACGGGTTTGTTATCCACGTGTGTTTGGGGACGAACTGCGTTTTTTTCAGATTGACCATCCTGGGGATTTGCGAACCGGCAGTTTCGGGATCGGCGAACCTGGGCGACAGTCTGGGGAGGTTGGCCTTGCGCAGATTGAGTTGTTGCTGATTCCGGGAGTCGCTTTTGATCAGCATGGCTTTCGGCTTGGCTATGGTCGCGGTTATTTTGATCGCTTACTCGCGGGAGCCGGTTTCGACGGGACGCGGATCGGGTTCGGCTATGAGTTTCAAATTCTGGATCAGTTGCCGAACGAAAAATACGACCAGCGGGTTGATCTGCTGGTAACAGATGAAAGAATTTTTTCCCCGTCGCAAGTTTGATGGCGGGTTAACCATAGATTCTGCAAGGAGGTATCTGCTGTGGAGATGGAACTTCTGATTGTTGTGATGGTTCTTGCCGCGTTGGCGGCCGGGGTTTTCATTGGGATGATTTTACGGCGCAAGCTATCGGAGTCGAAGCTTGCCAACGCCAGGGCGGTTGCCGACCAGTTGGCGGCCGAGGCAAAAAAGGAAGCCGAGTCGATTGTCAAGGAGGCGACGATTCAGGCTAAGGATCTTGTTCTGCAGGCCAAGGCAGACTGGGAGGTCGAAGCGCGCGAACTGCGAAAGGAAATGCAGGTGCAGGAAAATCGCCTGCAACAGAAAGAGGAGAATCTGGAGCGTAAGGCCGACGCTCAAGAGGCACGACTGGCTGAACTCGACAAAAAAGACCACCAGCTGCGCTCCCTGGAGGGGCAGCTGAGTAAACGGGATATTGAATCGGGCCAGTTGCTGGCTGCGCAGCGTGAGCAGCTGGAGCAGATTTCCGGCATGAGTGGTGAGCAGGCCAGGCAGCAACTGATTGAATCGATGCAGAGTGAAGCCCGGCACGATGCGGCACGCAGTATCAAACAGATCGAGGACGAGGCACGGGAAATTGCTGATAAAAAAGCCAAGATGATTATGGCGGTCGCGATTCAGCGCTATGCTGGTGACTATGTGGCCGAAAAGACAGTCAGCGTTGTGCCTTTGCCGAATGATGAAATGAAGGGCCGGATTATCGGTCGCGAGGGGCGCAATATCCGGGCGATCGAAGCCGCTACCGGTATCGATCTGATTATTGATGATACCCCGGAAGCGGTGGTTATCTCCGGGTTCAATCCGGTGCGGCGTGAGGTTGCGCGGATCTCGCTTGAACGGCTCATCGCCGATGGCCGTATTCATCCGGCCCGGATTGAAGAGCTGGTTGAAAAGGCCCAGGGCGAGGTTGACGAGGCGATTCGTGAGGCCGGGGAGCAATCGACCTTCGATGTCGGGGTTCACGGCATTCACCCCGAGATCATCAAGTTGCTCGGGATGCTCAAGTATCGCACCTCCTATGGCCAGAATGTGTTGCAGCACTCGATCGAGGTTGCATTTCTGTGCGGCATGATGGCTGGTGAGCTGGGAGTAAATGTCAAGCAGGCCAAGCGGGCCGGATTGTTGCACGATATCGGCAAGGCGGTCAGTCATGAGCTTGAAGGTTCCCATGCTGTCAACGGTGGTGATCTGGCACGTAAGTATGGTGAGTCAGCCAAGATCGTTCATGCGATTTCGGCCCACCACGAGGACGAAAAGCCGGACACGGTTCTGGCAATTCTGGTTCAGGCGGCAGATGCCCTCTCGGGAGCGCGTCCCGGGGCACGGCGTGAAACTCTGGAGACTTACGTCAAGCGCTTGCGTGAGCTGGAGGGGATCGGAACTTCCTTTGACGGTGTGACAGGTTGTTTTGCAATTCAGGCCGGACGCGAGATTCGGGTTATGGTCGCCAGCGACGAGGTGTCTGATGCCAAGTCCCATGTGTTGGCCAAGGATATCGCGCGTAAGATCGAAGACGAG
Source organism: Deltaproteobacteria bacterium (assembly GCA_024276905.1). Lineage (GTDB taxonomy): Bacteria > Desulfobacterota > Desulfuromonadia > Desulfuromonadales > Geopsychrobacteraceae > Geopsychrobacter. The sequence continues at coordinate 20,393 of JAJRWF010000094.1, forward strand.
ATGACCTATCCCGGCCAGATCCGGGTCAATGTCATCCGTGAAACCCGCGCCGTTGAGTATGCTAAGTAAATTCCGGGCGTCAGGCACCTGGTTTTGGGTCTTCGGTAAATGCTTTACCAGTGTCCAATGCCAAATGCCCAGCGCCGCTTTTTGGGGAGCATTTTCTTGAAACTTCTCTTTGTGGGTGATGTTGTCGGCAAGGCCGGACGGCAGATCCTGAAACAGCGACTGTCGTCGCTGGTCGACCGTCATATGGTCGATCTGGTGGTGGTCAATGCCGAGAATGCGGCGGCCGGTTATGGTCTGACCCTGTCGGTTATGGACGAACTTTACAAGGCTGGTGCTCAGGTGCTGACCTCGGGCAATCACATCTGGGACAAGAAAGAGATCCTTGAAGTCCTCGACTGGGATGAGCGCTTGCTGCGCCCGCACAATTATCCGCAAGGGCTGCCTGGCCGTGGTTACGGTCTCTATGAGACTGCGGCGGGACTGCCGGTCGCGGTCATCAACCTGGAAGGGCGGGTCTTCATGAAGAATCTTGACTGCCCGTTCAGGGCCGCCGATCAGATTCTTGAAGAGATCTCCGGTCAGGCTAAAATTGTCCTGGTTGACTTTCATGCCGAGGCGACCAGCGAAAAGCAGGCCCTTGGGCATTATCTCGATGGCCGGGTTTCGGCTCTGGTCGGGACGCATACGCATGTTCAGACTGCCGATGACAGGATTCTGGCCGCTGGAACCGGTTATCTGACCGATGTCGGGATGACCGGTGCGCAGGATGCGGTAATCGGTAATCAGAAAGAACCGGCGTTGCAGCGTTTTCTGACCCAGATGCCGGTGCGGCTTGAGGTCGCCAAGAAAGATCCGCTGTTGTGTGCCGTTCTGCTGACTATAGATGAAGAGACGGGTCGTTGCGCGGCGCTTGAGCGCATCCAGGAAGAACCCTGAGGGAACACGGACTGCACAGTTGGCCCCTGGCCAAGGACGAAATCCGGAAAAGATAGATCAACCACACTTAACAGATAAGTACTGAAAATGAATTTAGTCGAAGAATTGACCTGGCGTGGCATGATCCACGACATCATGCCCGGGACGGAAGAGCAGCTTCAAAAAGAGATGACGACAGCCTACGTCGGGATCGACCCGACTGCAGACTCTCTGCATATCGGTCACCTCGTCAGTGTGATGATGCTCAAGCATCTCCAGCTTGCCGGCCATAAACCGATCGCGCTTGTCGGTGGAGCGACCGGGATGATCGGTGATCCGTCGGGAAAATCGGCGGAGCGCAACTTGCTCGATGAGCCGACCCTCCGTCACAATGAGGCTTGTTTGAGACAACAGCTGGCGAAGTTTCTCGATTTTGAATCGGATGCCGCCAATGCCGCCGAGCTGGTCAATAATTATGACTGGATGAAAGACTTCAGTTTCCTGGAATTTATCCGCGACATTGGAAAACATATTACGGTCAACTACATGATGGCCAAGGACAGCGTCAAAAAACGTCTCGGGGAAGAGGCGAAGATGGGGCTGTCTTTCACCGAATTTACCTATCAGCTGGTTCAGGGGACCGATTTTCTGCATCTGTACCGCGAGAAGAACTGCAAGTTGCAGATGGGCGGATCGGATCAATGGGGAAATATCACGACCGGGACAGAACTTATCCGTCGTAAAGAGGGTGGGGAAGCCTTTGCCCTGACCTGTCCACTCATTACCAAGGCCGATGGGGGGAAGTTCGGTAAAACCGAAAGCGGCAACGTCTGGCTCGACCCGAAATTGACCACAGCCTACAAATTCTATCAGTTCTGGCTCAATGTCTCTGATGCCGATGCCGGGAAGTACATTAAGATTTTCACGCTCTTAGACAAAGCAGAAGTGGCCGTTCTGGTCGCCGAGCAGGAAGCCGCCCCCCACTTGCGACCCTTGCAGAAACGCCTGGCAAAAGAGGTCACCTGTATGGTCCATGGCGAAGAGGAATACGACAAGGCTGTAGAGGCCTCGCAGATTCTTTTCGGCAAGGCCACGACCGAAAGCTTGTCAAGGCTGGACAAGGAAACCTTCCTTGCAGTGTTTGATGGTGTGCCGAGCTTTGAGGTCGATCGTGGCAAGCTTGCTGCCGGTGTGCCGATCTTGGAGTTGCTTGCCACCGAAACAGGGGCGTTTCCATCTAAGGGGGACCTGCGCCGGACAATAAAAGGAAATGGACTCAGTCTGAATAAGGCCAAGCTGACTGATCAGGAATACCTGGTGACCGGAGCGGATCTGATCAACGACTCATACATCCTGATACAGAAGGGCAAGAAGAATTACTATATCATTGAGGTGGTGTGATTGTGCTTGAGGCTGCTGGCCATTTTCTACCCGTCTGTGCAAGGACTTTTCATTAGGGCGGCGACGTCTCGCGCGGTTTTCCCCCGGGCAGATCGCCGGGGGGAAGAAAAAAGCATTATTTCTGAAAATACTGCTTGACGGTCCTGATTCTATTCTGTATAACTGCGCTCCGTTGCTTCAACACACTCCTTTTTACGGGGAGCGGCAGCGCGCTCTTTTAATCGATTTTCAGCCGACAAAAAATCGCGAAAAAAGATAAAAAAGAGATTGACAGACAGGAGTTGTTTCGCATAGACTCCTTGCTTGTCGCTTCCGGGCGGCAGGCGGAAAAACTGGTCTTTGAAAACTAAATAGCAGATGTTTGAAAGAGCTTGTAAGGGTTCAAG
>JAJRWF010000095.1 GCA_024276905.1 Deltaproteobacteria bacterium
ACGCCCAACGCCCAACGCCTCACGCCTCTAAGTCACAGCCTTGAGCAGCAGCCAACCGAGCATCAACAACAATCCCCAGGCAAATCCCTGCAGATAGAAGGAGACCTGTCCGGTCGCCAGCTGGCGGAAATAGCCACCCCAGTGCAGCATGGTACGGCCGATCCCTTCGACCACGCCGTCAATCAGACCTTTGTCACCAGCGATCCAACAGAAATTGGCGACAAAACGGTAGGGCCGCAGCAGAATCCGCTCGTACAAGGCATCGAACCGCCAGCCCGCCAGCAGGAAACGTCGCCAGGGGGTATCCTCTTCCGCCTTATAATTTCGATAGAGCAGATGCGCAGGGAACCAGCCGGCAACAAAAAAGAGGCCCATCAACACCAGCAGACCGATTTCGGTCGTCAGCGGCAGCTCCAAAGCGGAGGCAGCTCCCAGCCAGTGGCTGAGCATCTCACTGCCCCCATAGAAATGCGGCAAATTGAGCAGCCCGCCGAACAGCCCCAACAGCGCAAGCAATGGCAGGGTCCAGATCAGCAGAGGGGAAAGGTGGTGAGCGGACTTTTGACCACGATATTCACCAAAAAACACCAGATAAAGCACACGGAAGCTGTAGAAAGAAGTCAACCCGGCGGTGAAGACACCGACGCCCCAGAGGACTGCGGAAAGACCATCGCCACGCGCGAAAGCAGTCAACAGGATCGCATCCTTGGAGAAGAAACCACCCGTCAAGGGGGCTCCTGCCAGGCAGAGGATACCAACCAGGAACAGCCAGAAGAGCAACGGATGCTTCTGCTTCAGTCCTCCCATTTTAAAGATATCGTTCTCACCTCCGGCCAAATGAATCACAGCACCGGCACCCATAAAGAGCAACGCTTTAAAGAAGGCATGGACCAGCAGATGATTGATTGCCGCCGCTACACTGCCGACACCAACGGCCATGAACATATAGCCGATCTGGCTCATGGTCGAATAGGCCAGTACGCGCTTGATTTCACGCTGTGCCACCGCGCAACTGGCAGCATAGAGCGCGGTCACGGCCCCGATACAGGCAATGGTTGCCATCCCGACGGTTGAGAGGGAGACCAGCGGAAAGAGGCGACAGAGGAGATAAACCCCGGCAGTGACCATGGTTGCAGCATGAATCAGCGCTGAAACCGGGGTCGGTCCGGCCATGGCATCAGGCAGCCAGGTCATCAATGGCAACTGGGCACTCTTGCCGCAGGCACCACCGAGCAGCAACAACACCAGCGGTGTAATCAGCAGCGGATCGAGTTCGGTCGCCCGCAGGTTGATCTCGGCGATGTTGACCGTGCCGAGTAGGGCAAACAGCCACAGCAGGGCAATGGTGAAGAAGAGATCACCGACACGGGTAACGATAAAGGCCTTGCGCCCGGCGAGGGCATTTTCGCTCTTTTCATACCAGAAGCCGATCAACCCGTAGCTGCAGAACCCAACTCCTTCCCAGCCGAGAAACAACAACAACAGGTTATCGGCCAGAATAATACAGAGCATGGCGAAGACGAAAAGATTGAGCAGGGCAAAGAAACGCGCCTGATTCTCTTCGTGTTCCATGTAACCGGCGGCATAGATATGAATCAGACTGGCAACTCCGGTCACCATCAGGGTCATACTCGCGGAGAGCGGATCGAAGAGCAGGCCGATATCGGCCTGCAGCCCGGCACTTTTCAACCAGGTAAAGAGTGTCACCTGGGTCCCGCCATCAGCCGCCAGCGGCCAGCAGATCAGAGTCACCACAAAGCTGGCAACAATACTGGCGATTGCCAGCAGCGAACGCATCTGACGCGGCAAACGACAACCAAAGCAGGCGTTGATCACCCCGCCACAGAGCGGCAGCAGAATCAGTACGAGTAGCAGTCGAGAATCCATCAGCCCCTCAACTCGTTAAAAGCACGCACATCAACCGTTTTCTTGCGGCGATTCAGGTAGACCACCATCGCCAGCGAAATTGAAACCTCGGCCGAAGTCAGAGCCATCAGAAAAATCACCATCACCTGGCCATCAATCTGTTGCCAGAGGGCACTGGCTCCGACCAGCACCAGACCGGCGGCATTGAGCATGATCTCAACCCCGATCAGGATCATGATCAAATTACGGCGCACCAGCACAGCCATCAATCCGAGCAGAAAGAGCAGCGTCGCCAGTATCAGCAGGTGGTGAAAAGGTACGATCATCCAGCACCCCCCGTTTTTTCTTTACGACCATCGGCACGACCGACATAAAAAGCACCGACCGCGGCAAACAGCAACTGGAAGGAGACAACTTCAACCGCCAGCGCATACTTGTGGAACAGGGCATAGCCGAAATCTCGTGGCGATGCATACCATTGCGGCAGTTCCTGCCCGCCACCCGGATCGAGTTGCAGCAACAGCAGAGTGCAGGCCAGCAGTGCTCCGCCGAGCAGCAATACCGGTAGCCACTGCAGCGCCCCCGGCCCCCGACGATCAGCCTCTTCACCGGGTGACAGCTCAAGCATCATGATGATGAAGAGAAAAAGCACCATGATCGCCCCGGCATAGATGATCACCTCCCAGGCCGCAACCAACGGCGCGCCGAGCAGGTAGAAAATCAACGCCAGGGCAAAGAAGCTGTTGACCAGATAAATGACCGCATGCACCGGGTTACGCCGGGTCACCGCCATTGCGGTCGCAATCACCGCCACCGCGCCAAGTATGTAGAAGATCCAGGTTGCCATTAGCGTACACCTTCAGGATCGTGAGGAGTGAGCTGTGAGGAGTAAGGCGGAAAACCTTCTCATCCCAAGCCTCACGGTAACAAATCTTTCACATCAACCGGCTTGTCTTCACCGGGGTTCTCCCCACGCTTTGCCGCCACCCCGATTCCGGCGTGGCGATAGAAATTATAACCGGGCTCCTGACCGCAGTGATCAACCAGCAGCTCCTCTTTTTCCCACACCGTCTCCAGCGGATTGCGGTTGGCCAGTTCAAAATCACCGGTGACCTGAATCGCCAGGGTCGGGCAGGCTTCGGTACAGAGTCCACAGAAGATACAACGGCTGAAATTAATCCGGAACCAGGCAGCAAAACGGCGGCCGTCTTCACCTTCAGTCGCCTGCATTGAGATACAGTCGACCGGACAGATCCCGCTACACAGGTGACAGGCAACACAGCGTTCCTGGCCGTCGGGATCGCGGGTCAGAATCAGACGTCCCCGGTAACGCGGTGCAATCTCGGGCCGTTCTTCCGGATACTGAATGGTCACCGGTTTGCGCAGCATGTTGCGCAGGGTGATCCAGAACGGCTCCAGGGTGCCCTTAACATCGCGCCAGATACTCATCCCTGCCTCCAGAGCAATACCGCACCGGTCAGAATCACGTTGAGCAG
>JAJRWF010000096.1 GCA_024276905.1 Deltaproteobacteria bacterium
AGGGCGCGAGATCGTGCAGCCTTCAACTCAGCACCAATAACCGCCGGAATACCCGATTCCGGGCTCAGACGCCTGACCTGGGCAAGTAATTGTGTCGCCTGTACAAACTGCTGTTTTCTGATTGCGGCCCGCGCAAGCAGGGCAATCGACTTCTGACGACGCCTCAACTCGCTTTCGATCTCGGCCAGTTCCCTGTCAAGTGCATCTGCCGGCCATTTTTGCTGACCGGCGGACAAGAGTTTCCGGGCTGCGGACAAGCGTCCTTCTGATCTGGCACGACGCGCCTGCACCAGGGTTTCGGCGACCCGGGAAGCAAGCATCTGCTCTGTTCGTTTTAAACCTTCTATCGCAGCCGCCTCGCCCGGCCAGGCACGAAGAGCACGCGTGAAGGCCCGACGAGCTTCGAGAAGATTCGCCCGTTCCAGGGCGAACTCTCCAGCGTCAACAAACTGCTGCGCCTCTCGTTGCAGTTGTTGGTCGATCCGCAGCAGATAGTCTTTTCCACCCTGATGCGTAGGGCTCAGTGCGACAAGCTGATCTAATCGCGCCCGAGCAGAATGCAATTCGCCACGCGTATAAAGATCCCTTCCCTGGCGATAAAGCTCCTCAATCCGCGCAGACAGATGTTTGACTAGGCGCGCCTCCTGGCGCAGCAATCGGGATTCCTGCGGCGCAAGTCGCAACCCTTTGCGCAGTACAGCAAGAGCATCAGCGTACCGCTGCTGTTCTTCAAACTGCTCAGCCTGCCGTTGAAACCTCAACCAACCCTGTCTGGTCGCACGTGACAATCGTGCCTGGTAAATTCGTAAGCGATTGTCCTCGGGGTAAATCTCGGCGGCCTGCTCAAGATAACCACGAACTGCTGTTAGCTTCTCCGTTGCGAAGGCAGAACCTGCAGCATCCATGATTTCATTGAACGCCCCCTTTTCAGCAGCCTGAATTCCGTTAACAGCCGCAACATGCCCCGGATCCTCCCGCAACACCCGAAGATAGTTCTGACGCGCCTGACTGTTTTCCCCCAACTGCAACTGAATCCCGGCCAAGAGTGCCAGGTCCTTGGCTCTGGGTCGCACTGCCGAACTCAGCGGTAGAAGTGCCCGTTGCGCCCCTTCATAGTCTCCCTGCCGCTTAAGCGAGAGGGCCGTGTTGTAAAGAATTGACCGTGCACTGGATTTCAGATCATCGCCCAAAGCAGCAAAAATCTGTGGCAAACGACCGGCAACCTGCAGGTATTTTTCCTCTTGATAATCGAGCACCGCCAGGTAGTAAAAAACCAGCGGGCTTTTGTCGACAAATTGCAACGCCCGGGAAAACTCACTTCTGGCAACAGCAGTCTTCCGTTTTTCGTAGGCGGCAAGACCCCGATTGAAAAGAGCCGCAAAAGCGTACTCCCGAACCTCGTTATCCTCAGGCATTTTCTGCAAGTACCGCCCCAAGGTGCCGATCGCTTCATCAATCCGGCCAAGCCGTAACTGGTAATCACCAAGGACCCGCAGATATTCAAGATGTGAAGGATTTTCACTGGAGAGTCGCTGCAGCAACGACACGGCATCACCAAGTTGCCCCGACTGCTCATAAAGCAACACCAGGTTAAAATAGACATTCTGCAGCGGGTAGATTTCCGGTTGATTTCCGGCACCGCTGGCCCGGGCCTGATCGAGATAAATCAATGCACTGTCCGGATCCTCCAGACGGCTGTAGACCAGTGCAAGATTGAAATTGATTTCAGGATCGTCTGCGCGTTGAGAATAAACACGCCTGAAGGCGCTTAATGCCTGACGATCTTCCCCCTGATTCAGCAGGGCAACACCCAGGTGGTAACGCAATGTCTGGTTCTGGGGGTCCGCAGTGAGAGCCTTGCGGTAAAGATCAACCTGTGCAGTGGCAGCTGTACAAGGAAGCACAGATCCGAACAACAGGATCAGAGCGCAAAAAAACAGCAGCCGTTTCATTCGTGGCCAAGCTCCTGCACACCACGAATTGCATTGCGCACCCGCTTGCCGTCGTACATGGCACGATCAGCAAGATCGAGCAGTTCAGTACAGTCAAGAGCATCGGAGGGAAAGGTTGCATAACCGGCAGTCGCCGTCAGGCGGCAGGGTTTTCCTCGGTCCTGCAGGAAAGGATGATCGGCAATACTTTGCCTGATCCGCTCGGCAACGACCCGAGCCGCATCAGTATCAGTCTCGACCAGCAAGGCCGCAAACTCGTCACCACCGAAACGAAAGAGAATATCAACCTCGCGGACACAGCCACGTAGCAGCTTTGCCACTTCCTGAAGTGCGGTACTGCCTGCAAGGTGCCCGTGACGATCATTGATTCCCTTGAATCTGTCCAGATCGATAAAAACCAGTGAAAACTTGAGTCCGTAACGTTGCGAACGCCGTGATTCCTGATTCAACGCCACCTGCATGTAACGATAATTGTAGAGGCCCGTGAGATCATCGGTGTACATCAACTCCTGGGCATCCTGATAACGACAAGCGTTCTCAAACCCGAGGGCAACCTGCTCGGCCAGATAATGTAGACGTTCCTGCGGCAGGGTCTGATCCATCATTGCCAGCGGCCCGTCACCGAAAACGAGCCCACCCTTGTATTCACCCTCGTTGCGCAACGGGAGCACACAGATAGAATCGAAATTACGCTGACCATCCGAGATCTGTGACAATTCATCCGGCCCCAGCCATCTGAGCCTGGTAGTTTCTGCCAGACAGGGCTGTAAAACTGACAGCAGCTGCTCAGCCCAACTCCGCTCAATACCCGCCATCCCCTGCAGGCTGATGTTCTTCTCCGTGTCCAGAAGAAAACTGATTCCGTAACCACCGCCAAACTCACGTTGAAACACCTCTACGGCACGGGGCATCAAGCGATCGAGCTCAATCAGGGAGGAGAGGGATTGACCGGTCTGGAACAACTGAATCTGCTGCCGCAACTGTTCATTTTCATTCAGCAGCCGACGCTGTTCGAGGCAGGTTTTAACCAGATGTTTGAGTTCTTCAGGATTGAACGGCTTGACCAGATAATCACGAGCGCCATTTTTCAGCGCATGGATTGCCGACTCGAGGCTGGCATGGCCGGTGACAAGGATCACTTCGGGGGGATCAACCAGAGCCCGGGCGGCACGGAGAACCTCCAGACCGCAGCGTCCCGGCATCACCATATCAGTCAGGACCAGATCTACATCACCCGTTGACATCCGTGAAATGGCATCATCACCATTATCGTAAACCTCGACCTTATGACCAGTCTCGCTGAGCAGATCGCGGTAGAGCTGACGAAAGAAGAGTTCATCGTCAACAACGAGTATCGTGGCCTGATCCATGAAATAAAACTCCCGTAATGATAGAAGAATTTCTATCAGGATCAGAGAAAACTGTCAATGAAAAAGCCCTTTTGCCCACTGATTGACCCGCCAGAGTTCTCCATCGACCCGCAGTCGGATGCTGCCCCCAAGGTCAGTTCTCCAGACAGGTATCTCTTGCTCGGCGGCCTGATCCAGCAGTTGCCTGGAGGGAAAATGATATGCATTATCGTAACCTGCTGAAACAACAACAACTTCAGGCCGCAGCTGTCGGATAAGTTTTGCCGGTTCAGAGTTGGCACTCCCATGATGGGGTGCCTTGAGCAATCCAACCGGCCCCGGAAGCCTGCTTGTCAACAGGGCTTCGACACCTGGGGTCTCCAGATCTCCTGTCAGCAGCACACCTCCTGCTGAAGTCGGAAGATACAAGCACAGTGAACGATCATTTTCTCCTGCGACCTGGAGGGGCGCAACAAAAAGTGAAGTGTTCTGCAATCCACCAAGGTGCACACTGTTCCATCCGGGAACGACATAAGCGTGGGTTGGCACTTCCTCCTGCTGCAGAATCTGACGCAAGCCGGGCCGCAAGTCATTCAATTTTGCAGTACTCCAGAATTCCCGCACCCGAAAATGACCGATGATATATTCCAGACCACCGCTATGATCCGGGTGATTATGGGTCAGAATGATCGCATCCAGCGTCTGAACTCCCAGGCGCCCCAATGCCGGGGCCAACAAACGCTCGCCAACATCAAAGCTGTCACTTCGCAGACCACCGGCATCAATCAAAATATTCTTCCCCTCGGTTCGTAACAACATCGATTCTCCCTGACCGACACTGAAAAGGATCAACTCGGGAGCCATGGCGACAGGCGGAACAAACGAAAGAAGCAACACAGCAGGCAACCCGAGCAACAGAGCGCGTTTCTTCTGCCAACCGGCAAGCAAAGCCAGGCAGACCAACAGAATTGCCAGAGTTTGCGGCAGTGACAGAAACCAGGATCTGGCAGCAAACCCCGGAACGGAGGCTGCTTGCATCGCCAGATCCACAACCAGCTCCAGAATCCGCGCCGAAACCTGCAACATCAAGGTGCCGGCAAAGGGAACAAAGGGGAAAAGCAGCAAGCCTGCCAACCCGAGCGGTAATGCAGCAAAACTGACCAGCGGAATCGCTGCCAGGTTACTTAGCAAGCCAGCCGGCGCAAAAAGATGAAAGAAAAAAACCGTCGCCGGCAAGGTCGCAATAAAAGCCGCCAGACTGATACCGAATAACTGGAGCGGAAAGCGAATCAGACCCGGGATGGACCGCAAAAGGTTGCACAGCGGTTTGTGCCACAACAAAATCCCGAACGCACCACTGAACGAAAGCAGAAAAGATGGCTGCCAGAGGGCCAGGGGCTCAAAGAGTAAAAACAGAAACGCCAACGAAAAGAGCATGCGTAGCGGGTCGGTACATCTTCGCGTCAGGCAGAGAACGGCAGCAATCAGAAGGGCATAGAACGCCCGACGGGTTGCCAGGGCATCGCCCGTCAGCAGCAGGTAGAGAAATAACGGTAGCAGGAGGGGGGGCCAGAGAACTCTCTTTGGCGGCTGCCACAGCAACAATCCCCGAGAACGACTGTACAGATATTTAAGCAACGCATAGAACAACAACGCCAGCAGACCCAGGTGCAAACCGGAAATGGCAAACAGGTGTGCGACCCCACCTGCAGCAAGTTGTCGACGCAACTCCCCGGGGAGAGCGCCCTTCTCTCCCAGCAGCAGCGCCTTGAGCAAAGCAGCCTGACGACCCGGAAGAACGTCGTTGAGCACCCTCAGCCCAGCCTGGCGCAGGGCCCCGATCCCTGTCATCAGATCGGTGGATTTTGTGTTGAAAATTGCCAGCCCACGAGTATCGGCGAGATAGGCCGTATACCAGATCTGCTGATAAGCCAGATGGCCGATGTAATCAAATTCGCCCGGGATTTTGAAGTTACCTGTTCGCTTGACCCGACTGCGAAAAACAACACGACTGCCGACGGGCAACAATTGGCCGGGGCTGCGAATATAGAGGCGCAAACGAGGCTGCGCTACTAGCGCAACCGATTCGACCGACTCCAACATCAGATCCGCGACAAGACCATTGTTCTGACGTTCATGTACGGTCAGAACCCTGCCCGCAAGACGAACCGGACTCCGCTCAACCAGTGAGTCAAGCTGCCGGCTGCCCGCATCAGGATCAACCTGTAACGGATAACGCAGCAGACCGATCAGGAACGAAAAAACCAGGAGAGCAAAAACAAACAGTCGCCGACTGCGAAGGAACAGGAGAGAGCCGAAAAACAGGAAACCCGGCAGAAGAACGGACAACAGCGGCAACTCAAGATACGAAGCCAGAATCAGCCCGCAAGCATAAGCACTGAGGCAGATGCCGACAATATTCAAACGCCCCCCTCCCCCCACTGTCACTCAGGCAACTAACACCCCGACAGACCTCAGCGCATCTCCTTGAGTCGACCGATCAGGGCCGACAAACTGTTAATATCGCGCACCGGCAATCGACCCAGTCCGTCAAGGCCGACCAGCCGCAACAACTCGGGCACGCCACCACGGCGGGAGCGTAACTCAAGGCGGTCGATAGCAGCTCCAGCGGGCAATATCACCTCAACAGTCATCTCTCCTTCCGGAATAAAGAAGGTTCCGAGCAGATTATCCTCAAAACGCGGGCTGAACTGACTCTGAATTTCAAGATGACCTGGCAACTTGACCTTAATCGGCTTGCTCCCTGCCGCTCGCAGAACCAGATCCGTAACACCGCCACTAACGTTGGCAGCATAAAAACCGAGCCTGACCGGGGCCGCTCCGACCTGCAGATAACGTCCGCCGCTCGCCCTCCCCCTGCTGTTTCCGTGCTGAGGCTGTACCCCATTCGGTCGGGGCAGATTTTCGGCCTCAAGCTTGATAACCTGCCGCCCCGGGGGTAAGGCTTTCTGCAGATTCAACGCCTGCACTACCGTGCGAGCCGCAACCTCGAAGGTCAACTCATTGTCGAACTGCCAACCCTTCGCTGGCACAATCGGTCCGATCGGTTCAGCCACAAGCTCCAGATAGTCGATACTACCGTTCGGCTGCAGCTGCAGAAGCACCTCTTGCGGCCCAGCCTGTAAATCAACATATCCCGCTTCAACATCGGTAAACAGATCGCCCCCATCGAGAAGGAGGGTCTGCTGGCCGAAGCTCAGCTGATGCCCGCCAAGGCGAACCCGGGCCAGCACCCTGTAACGTCCGGTGTGCGGCAGGTTGAATTCCAGATGAACTTCCGTCTGCTCTCTGGTTCCGCTGAGCCAGCCTTCACCACTGTATTTGCCGAAGGACGTAAAGGTCATCATCGTAACCCGATCATCCCGGCGAAAAACTTCTTCGGCCTCAATCCGGTATTTCCTGTTCCCGTTGAGTAGCCGGATGAAATCGTTATCCGTCGGCTTCTCCGGCAACCCGAAGGACCAGCCGAGACTGTCGATCACCTGCAGCGCCCAGTCACGCTGAGTCACCGCAGTGCGAGCCTGAACGACTACAGGCAACAACAGAAACACCAATAAAAGCGCCAGATGTCTCACAACATATCTCCGGTAAGCAATTGCGCCCTCAATTCTCAATTGTTTTCAGGTTTCAAGGGTGCGGATCAACTCTTCAACCTTGGCAACATCGGCCCTGCTGCCGATAAAGACCGGCTCACGATGATCAATCCCCTCCGGCTCAACATCAAGAATTCGCTGACGACCATTGGATGCGGCTCCACCGGCCTGTTCGAGCAGAAAGGCCATCGGATTCAGCTCGTAAAGCAGCCGCAGCTTACCCTTGGGAAGATCGCTGAGATGCGGATAGAGGAAAACCCCCTGCCCCTTGATTAATACCTGGTTAATGTCGGGGACGAAGCCGCCGCTGTAACGCAACTTGCTGCCCCGATCTTCCAGATGACTGACAAAGGCCTCCACCGCCGGCGAATATTTGTTACGCGTGCCCCCCGGGGCATATATATTCCCGTGTTCGGCGACCTTGATATCTTCCTGGACCAGGGTGTACTCCATCAGGGCGTTCATGGCGAATTCGTGGGTCCCGTTACCGGTCGAATAGACCAGGGTGCAGCGCGGTCCATAGAGCACATAGAGCGCTGCCACCATCTCACGGCCCGGCCTGAGAACATCATTCCCCTTGTAGATACCGACAATAGTTCCCACAGCGAGATTCACATCAACCAGCGATGAGCCGTCCAGAGGATCGTAAGCAATTGAATACTTGCCGTTCGGATCGATCACCTGAATTTCAGCCTCTTCCTCGGAGGCGATACTGGCAATCACTCCGGTATGAGTCATCCGCTTACGAATAATCCGGTCGGCCAGCACATCAAGCTTGAGCTGGGATTCTCCATAGAGGTTTGAAGTTCCCGCCACTCCGAGTTCTCCGGTGCGGATCGAATGGATAATATAGCGACTGGCGGTAGCAAGCTCACTGATCACCCGCGTAAGGTCACGATCTTCTTCTCGTTCACGCAGATGACGCCGCAGATCGACCTGAAAGGGGGTACTTCCGGGCTCGTTGGTCAAGATGGCCTCCTGGATTAGATAGGACAAATATGAATGCTGGTTACGGTTGGCAGAAGTCTAGTCGATGGTCCGCGTTCGGGCAAGGGGAAATCCGGGGCCAAGGAATAACGTCTCCAGGGCTTAAATCTGTTGCCGCCAGTCCTGTTCAAGCAGAGCAAAATCGGTCGAGTATTCGCCGAAAACCCGGATTATTGCATCGGATGTCGTCATCCCGCCCCTGAACAAGGGGAGCAATTGGGCCATCTGATACCAGCTGAAACGATCAACCAGATAGTGCACAAAAGAATAGCTCTGTTCATAGGCCAGGCCGATTCGCTTGCGATTAATCCCACGGAACGACCCTTCAAGATCGGCCAGGGCAAACAACCGTTGCGCAGACAGGGCTTCCTTCAGCCGATCAAGCGGTGGGTTGTCCAATTCACGACCTGCCAGTTCCGCCAGCCCTTCATTCAGCCAGGAGGGAACCTTGTTGCCAGCAATTTCACGCACCATCAGATGCATGAATTCATGGGCCAGCAAAGATCTGACCCGATTATCAACCTGGTGCAGCCCACCGATCGGCAAACGGATTTTGCCATCGAAAAGACCGGCCGACCACTCCGGAGAACCGGTCAAGCCGTGAAATTGACGCTGGGTATAAAGAATGACCGTGGTCTGCCGCTCAGGATAATATCCCAGTTTCGCTCCGGCCCAAGTATAGGCCTCTTCCAGCGCATCGAGAATCTCACTGCCGATATCGATCTTGCCATCATCGGCATAACTGAGAATAAAATGTCCACTGTAGTCACGCTCAAGCTCTTTTTCAACCAGCAGTTCCCGCTGTGCCTTCGCCAAACGTTCCGCGAGAACCGCATTTCGGGGATCGAGGGCAATCGCCCGTTGCCAGATATCGACCGCTTCAAACATTCGGTCTGTCTCGTAATAAAGCAACCCCAGATGCTGTAAGATCCGGGGATCATCACCACTCATGGCCCAGGCCTCGTTCAGCTC
>JAJRWF010000097.1 GCA_024276905.1 Deltaproteobacteria bacterium
AGGTTGCTGCTGAGAAGGTTGCTGCCGAGAAAGCTGCTGCCGAGAAAGCTGCTGCCGAGAAAGCTGCTGCTGAGAAGGTTGCTGCTGAGAAGGTTGCTGCTGAGAAGGTTGCTGCTGAGAAGGTTGCTGCTGAGAAGGTTGTCAGCGTCAAGACCGCTGAAAGTGTTGCAACGATTCAGAATATGGGGACACAGGTTGATATTTCGGCCTCGGCCGGAATTGAACGTTTGCGTTATTTCACGCTCAATAACCCCAAGCGACTCGTCGTCGATCTCTATGGTGTTGCTGCTGCTGATAAGCAGAGAAGCTACTCGTTGTCTGAGGGATTTACTTCGCTTAGACTCGGACCTTATGCAGATAAACTCAGGTTCGTATTTGATGCCTCCGGCGAGATGTTGCCGCAGTTCTCAGTAAATCGCGAAGATGACATGGTTCGCGTGTCTTGGCAGCAGCCTGTTTCTGAAGTAGTGGAATCCGTTCCCGAGAAAGCGAAGTCAGCAGTTGTTTCATCAATCGACTTTACCGTAAAAGAGGGGGTTTCAGAATATCGGATCGGGGTGAAGGGGGTAATTGAAACCGATCCCCCGGAAAAAGAAGGTAGTATCGTAAAATTCGGGCTGCGGAATGCGACTATATCGAGAGCCCTCAGGCGTGTTTACGCTGCCTTGGCTTTTCCGACCGCTGTTCAGTCGGTAACACCCTACCTTGTAGACAGCGGCAAAACTACCGATATCCGATTTGTTGTGCAGTTAAAGGGCGATGTGCCTTTTGAGTTGTTGACCGAAGATGGAACTTTGGTGTTCAGAGTGACAGACGGACGTTTCGCTGAAGTCGAGCCTATCGACGGTGAAATGATCCCGGTACCGGTTGCTGCAACTGCGGCAGAAAAGAACACACCGCTTGTCTCCTCTCCGGTTATTGCGAAAGAAGGAGCCGAACCGACCAAAGTGCCTGAAAAGGCAAAGCCATCGCAGGTTGAAACACCTCCCGCAGCGACGGCAAAGGTTGCGGCACCGCCGGTAGGCAGTGCAAAGTCAGATCCGGTGACTCAGGCTTCTTCAGGGAGTAAAGGGACTGAGGAATTCGGTGGAGAAAAGATCTCACTTATTTTTGATAATGCCAGTGTTCGCAGTATTCTGCAGTTGATCGCAGAGGTCAGTGATCTGAATATCATTGCTTCGGATAATATCAAGGGTAACGTGACCCTGCGTTTAATTGATGTGCCCTGGGACCAGGCGCTCAACCTGGTTCTCGATATTACAAATCTCGGCATGATTCGCGAAGGTAATGTTGTCCGGGTTTTGCCAAAAGCGACAATCCGGAGCATGAAAGAGGCTGAGTTAACGGCCGTGCGCTCCCAGGAGAGGCTTGAACTTACGGTGACAGAGGTTGTGACGGTCAGTTATGCAAACCTTAAAGCTGTTTCTGTTCCCGCCAGAGAAATTCTGAGCAGTCGTGGGTCGATTACCGAGGATGCACGCAACAAGCTTTTGATTGTTGATGATGTGCCGGCACGTATCAAGAAGGTGCGTGAGTTGATCAAGATTTTGGACACCCCGGAACGGCAGGTCATGATCGAGGCCCGTATTGTTGAAGTCAACTCTAACTACAGTCGTGATCTCGGAGTTAACTGGGGATTGACAGGGCAAAATAATACCACCGGAACCTCCTCAGCATCCGGCCAGATTGGTGTTGCCGGTGATTTTACGACGTCACTTCCTGGTTTGGGTCTTGGGGGAGATCAGGTCATCGGCGGTGGTGTTCTGGGGATGACCTTTGGCCGCGTCGGTATTGACAATACTATTCTTGATCTCAGGATTTCCGCTCTTGAAGCGAATGGTAACGCCAAGGTCATTTCTACTCCGCGGGTAACGACCCTGAACGGTGAAGAAGCGACCATTTCTCAAGGTACAACGATTCCATATCAGACTTCCGGTGCTGATGGTCCCAAAACGGAATTTGTTGCAGCGGAATTAAAACTGAGGGTCAAGCCGGTCATCAATCCGGATGACAGTGTGATTCTCGAAATTCTGGCGACGAATGATTCACCGTCGGTTACTTCAGGAGCAACGGCACCCAGTATCGATACCAAGAAAGCTCAAACCAAGGTGTTGGTCAGGGATGGTGAGACAACGGTCATCGGGGGCATTTTCATAAACAACAAAACCGAAAATGAAGCCGGGGTGCCATTTTTTAAAGACATCCCATTGCTTGGTCACTTGTTTAAATCCAAAAAAATCAAAGAGACCAAAGCTGAATTGATGATCTTTATTACGCCAAGAATCTTGAGTAATGAATAATTTTAGTGTGAATATAGGTTGACGAAAAAAAGGGCGGGGTAACCTGCCCTTTTTTCATTTCAAGTATTACGGCAGGATCGCAGAAATGACAGTAAAATCAGAATCAATTCAGGTTGGGTTAGCTGAGCGCAGCTATCAGATAATTTTTGGGCAAGGTATTCTTCCGGATCTCGGGGCGCAACTCAACCGGGTTGGGTTTCCGAAACGTGTAGCACTGGTTTCCAATCCAGCAATTTTGGGCCATTACGGCCAGCGGGTGCTGGATTCTTTGGCCTCCGCCGGTTATGACTGTTCGGTCATCACCGTCCCTGATGGTGAGGAGTATAAAAATCTGACGACGCTGGAGTCAATTTATGATCAGTTGATTATCGAGCGTTTCGATCGAAGTTCGGGCCTGATTGCCCTGGGGGGTGGCGTTGTCGGTGACATGGCGGGTTATGCCGCCGCCACTTTTTTACGTGGTGTTCCCTTTGTCCAGATCCCAACGACGGTCCTGGCACAGGTCGATAGTTCTGTCGGCGGGAAAACTGCGGTGAATCACCGCCTGGGTAAGAATTTAATCGGCGCATTTTATCAACCGAAACTTGTTTTGATAGATATTGAGACTCTGCAGACACTTGAGACGCGGGAGATCAGCGCCGGAATTGCTGAGATAGTTAAATATGGTGTTATCCGTGACAGTGATTTCTTTGACTGGCTGGAAGAAAATGCTGCAAAGCTATTGGCTCTGGACCCTGAAGCCCTGCTTCATGCGGTAAAGAGGTCTTGCCAAATCAAGGCGGATATTGTAGAAATTGACGAGCGAGAGGGTTCGGTCAGGGCCCTTTTGAATTACGGTCATACCTTTGGCCATGCGATTGAAAGTCTCTGTGGCTACGGGGACTGGAGACATGGCGAAGCCGTAGCCTGCGGGATGATTGTCGCCGCCCGGATTGCACTGAATATGGGACTATCCGATGAAGGGGCAAATCGCAGGGTTGAAACCTTGCTGCGCAGATTTCAGTTGCCGGTTGATGTCCCTGTATTCGGATTGAACCAATACGTGGATGCCATGTGTCGGGATAAGAAAATGCGCCAGGGCAGTTTGACACTGGTTCTTAATTTGGGGATAGGCAATGCAGAACTTTTCCCGATTGAGGATGTCGATGGTACGTTCAGAGCTGTTCTTCCTGAACTGGAGGCCAAGATAGATGGCTGAAAAACCGCAAAACTCTCTATTGGGTAAAATTGCAGCTTACACCGAAATTCTCGCGACTGATCCCCGTTCGACGATATTTGTTTCCTTAAGCGAGGCCTATCGCAAGATGGGTATGCTTGATGATGCCTATGCCGTGGCGGTCAAAGGCCTGGAACATCTCGCCGATTACTGTCCCGGGCATGTCGTTCTCGCGCGTATCAAGTGTCAGCAAGGTGATCTTGACGGCTCCAATGCCTCTTTTAAGCGAGCACTCGAAATCGATGCTGAATGTCTTGCGGCTCTGGTTGGTTTCTCACGACTGTACCTGCTTCAGGATTGCCATGACGAGGCGCGAAACCTTCTGCTGAAGGCCAGAAGTCTTTCACCAGCCGATCCGGTTATCAATAAGTTGCTGCTCGGCCTGACAGAAGTCGAGGAAGCTCCTGAACTCGTGAAACCCCCGGTTTCAGAGTCTCCAGTAGTGCAGCTTGAACCAGTAGCTACCCCCGAGCCGCTGGAGTCTGCGACTCTGGCAGAGCTCTATTTACAGCAGGGACTGGCGGATAAGGCTCTTGATATTTTCCGCAACCTTCTTGCGCGTGATCCCGATAACCTTGAACTTCGTCGTCGTATCCGTGATCTCGAAGCAACCGCGGACGGGCTGGAAAATGGTCCCCTGACAATAGCAGAGCCAGAGCAGGACAACATTGACCGCCCGATAGCGACTGAAGAGATACTCTCTCCTGGCATGCAGACAGAGGCGCGTGCCGTTGTCGTACCCTCGGGAGAAAATTCAGTTCTTGATCAGTTGAATCGGTTATTGACTTCTATTCAGAAAAGGAGAGGGGATGTTCAAGGCCACGCTTGAAGAAATTGTCAATGAAACGCCAGGTGGGGTCGGCGTTGTGCTGATGGGTTACGACGGTATCGCTATCGATCAGTTTTTTCTCGATTCCGGTGATATCGACCTGCAGCTTGTTGCCATTGAATACTCGAATGTCGTCAAGGAAATCAGACATACGGCAGAGATTCTTGGGACCGGTGCCTTGCAGGAAGTAACGATCAGGACTGGTCGTTTTTATGTGGTCATTTATGCCCTGACAGAGGAGTATTTTGTGGCTTTAACCTTGGTCCGCGAAGGAAATCTCGGTAAAGGGCGTTATCTGATCCGGCGCAATTCCACCCGCTTGTGCCAGGCTCTGGTTTAAGATGAAACTGCTGTTGCTGAATGGACCCAACCTTAATTTGCTCGGTAGCCGAGAGCCTGAAATTTACGGGGCTCAGACTTTGGATGCGATTGTCGCCGATCTTGTCAAGCTGGCTGTTGCCCACCAGATTGAGTTGATTCATCTGCAATCGAACCATGAAGGTGAATTGATTGATCGTATTCATCAGTCCCGGTCTGAGGGTATTCGTGGTTTGATCATTAACCCCGGCGGGCTGACACACAGCAGCGTCTCCCTGCGTGATGCCATCGCCGCGGTGGGTATTCCAACGGTTGAGGTGCATCTGTCGAATGTCCATGCTCGTGAATCTTTCCGTCATATCTCTTATGTTTCCGGTGTCGCTCTCGGGCAGATCAGTGGTTTCGGCGCCCAAGGATATGAACTGGCTCTAGAAGCTCTAAGGCATCACCTGGATCAGCAATGACAGAGGCTGCGTCTGTTTTTTGTGCCAAACTGCTTGATAGCCTTTCTCTGGACGCCTTTGTTTTTCTGGATCTGAAAAACATCCGTTATTGTTGTGATTTTACCGGTTCTGACGGAGTATACATTTTCAACCCCGACAAGGACTGGTTCCTGTGTGACTCTCGCTATCAGGAGCAGGCGCGCCAGCAGGTCAGTGTCTCTGAACAAGTTTGCTATCAAAATAAATTTGATTCGCTTACTGCGACATTGAAAAAGCAAGGGTTTAAACGGGTCGGTTTTGAGGCCGATACGCTGACTGTAGCACAGCTTCAGGAGTTAACCAGACGTTCTGAAAAACTGCTTGAGTGGGTGCCGGTTGGTGCTCAGGTCAGAGCGCTGCGCGGGGTCAAGTCCGTCGCTGAAATTGCATGCTTGCAACAGGCGGCTGATCTGAACGCGGCGGCATATACCCAGATAGAAGGGTTGATCAAACCCGGAGTCAGTGAAAAAACGATTGCCCTCGAACTGGAATTTGCTCTGCGCCGCTTAGGAGGTGAAGATCGGGCCTTTGATATTATTGTTGCTTCAGGAACCCGTGGAGCCTTGCCCCATGGTGTTGCTACCGAGCGTCTTTTAGCGGCTGGTGAGCTGGTTACTATTGATTTTGGTACTCGTGTCTCCGGGTACCATTCTGATGATACCCTGACGCTTGGCCTTGGCGACGTCGCAGATGATTTACGTCGGATCTTCGACATCGTGCTTGAAGCACAGTCCCTTGCCTTGCAAAAAGCGGCCCCCGGTGTTGTACTTGCCGATCTCGATGCTATAGCTCGGGAATATATCGGCAGTGCTGGCTACGGTGAGTATTTCGGCCATGGTCTTGGCCATGGTGTCGGTCTGGATATTCACGAATATCCGACAGTTTCTGCTCGGGGGCTCGACCCTTTGCAGGCCGGAATGGTAATTACGATTGAACCGGGAATTTACCTGCCCGGCAGAGGCGGGGTCAGAATTGAAGATACCGTTGTTATTACTGAAGAGGGTTGTCGCAGACTGACCCGCATCCCCAAAAAATATCGCGCCCTGGGCTGATGGGCATGTCGGCAATTGATCCGGCAAAGCAACGTTTAAGGAGAACAAAATGGAAATCAAGGATCTGAAATCTCTTATAAAAATGGTGACTGATACCGATATCTCCGAGTTCCGTATGGAAAACAAGGACGAGAAAATCGTGATCAAGCGTGGTCCGGAGAAGGAGTTTGTGCAGATGGCAGCTCCTGCCCTTGCCGCACCTGTAGCGGCCCCGGCTGTCGCTCCTGCGGCTTCTGGCCCGGTTGCCGCAGAAGCCGCTGCTCCGGTCAATGATAAGTACGAGCAAATCCCATCCCCGATCGTCGGTACCATGTATCATAAACCCTCTCCCGATGCGGATAATTTTGTGAAGGTCGGTGACATTGTCGAGCCGGGCCAGACTCTTTGCCTGGTAGAAGCAATGAAGCTGTTCAATGAAATTGAAGCCGAGTTCAAATGCAAAATTATTGAAATTATCAAAGATGACGCAACCCCCGTCGAGTACGGTGAGGGTCTGTTCCTGGTCGAGCGACTCTAGGGAGAAGACCGTCATCCGACCGCTGCTGCAGCTGGTTTGCGGTGGATTCAGGAACTGATATCGGGAGTGAGGAAAAATGTTTCATAAAATACTGATAGCCAACCGCGGTGAGATTGCAGTGCGAATTATTCGCGCCTGCAAGGAGTTAGGGATCAAGTCCGTTGCCGTACATTCAGATGTGGATGCGGATGCCCTGCACGTCAGTCTGGCTGATGAAAGTGTCTGCATCGGTCCTGCAGCCAGTGCCGACAGTTATCTAAATATGAAGGCGATCATCAGCGCTGCCGAGATGGCCGACGCCGATGCAATTCATCCCGGCTATGGTTTCCTCTCGGAGAATGCCGAGTTTGCTGAAATTTGCGAGCAGTGCGGCGTGACCTTTATCGGCCCGACCGCTGAACATATGCGACTGATGGGGGATAAAATCAGCGCCCGCCAGACGGTCACTGCGGCCGGTGTGCCGATTTTGCCAGGGACCAACGAAAGCGTTGAGACCACTGATGAGGCAGTCAGAATTGCCGCCGAGATCGGTTATCCGGTTATTATCAAGGCTTCAGCCGGTGGTGGTGGCCGCGGGATGAAGATTGTCCATTCTCCAGCGACACTGCCGACGGCATTGGCGACTGCCCGCACTGAAGCTCAGGCCGGTTTCGGTAAGGCCGATGTTTATATCGAGAAATTCTGCGAGCATCCGCGACACGTTGAAATTCAGATTCTGGGAGACAAACACGGCAATGTGATCCATCTCGGAGAACGTGATTGCTCCATTCAGCGCCGTCACCAGAAGCTGGTTGAAGAGGCGCCTTGTCCGGTTTTAACACCGGAACTGCGTGAAAAAATGGGCGCTTGCGCCGTTGCTGCCGCCAAGGCAGTGGGTTATTCGAGTGCGGGAACGATTGAGTATCTGCTCGATACCGATGGCAGTTTCTACTTTATGGAGATGAACACCCGCGTGCAGGTGGAACATCCCGTGACCGAAATGGTGACCGGTGTCGACATTATTAAAGAACAGATTTATTCCGCAGCAGG
The DNA here is from genome assembly GCA_024276905.1 of Deltaproteobacteria bacterium. Lineage (GTDB taxonomy): Bacteria > Desulfobacterota > Desulfuromonadia > Desulfuromonadales > Geopsychrobacteraceae > Geopsychrobacter. Next base: position 7,744 of record JAJRWF010000097.1, read on the forward strand.
TCGGGAACTCCGCTACAAACAATCCGATATCAAAATTACCGGTCATGCTATCGAGTGCCGGATTAATGCCGAAGATCCGGAAAAATTTACGCCCTTCCCGGGCAAGATCACTGGATACCATCAGCCCGGTGGTATGGGGGTGCGGGTTGAAAGTGCCATGTATGATCAGTACACGGTCCTGCCGCATTACGATTCGATGATCGGTAAACTGATTGTTCATGCTGAAACCCGCGAAGATGCCATCAACCGGATGAAAGTTGCCCTCGATGAGTACATCATCGAAGGGATCAAGACGACGATTCCCTTTCATCAGAAGTTGATGAACAACAAGCAGTTCTGTGATCTCGACTTCGACACCAACTTTCTTGAGCGGACCAAGATCTAAAGGCGTTCGTCGATGGAGCGGCCGATTTGGCGCATGATCAAAACAGATCCTCTGAGTGGGGCCATGAATATGGCCCTCGATGAGGTGCTGCTGCAATCTGTACAGGCGGGGATTTCCCCGCCTGTCGTGCGTTTGTATCGCTGGCAGCCTGAAACGGTGACTCTGGGTTATGGTCAGCGTGGTTCGGCGCAAGTGAACACGCAATATTGCGAGGATCAGGGTGTTGATATTGTCCGTCGTCTGACCGGGGGCAGGGCGGTGCTGCACGCCCGCGAAGTGACCTATTCGGTCATCTCCCGCCAGCAGGGCCTGTTTTCTGCCAATATCCTTGGAAACTATCGCATCATTGCCGAAGTCTTGTTGCATTGCCTGAATAAATTTGGTCTAGACGCCGAAATTTCCAGGCGACATGCAGGCGTTGCCAACTCTGTCGGTGTCGAGAAGAGTGCTTGTTTTACCGCCCCGGCCCAGTTTGAAATTATCTGCAAAGGGAAGAAAACCTGCGGCAGTTCCCAGAAGAGAGCGCAGGACAGTTTTCTGCAGCACGGTTCGATGCCGGTCGACATGGATCTGGAAAAGCTCTTCTGTGCCTTGAATACCGATGCCGCAGCAGATCAGGAACAGGGCATCTCCCGTCTGGCGGAGAGGATCGGCTGGGTGAACCGTTTTCGTACGCAGCCCTGCACGGTCGATGACGTCGAATTGCAGTTGATGAGTTCCTTTGCCCTGCTTTGGCCGGTGTCATTTTGTATCGGAACCCCCAGTACGGATGAAATGAGTCAGGCCCGACAACTGGCGCAACAAAAGTACCACTGTGCCGATTGGCACCTGCAGGAGCGAAGCTGAGATGTTGTCACATCAACATTTGCGGGTCGGATATATCCCCTATTTGAATTGTGTGCCGTTTTTTCACTATCTGGACAGGGATGCTTTCAGGGGGAAGATCATACCCGGCGTTCCTTCGGCACTGAATCAGATGTTGCAGCAGGGAGACATTGATGTCAGCCCCTCCTCCTCATTCGAGTATGCACTCAACAGCAGCGATTACCTGCTGCTCCCCGGCCATTCAATTTCCTCCAGTGGCCCGGTCAAAAGTGTTCTGCTGTTCAGCCCCTGTCCTCTCGATCAACTGCGCGACCGTCGGATTGCCATAACCGGAGACTCGGCAACCTCGATCAATCTGTTGCGGGTGTTGCTGCTCGAGTATGTCGGGTTGTCAGCCGTTGAGGACTTTGTCCCCGAAGGCGCGGTCGAATGTCTGATCGCAGAGGGACAACCAGCCCTGTTGATCGGAGATCGTGCCATGCAGCAGGCTGAAAATCTCCCGTCGGGGATGCAATGTTTCGATCTCGGCGCACTCTGGAATGACTGGACCAGCCTGCCGTTTGTTTTCGCCCTGTGGATTCTGCGGCGCGACAGTGCCCACAAAATGCCTGAAGCCATCTCCGCCCTGCTGGCGCAGCTGGATCGCTCTATGCGGCAAGCCTTCAGTGATTTACCGCGTCTTGCAACCCAAAGTGGTGTGACCGGGGACCGGGCGGACAAATTGGTAAACTACTGGCAAACCATCGATTATGGCCTGACGGCGCAGCATCTGAAAGGGCTGTCCCTCTTTATTGAACTCTGCCAGAAGCACCAGTTGCTGAAGACTTCCCCACAGATCGAATTTTTTCGTCCGGAGTAAAGAGAGGTTGACAGAACAGCCGGAATCACTAAGATAGAGACCCCACGCCCGGGTGGCGGAACTGGTAGACGCAAGGGACTTAAAATCCCTCGATTTTACGATCGTACGAGTTCGATTCTCGTCCCGGGTACCACTTGAAAATATTTGAATATGTTATGAAGTACAATAAGCCCTCTAATATCGAGGGCTTTTGTCTTTTCTGAGTTCTATGAAGTTCACGGTGATTCACTGAAATGCAGAAATTTTAGGGGTAGATTTGGGGGTTCTGGGTAGGGTACGCTGGCCGTGCTACCCCTAAAAGTCGATTGTTGTGACTCCGGATGGCAGAAATACGTGTTTTTTAAACGGATTTTTCCTTGTATGGAGGCTCGAAAATGGCCAGAAAAACCCTCCCGTTGACCGATGCCGAGATCCGGCAAGCCAAATCCTGTGGTAAATCCCGAAAATTATTTGATGGCGGAGGCCTGTACCTGCTGCTGGGAGCAGGGGGGAGCAAGGGCTGGCGGTTTAAGTAGGGCTTGCTGAATAATACATAACCTACTGAAAATACTGGATTAAACATTCATTTTCATGCTAATATGTGCAGGAAAAACAGGTGGTTAGCCTTAAAGCCCTTGCACATGGATGGTCAAAAATGTATCGAACAACACCCG
>JAJRWF010000098.1 GCA_024276905.1 Deltaproteobacteria bacterium
GATACTGGAATGGAAGAACACCTTGTGCCATAATTGTTTCACCTCGTTGGTGATAGTTGCCTTGTTCGCACAAGCATTCTATCTCCCCAGTTTTACTGGGATCAACGAGGTTCTTTATTTTTTAGCTGGTGGATCTGGGTCCCGTTTCGCGACCGCTGTTTTTCTTCCAGAGTTTCTTGACGTTTTTCTCTGGCATTAACTGGAAAAGAGAACTTTGTTTGCTAGTATTTATTAATAATTTGCCAGATGCGCTACGTGCTTTTGTCGAGGAGATCGGAAATGTCGGGAAAATTCCAGGATATTAACTATGATATCGACACCTTGCCAACCATGCCGTTGATCGCAACCCGCATGGTTGAGTTGATCAATTCGCCGCGTTCCTCGGCCGATGAGATGGCCAAGGTGATCTCTGGAGACCCGGCAATTTCGGCGCGGGTACTCAAAATTGCCAATTCCTCTTTCTATTCCATGGCGCGTCAGGTCAAGACTCTGTCGACGGCGATTGTCATTCTCGGCGAGAGAACGCTCAGGAATCTGGTTCTGGCTGCCAGTCTGCGGGGGATGCACGCCAAATTCGGTCCGATGGAGCAGATGCTCTGGGAAGATTCGATGACTTGCGCTCTGGGAGCGCGTTTTCTGGCGCGTAGTCTGCGTGTGGCCGATCCCGAAGAGGCTTTCATCGCCGGGCTCTTTCGGCATATCGGACGGGTGGTTTTCAACAATCAGGACAGCTCGGCCTACAAGACGCTGGTCGATCAACATAAACGCTGTGGCCCCGGGCTGATGGCGCTCGAAAGGGAGCACTTCGGCATCGACCATGCCGCCCTGGGAGCCGCAGTGCTTGAACAATGGCAACTTTCCGATGCCATGTCGCTGGTCGCTTTGCATCATCATGATGAAGCATTGGCTGAGATCAGCGACAGCGAAGCGAAGAACCTGACTGCGCTGGTTAATGTTGCCAGTGAGTTCCCGCTGCTGCTTGGAATTTTCGGTGACTGCGAAACCGAGGTTCAACTGGCAGAATTGCCGGGTGCCGAATGTCTTGGACTGGACCAGCAGCAACTGGAGGACCTGCTGGAGGAATTCAGTGTGGTATTTGAAGAGAACCGGGAGAGCTTTCTTTCCTGACGGGAATAGAAGATGTCCGAAAAGAGATCCTCACAACAGTTTGAGGCTACTGCAATCGACGAGAAGATTCTGCTGCAGGCCGTGGAGCAGAATCCGGCCTCGATTGTGATTACCGATCCGCAGGGGCTGATCGTCTATGTTAACCGGCAGTTTTGCCGGATCACCGGCTATCGGGTCGAAGAGGTGATTGGTCAGAATCCGCGCGTACTGAAAGGTGAAGACGGACATACCGACTATCGAGAACTGTGGAGAACCCTGCTGGCGGGCAAACAGTGGTGCGGTGAGTTTCATAACAAGCGTAAAGACGGCAGCTTCTTCTGGGAACTTGCAACGATCTCGCCGATTCGCAACGACCGGGGAGAAGTTATCTTCTATCTGGCGATCAAGGAAAACATCACTGCCCGTAAGGCGGCTGATGATGTTCTGGAGCAGACCCTGGCTCAGGCGACTCAGCAATCCTTGACCCTTGAGTTCAAGAATTTTGAACTGGAAACCGCGCAAGAAGAGCTTGATCGGGCCTATCAACAATTGAAGCAGACCCAGTCACGGATGCTGCAACGCGAGAAAATGGCCTCAATCGGCCAACTGGCCGCCGGGGTTGCGCACGAAATCAACAATCCGATGGGTTTTATCGGCAGCAACCTGCGTTCGTTGGGCAAGTATGTCGGTAAGCTGTCGGCATATATCGGTACGCTCGAAGAGCTGATCAAAAAGGACGCACCTCAACTCTGGCAGCAGTTGGAACCTGTGCGTAAAAAAGCCAAGATCGATTACCTGGTTGAAGATAGTGAGGACCTGATCGAAGAGTCGCTCGACGGAGCTGAACGGGTGCGCAAGATCGTCCTTAACCTCAAGAGCTTTTCTCATGTTGACGCTGCGGAAGAACAGTTGGCCGATATCAATAAATGCCTGGAGGATACCATCAATATCGCCTGGAACGAGATCAAGTACAAGGCAACCCTTGAGCGCCGTTTCGGTGAAGTACCCAAGATTTTGTGCAACCCGCAGGAGCTCAACCAGGTCTTTATGAACATTCTGGTCAACGCCGCCCAGGCGATTGAGAAAGAAGGACAGATCATCGTTACCACCGGTGTTGAGCGCGAGATGCTTAAAATCGAGATCAGCGACAATGGGTCCGGCATCCCCGCAGAAATTCGTGATCAGATTTTCGAACCCTTCTTTACCACCAAGGAGGTCGGCAAGGGGACCGGGCTGGGGATGAGTATCAGCTACGAAATCATTCAGAAGCATGGCGGCGAGATTCAGCTTGAAAGTGAGGTTGGACGGGGGACCCGTTTTACGATCAAGTTGCCGTTGGAGCTCAGTGCGGCAGAGGAAGAAAAGTGCGAGGACAACCGATGATATTCTCCTTCGCTCGCCAGCACCTTTCGGTCAAGATTTCACTGTTTCTGGTTCCGTTGCTGCTGGTCGGTCTGGGCGGGTTTGCCTGGTTTCTGCTCACCAGTCGTGCCGCTGTTGTCGAAGAGGAAAATTTCAATAAAGCAAAGACCGTGGCGATAGTCGGCGCCGAAGGGCTGGGGCATTTTCTCGAAGTGCTGGTCAGCAGCGGGGTGTTCAGCGAGGAAGAAATTTTTGATCGCAATTACCGCAAAATTGAAAGCGGGGAGTTGGCGGGCACGAAAATCCCCAAGTATCATACGACCTATGATCGTTATCTCGACCAGCGGATCCGGGATTTTGAAGATGCGTTTCTTTCCGACAAAAGCATCGTTTTTGCGGTGCTGGTTGATGTGAACGGCTATCTGCCAACCCATAACAGCCATTATTCGCAGCCTTTGACCGGTGACGACGATCTGGACCGGGTCGGTAACCGCACCAAGCGGATCTTCAATGACCCGGTGGGTTTGAAAGCAGCACGTTTTAAAGGCAGCGATCAACAGCCGGTCTTGCGGCAGATCTACCACCGCGATACCGGGGTGACCATGTGGGACGTGACCGCACCGGTCATGGTCTTCGGCAAGCATTGGGGCGGCTTTCGTATCGGCTTGTCGATGGCGCGCACCGAGGCCGAAATTTTGCGCCTGAAGCGCACGATCCTCTACGCCTCTGCGGCATTCGGCCTGTTTCTTATCACTGTTATGCTGGTGGTTATTCATCGTGCCACGCTTCCTCTCAAGCGTCTGACCCGGGCGGCGCGCGCGATTGCCGACGGGAGACGACAGGAACCAATCGAAATCAGTGCCCAGGATGAAATCGGTGAGCTGGTGCGTTCTTTTAACCAGATGCAGCTCGCGCTGGAAAGTACGACGGTCTCACGCGATTTCTTCGATCGGATTGTCAACTCGATTCATGATCTGCTGCTGGTGATTTCACCGGCCGGTGAACTGTTGCGTCTTAATCAGGCTGTTCTCAAGAAGCTTGGCAGCGCTGAAAAGACCCTCCTCGGGAAAAATGTTTGCGAACTTTTCAGCGACAGGAGCGGTAGCTCCGACTGGTTTGAGCGTTTACAGGAAAAGCGACGGCTCGAAGCTGAGGATGTTTACCTGCCGGACAAGGATGGTGGCAAGCTGGCGATGTCTCTGTCCGCCAGCCCGCTTTACGATGATCACAGTCAGGTTGACGGTTATATCATCGTCTGTCAGGACAACAGCCGCCGCATCCGGGCTGAACATGAAATGGAAAAGGCCTTTGACCAGGCTTTTGCCCTCAATGCCGAATTACGCAAGGTCAATGATGCGGTCGAAAAGAAAAATCTTGAGCTTGACGATGCCTACCAAAAGCTCAAGACCAGTCAGTCGCAGATTCTGCAACAGGAAAAAATGGCGTCTATCGGCCAGCTGGCCGCTGGCGTGGCCCATGAAATCAATAACCCGATGGGTTTTATCACCAGCAACCTGCAGACCCTCGGCAAGTACCTTGAGCGCCTTAACCAGTTCATCGGTGCACAGAAACAGCTGTTAAAAGAAAAGCTTGCTGCCGACGACCTGCAGCCGTTGTCTGAGCAACAGAAAAAACTGAAAATCGATTACATCTTTGAGGATAGTTCAGACCTGATCGCGGAATCACTCGATGGTGCCGAGCGGGTCAAAACTATCGTGCAGAACCTCAAGAGTTTTTCACGGGTCGATCAGGCCGAAGTCACCAATGTCGATCTCAATGACTGCCTGGAAAGCACCATCAGCATTGCCTGGAACGAACTCAAATACAAAACCACGTTGGAGAAGGATTTTGGCGACCTCGATCCTTTACGTTGTCATCCGCAGCAGCTCAACCAGGTCTTTCTGAACATTCTGGTCAATGCCGCTCAGGCCATCGAAAAGCAGGGGGTCATCAAGGTTGGTAGCTGGCAGGACGAAAAATACCAGTATGTCGCGATCGCCGACAATGGCCGTGGTATTCACGAAGAGGTTCAGCTGAAAATCTTCGAACCCTTTTTCACCACCAAGGAGGTCGGCAAGGGGACCGGTCTGGGCATGAGTATCAGTTACGACATCGTCAAAAACCATGGTGGTGAGATCAGGCTCGACAGCCAGCTTGGCGTCGGCACCACCTTCACCATCGTCCTGCCGCGTCAGGGCGTCGCTGCAGAAGAGGAGCCGGCCGATGACTGCGCATGATTTTGCCCGGCTGGCAGAGCATGCACCGGTGCTGCTTGCATATTTCGACCGTAACGGTCAGCTGACCTGGGCCAATGCTGAATGGCGCACCTATACCGGGATTGAAACCTTTCCCGTAATTGCTACCAGGGCAGTTCATACCGACCAGCAGTCTGCGCTGGAGAAGACCCTGATGCAGATGCTGGATAAACCGAAGAAACTGAGTCGTGAACTGCAACTGCAGCGCCACGACGGTGAGTACCGCTGGTTTCAGTTACTGTTGGCGCCCTGCCTGGAAGCTGAAAAACTCTGCTGCATCGCTGCTGCGCTGTTTGACCTGACTGACGCCAGGATGATCGAGGAGCAGATGATGGAACTGAACGACAGTCTCGAAGAAATGGTTGAGGAGCAGACCCGTCATCTCAAACAAGCCAACGAAGAACTCAAAGCCACCCAGTCGCAAATGCTGCAGAATGAAAAAATGGCGTCTATCGGCCAATTGGCCGCCGGAGTGGCGCATGAGATCAATAATCCGATGGGTTTTATCACCAGTAACTTTAACAGCCTGGGCAAGTATCTGCAGAAAATCGCGGAATATCTGAACGCCCAGGAACAGCTGCTGAAAACAACTGCGACAGCGGAACAACAGGCTGCCCAGCAGACACTGCGTAAAAAACTGAAGGTTGACTATCTGCTGGAAGACAGCAATGACCTGATCGAAGAATCACTCGATGGTGCGGCGCGGGTGCAGAAAATTGTCCTCGATCTCAAGAGCTTCTCACGTGTTGATCGCGCCGAAGTTCAGGCTGCCGATCTGAACGAATGCCTCGACAGCACCATCAGCATCATCTGGAACGAACTGAAATACAAAGTAACTCTCGAAAAGGACTACGCAGACCTTGACCCGCTTCGCTGCCTGCCGCAGCAGCTCAATCAGGTCTTCATGAATATCCTGGTTAATGCCTCACATGCGATAGAAAAGCAGGGGACAGTAAGCATCCGCACCTGGCAGGACGGCGACAACCAGTACGTATCAATCCGCGACAACGGTAGCGGGATTGCCGAAGATGACCGCGAAAAAATATTCGAACCTTTTTTCACCACCAAGGAAGTCGGCGAGGGGACCGGATTGGGGATGAGCATCAGCTACGATATTGTCAAGAAGCATGGCGGCGAGATCAAACTCGAATCGGAGCTTGGAGTCGGCACCACCTTTACCCTGGTTTTTCCGCGCGGCGGAATCAGTGAAGAGGAGGATTCCTCATGACACTGCGCACCCGGGTCATGCTCAGTTTTGTGCTGGTGGTTGCGCTGGCACTGGGTAGCAGCGGCTATATTTTCCTGCACTATTTCGAGGGGTCGTTTCGCCAGTCAACCTACAATTCTCTCGATTCGATTGCCAGGGCGCGTGCCGATTCGATTGGTGACTACTTACGACTGCAATCAACAGCGGCACGTCATGTCGGCAGGATGCTGCCATTGGCTGCGTTGAAAACAGGTGATTATGAGCGGCTGGAAAAGGTGCTTGGCGTGGCCTTGCGTGATTTTCCGGTGTTCGAAAACGGCTTTTTTATCCTTTCACCAACCGGTGAGCTATTGGTCGATTATCCGCCCCATCCCGAAAAACGCGGCAAGAACTTTGCCTACCGGCCCTATTTTCAAAAAACCATGCGTACCCGGGCCGGGATCGTCGGTCAACCTTACCGCTCGGCCCGCACCGGTGAGGCGGTGTTGACCTTTACTGTTTATCTGAGTGATGACGAGGGCCGCCCACTCGGTGTCCTCGGCTGTTCGGCCCAACTGTTGGCCGAAAGCGAACTCGGGCGCCTGCGCAAGCAGAAGATCGGTGAACAGGGTTACAGCTATGTTTACGACCAGAGCCGTCTGATGATCCTGCACCCGAAAGACGCAAGAGTGTTGACCCGTGATGTGCCGCTCGGGAGTAACCAGATGTTCGATGCCGCGCTCGAAGGTTTCAGTGGTACGGCAGAAACGGTTAATTCGAGGGGGATCAAGATGCTGGTTGCCTATCAGCCGATCCCCGGCAGTGACTGGGTGATCGGTTGTCAGCAACCGGTGGCGGAGGCTTTTGCCGTCTTGCAGACCACCCGGCTCCAGATTCTGTTTTTTGTCATTTCCGGCAGTTTGATTGCGGCCCTGATCGGCGTGTTGCTGGTTCACAGAAGTACTGCGGTGCTGGTGCAGCTGGAAGCAGTGACCAATGAACTCTCGGTGCCCGAAATCGGTCAGAAAGATCTTGATCTGCTGATCACGGTAGAAACCGGGAAACTTGAACCCTTCAAGACGCATCCCGAATTCGGCCCCCTGGCCGATACCATTCGAGAACTCTACAGCCGTCTCGGGGTGGCTCTGGCTGAAAGCCATCAGATGACGGAAGACCTTGATCTGGCTTACTCGCGGCTCAAGCAGACCCAGGCCCAGATCCTTCAGCAGGAGAAAATGGCGTCAATCGGCCAGCTGGCTGCCGGGGTGGCCCATGAGATCAACAATCCGATGGGTTTTATTACCAGCAACCTCGGGACGCTGGCGCGTTACCAACAGAAGCTGTTCGCATACCAGCAGCAGCTTGAAGACTGGCTGTATGTCGCCGGGGATGCAGAGTTGCAGCAACAGGTGAAAGAGCGGCGTAAGAAGCTCAAGATCGATTATCTGCGTGAAGACATCGATGACCTGTTAGCCGAATCGAAAGAGGGCGCTGAACGGGTACGCGAGATTGTGCAGAACCTGAAAGGCTTTTCCCGGGTTGATCAGGCCGAATATGCCGAGGTCGATCTCAACGAGTGTCTGGACAAAACCTTAAGCATTGCCAATAATGAGATCAAGTACAAGGCCCAGGTCGAAAAGGACTACGGTGAATTGCCGCCGGTGTCCTGTTACCCGCAGCAGCTCAACCAGGTGTTCCTCAACCTGCTGGTCAACGCGGCGCAGGCGATTGAAGAGAAGGGAACTATCTGCATTGCCACCCGCCGTGCAGGTGAGAAGGTTCAGATTGATATCACCGATAATGGTGCCGGAATTCCGGCGGAGAATCTTGAAAAGATCTTCGAGCCCTTTTTTACCACCAAGGAGGTGGGCAAGGGGACCGGCTTGGTAATGAGTATCAGTTTCGAAATTATACAGAAGCATGGCGGCGATATTGTGGTCGCCAGTGAAGTCGGCAAAGGGACAACGTTTACCATTACTCTGCCGATACATGGAGAAGGGGAGTCCGATGGATGAAATGACCAAGATCCTCTGCGTGGATGACGAGCGCAATGTCCTGAAGTCGTTGCGGCGACTGTTCATGGATGAGGACGACTATGAAATCCTGATCGCCGAATCGGGTGAGGAGGGGCTTGAAATCCTTGCCGAAGAAGAGATGGTCAAA
>JAJRWF010000099.1 GCA_024276905.1 Deltaproteobacteria bacterium
AGTGACGAGTGACGAAAGTGTAACTGTTCGTCACTCATTACCCGTCACTCGCCTTCCATAAACGGATATTCGAAGCTCTCCGCGGCGTCGTAGGTTTCCTTGATCGTGCGTGGCGAGGTCCAGCGCAACAGGTTGAGCATCGAACCCGCCTTGTCATTGGTTCCCGAAGCTCTGGCCCCACCAAAAGGTTGCTGACCAACCACGGCACCGGTCGGTTTGTCGTTGATATAGAAGTTTCCGGCCGCGTTTTCCAGTGCTTTCAGCGCCTCACTGACCGCCTGGCGTTCGGTGGCAAAGACGGCACCGGTCAGGGCATAGGGGGAGGTCGCATCGCAGAGTGACAGCGCCTCGCTGTACTGATCATCCGGATAAACATAGAGAGTGATCACCGGGCCGAAGATCTCTTCTTCCATGGTCCGGAAATGCGGGTCTTTGGCCAGAATCACCGTCGGCTCGATAAAATATCCGACACTGTCATCGCAGCCACCACCAATGATCACGTCAGCATCCTTGGCGGCGTCCGCATAATCGATAAACTCACGGATACTGTCGAAAGCCGCCTGGTCGATAACCGCATTGAAAAAGTTGCCGAAATCATCGGTCGGCCCCATTTTGATCCGCGCGATGTCGTTTTCAAGCTCGGTCCGCAATTGCGGCCAGAGCGATTCCGGGATGTAGGCCCGCGAGGCAGCCGAACATTTCTGGCCCTGGTACTCAAAAGCACCGCGAATAATTGCGGTGGTCAGCTTGCGCAGATCGGCCGACTTGTGGGCGACAATAAAGTCTTTGCCACCGGTCTCGCCAACAATGCGCGGGTAAGATTTATAACCGGCGATGTTATCGCCGATGGTCTTCCACATTCCCTGAAAAACCGCCGTTGACCCAGTAAAATGGATTCCGCCAAGATCGCGATGCGGCAGACAAAGGCCACCGATCTGGGCTCCCGAACCGGGGATGAAGTTGATGACGCCATCCGGCAAACCTGCTTCTTTCAGAATCTGCATAAACAGGTAGGGGGTGTAAACGCAGCTTGAGGCCGGTTTAAGCAGAACAGTATTGCCCATAATCGCCGGCGCAGTCGGCAGGTTGCCGGCAATGGCGGTGAAGTTGAAAGGAGCGACCGCCAGGACAAAGCCTTCCAGCGGGCGATGCTGCAGGTAGTTCCAGATTCCGGTCGGGCTGATCGGCGGCTGCTCGGCGTAGATCTGCTGGGCATAAGAAACATTAAACCGCAGAAAATCGATCAGTTCGCAAGCGGCATCGACCTCAGCCTGAAAGGCACTCTTGCCGGTCGAAAGCATACTCGCCGCATTCATGCGGTAGCGATACTTACCCGCCAGCAGTTCAGCCGCTTTCAGAAAAATTGCCGCCCGCTCTTCCCAGCGCAGGGCTTCCCATTCTGACTTGGCGGCCATCGCGGCCGCGATTGCCAGCTTGATTTCGGCCTCACCGGCAATATGGTATTCGGCCAGAACATGGTTGTGATCATGCGGCATAACCACCTTGCCCAATTTGCCGGTCCGAACCTCCTTACCACCGATAATCAGCGGGATTTCGATCTTCTGCCCTTTCATTTCAGCCAGGGCTGTTTTCAGCTGCACGCGTTCCGGCGTTCCCGGTGCATAGCTCTGGATCGGCTCGTTATCAGGAGTCGGCACTTTGATGATCGCATTATTCAGCAGGTTCATATTCTATCCTCATCGTGTTTTGGTTCAGTCTGCAACAATCATGAGACGGTGAAATCTGTTCAAGCCGTGATCAGTGAGTGATCAGGCCAACAAAGAGCAAAGAGGATGCCAAACCCCGTTCTGCTCTTTATAACACCGCGCGGCCTGAACCGGAGGAAGTCAATTATAGCAACTAATTCAGTAACTTCCTTACAGGATGGTTTTTCAAGAAGGCAAATATGTCACTGAGGGGGTTTTTATGTTCGAGATCTGACATCGACCATTTATGCAACATTGCATAAATGGTCGATGTCAGGACAAGGCGTGTTTTTTCAATTTGCGCGCAATCGTCGACTGGTTGACCCCCAGCTCTCCCGCAATCTGCGCCTGGCTGAGGCCATTTGCCTTCAGATCAGTCAGCACCTGACACTCAACGCGTGCAAGAATATCGTTCAGGGACTGACCTTTACGCCACTGAAGTGCGCTCTCGGTCTCACGGTTCTCCTGACGACACATGCCAGGCGGCAGGTCACTGACTCCGATGATTTCATTCTCCGACATCACCACCAGACGTTCGCAGAGGTTCATCAACTCACGCACATTGCCCGGATAATCGTAGACCAGCAGAGCGTCCAGGGCGGCACGGCCGAGGCGTCGACTGCAGCCGACCTTGCGGGAAAACTCACCGATATAATGTCGCAACAAGGGCAACAGACAATCCCTGCGCTCACGCAAAGCAGGGACTGTGAGCGGAATAACATTGAGACGATAAAAGAGATCAAGCCGAAACTGTTCATCGGCGACCATCTGTTCCAGGTTGCGGTGAGTCGCGGCCAGCACCCGCACGTCAACAACCATGCTGGTAGTTGCCCCCAGACGCGTGATGCGGCCGTCCTCCAGAAAACGGAGCAATTTAACCTGGGACGCTGCTGGCAATTCAGCAACCTCGTCCAGAAACAAAGTGCCGCCGTCGGCCAGTTCAAAATAGCCGGGTTTGGCGCTCTGGGCACCGGTAAATGCGCCTTTTTCATAGCCGAAAAGTTCTGATTCGATCAGGGTTTCCGGAATCGCTCCGCAGTTGATGCGAATCATCGGTCCCGCTGCGCGCTTTGAATGACCATGAATCAGATCGGCGATCACCCCTTTCCCAACCCCCGACTCACCCAGAATCAACACCGTTGAATCGGCACCGCCAACGCGGACCGCCTGCTGCAGGACCTGCATCATCGTCGGGCTGCGGGCGATAATCTGACGTGATTCCAGTTCCAGCTGCTGCATCGCGAGCATCTGCTCGCGAAACTGACTGCTACGGGTTGCCTCCTCTTCAAGGCTGCGTTGCAACTGATCGATCTCAGTCACATCACGCACTGTTACCACCGCCAGCACCAGTTCACCATACGCATCAAAAACCGGAGTCCCAGTCGACATCAGCTTGCGGCCGTGATGGTTTTGTAACACACTGACCTGCTTGCGACTGCGGATCGCTTCTAATGCGGCACTGCGATCAATAAAGCCCTCTTCAACCATTTCGAAGATATTGCGCCCCAGAACCTCTGTGGCCTTGATACTGTGCAGCCGCTCCGAGGCCGGATTGACCCGAATCACCCGGCCATCGGCACGACAGACAAAAAGACCATCCGACGAGGAGTTGATGATCGCGTTCAGTTCGCGATTCAACTCTTCGATTGCCAGTTTATCCTGATCCTGTTCTGTCATTGCACCTCCACTTATGCACACTTGCATCATAATGCATTATTGCATGTCCGCCTTGGCAGGTAAATAAAAAGCCACTGCAGGTTCGATTGCCTGCAGTGGCTTTTAGATTGTTGAATAAATTCGCTGTGGCGACGGCCTGTTTCAGGAATCACCCAACTCACGCGAGCGATTCGCAGCAGCACTGACCGCTTCCATCAGCGTGGTGCGCAAACCTTTGTTTTCAAGGGTACTGACCCCGGTGATCGCAGTCCCGCCAGGCGAGCAGACCCGGTCACGCAGAATCGCCGGATGTTCGCCGGTCTCGCGAACCATCAGCGCCGCACCGACCACCGTCTGCACTGCCAACGCATGGGCAATATCACGCCGCAAACCTTCGCGCACCCCGCCATCGGCCAACGCCTCGATAATCGTATAGACATAGGCCGGGCCCGAACCGGAGAGGCCGGTCACCGCATCCATCTGCCGCTCGTCGATCAACTGCACCTGTCCCACAGTTTCGAACAGATGGCGGACCAGCATCAGGTCCTCATGGCCGGCATTGTGTCCCTGGCAGATCGCTGTGGCGCCCTCACCGACCAGTGCCGGAGTATTCGGCATCACCCGTACAACCCGTGCCACGCTGTCGAAGTGGTCCTCAATGAAAGCACAGGAAATCCCGGCCAGAATCGATACCAGCAGGGTTTCCGAACGGTAGGCCGCGGCAAAACCGCTGATAACTTCTGCAGCGATCTGCGGCTTGATCGCCAGCACCACAACATCCGACTGACGGACAACCTCCAGATTGTCGCTGGTGACACTGACGTTGTAGGCCTCGGCAAGATGCTCGCGACGCAAATCACTTGGCTCGGCGACCAATATCTTTTCATCTGGACAAGCCGCTTCGAGCAGTCCCTTGATAATCGCTTCGGCCATATTGCCACCACCGATAAATCCGATTTTCTTGATGTTCGTCATTTACTGGCCCTCTGATTCAGAATGTTGATAAACTGCGCGAGATCAGTCTTCTTTAGCATAACAGCGTGAATAAATACACCGTCGTAAAAAATACTGTTAAGATACGCGGATATCAGCTTCTTCTTTCTCAGCACAGGATCAACAACTATGGAGATGTGGTACACCGAAAAACATGGCGAAAATGTCGGCATTACCCTCAAGGTAAAACAGACCCTTTTTTCCGGCAAGAGTGCTTTCCAGCAGCTCGACATCGTCGAAACCGAAGAATTCGGACGGATGATGCTGCTCGATGGTCTGGTGATGTGCACCGAACGTGATGAGTTCATCTACCATGATATGATCGTGCACCCGGCGATGTTCGTGCATCCCGACCCGAAACAGGTGCTGGTGATCGGTGGCGGCGATGGCGGCAGCATCCGTGAGATCGTCCGCCATCCGGCTGTCGAGCTGGCGACCCTGTGCGAAATCGACGGTCTGGTGGTTGAACAATCGGTTGAACTGCTCCCCGAACTGGCCAGTGCCATCGATGGCAAACACCCGAAAGTCAAACTGCATATCGATGACGGCCTGGCCTACATTCGCGAACACCAGAACCAGTTTGACATCATTCTGGTCGATTCAACCGATCCGATCGGTCCGGCGGTCGGGCTGTTTGAAGAGGATTTCTACCGCCTGGTCTACGGGGCACTCAGAGATGACGGCATCATGGTTGCGCAAAGTGAATCCCCTTTTTACCATGCCGAAATCCAGAAAAACATGTATGCAAACCTGCGTCATGTCTTTCCGATTGTTGAAATGTATCAGGCCTTCATCCCCACCTACCCGAGCGGGCTCTGGAGCTTTGCCTTTGCCAGCAAAAAGTACCATCCGGTCGACAATTTTGACCGCAAACGGGCAGCGGGGCGCGAGTTCCACACCCGCTACTACAACGAGGATCTGCACCTCGGCGCTTTTATGCTGCCAACTTTCGCCCGCGAAAACATCGCCCGGAATTGATGATGCGAATCACCTGCGACAGCCCCTGGTCAGCGGAAGAATCCCGCCGCCTGTACGGTATTGAACGTTGGGGAGCAGAGCGCTTCACAATCAACAGCAGCGGACAGGTGTGTGTCCAGGTTGACTACGACAGGCGGGTCGAAGTTCCGTTGCCGGAGATTATCAAGGGCATCCGCGAGCGCGGTTACGAGCTACCGGTCCTGATCCGCTTTATCGACCTGCTTGATGCCAGCCTCAGACGACTACACCGGGGGTTTGCCAGGGCAATTGTCGACCAAAGCTACAACAATGCCTACCGCGGGGTTTTTCCGGTCAAGGTCAATCAGCAGCGTCAAATCATTGAAGAACTCATCCGCATCGGTGGGCCGCTGCAGCTGGGACTTGAGGCCGGCAGCAAAGCAGAACTGGCCCTGGCGCTGGCCAACCTGCCCGAACCGGGGCTGCTGATCCTCAACGGCTACAAAGATACAGAGTTCATTGACCTGGGCCTCTGGGCGACCCGCCTGGGTCACCGGTGTTTTTTTGTCATCGAATCTCTCACCGAACTGTCACTGCTGATCGAGCGCAGTACCTTTTTCGGCCTGCGGCCGCTGATCGGTGTCCGAACCAAGGTTTCGGCCCGGGTCGGCGGTCTCTGGACCGAAACCAGCGGAGATCGCAGCAGCTTCGGCCTGAGCCCGCAGCAACTGATCCACGCCCTTGACCAGCTCAAGGCGGCGCAGATGCTCGATTGCCTGCAGCTGCTGCACTGTCACCTCGGCTCCCAGATCCCCGACATCAAAGACATCCGGACCGGCGTCACCGAAGCCTGTCGCTTTTACAACGTTCTGGTTGCCGAAGGCGCGCCGATGGGCAACATCGATTTCGGCGGCGGACTGGCGGTCGACTACACCGGCGGCGGCGCTGCCCCGGATTCATGCAACTACAGCCTGGAAGAATACTGCCAGACCCTGGTTAAAACCGTCCGGCTATGTCTGGACCCGCTGCAGATTGATCATCCGCAAATCATGACCGAATCTGGACGAGCGATCGTTGCCGACTCCTCGGTTCTGCTCTTCAACGTTCTGGGCACCATGCGCTTTGATACGGACGATGATCATCCGGCCATCCCGCAAGATAGCTGTCGGCAGATTCTCGAACTGGCAGACCTGCGTGACAATCTGGAACAGATTGATGCCGAGCAGGCTTATCGCCAGGCGTTAAGCTGTCGTGATTTCCTGCGCGACAGCTTTCGAGCCGGTCGCCTCGATCTCCGACAGCGAGCCCTGGCGGAGAATCTTTTTCTGGCCGTAGCCGGCAAAATACTGCGCGCGATTCCGGTTGAATCTGAACTGCCTGCGGGACTGGTCGGCCTGCGTCGCAACATGGCCGACATCTACTATGGAAATTTCAGTGTTTTTCAGTCACTTCCCGATTCCTGGGCCATCGGCCAGACGTTTCCACTTCTCCCCATCGACCGTCATACCGAACCCCCCTGGCGCGAAGGAATGATTTCTGATCTGACCTGCGACTGCGATGGCAAACTCGACAGCTTCAACCTTGCCGGAACCTGTCGACCGACCCTGCCGCTCCACCCATTACGCACCGACGAGGATTATATTCTGGGTGTCTTTCTGACGGGTGCCTACCAGGAAACCCTCGGCGACCTGCATAACCTCTTCGGTGACACCCATACCCTGAACGTACGAATCGACTCCGAAGGTCGCTTTGAGCTCCAGCAGGAGATCGAAGGCGACAGTATCGGCGACCTGCTCGGCTACGTCGAATACGACCCGCGGCAGCTGAATGAAAAATTACGTTGCACTGCCGAGCAGGCGGTTCGCTCCGGCAGACTGAACACGGAACAACGGCGGGACCTTCTCCGTTTCTACCGCGAGCTGCTGCAAGGATACAGTTATTTCAAGAGCAACGAAAAGAGGTAGACCATGACTCTCGAAGAACTTGCCGGATTCAACGGCCAGAACGGGCAACCCTCCTATGTTGCCGTTGGCGGCATTGTCTATGACGTCAGTACCAGCCCCCTGTGGGCCGAAGGCGCCCATGAGGGAATCCATAAGGCCGGTCGCGATCTCACCGAAGAGCTTAAAAGTGCACCCCATATTGCTGCCGTTGTTGAACGCTTCCCCAGCGTCGGCCGCCTGACAGTACAAACAGCAACCAACCAGGCAAAGGGTTCCAGAATGACTCTGGCAGCAATCCTGTTCGCTGCGCTGATTCTGGCGCTCTTGTTCCTGCGCTGAAAATCTTCCCTCCGCTGGCCCCCTTCAGTCTGAAATCAGCCGCTGGATGCTTGCACTCCCCATCAAGTTAGAGTATATTTATAAACCATGACAAATGCTCACATTGGGGGAGGGGGAAAATCCCCATGACAGAACGCGTCCACATTCTCTATATCGGCAACCGGGCCGACGAACAGCAACAGCTTGAAACGATGCTGCGTGAAGCCCTGGGCGACGGCTTGCTGATGACCTGGATCGATAATTTCAACGAAGCCCTCTGGCCGCTCGAAACCAGTTATTACGATCTGGTCTTCCTCGACTATCACCTGGACGGTCGCGATACCATTGAACTGTTGCGACGTTCCGCCAGCAGCGAAGGGCGCTCGATGCCGGTCGTAATGCTGGCCGACAATGAGGACCATCTCGACGACCTTGAAGTCATCCGCCAGGGTGCTGCCGACTATCTGAGCAAACAGGAACTGAGTGTCTCGATCCTCAAGCGCAGCGTCCGCTACGCCATCGAGCGCAAGAAGATCGAACAACGCCTGCTGACCCTTTCACACTATGATCCCCTGACCGGACTGGCCAATCGCAATCTCTTTTATCTCAAACTGACCGACGGCATCATTCAGACCTTGCGCGGCAATCAACTACTGGCGCTCTTCTTCCTTGACCTTGATCATTTCAAGGAGATCAATGACACCCTGGGTCACCCGAGCGGCGATCGGCTGCTGCAGGAAGTCTCAACGCGGCTGAAAAAAGCCACCCGCGCCAGTGACACCGTTGCCCGGCTTGGCGGCGATGAATTTGCGATCATCGCCACCCACCTGGGCGACGAAAACGACATTACCCTGCTGGCCAAGAAACTGATCACCAGTTTCAACGAACCCTTCAACCTGGGTGGCACGCAGATCAACACTCACACCAGCATCGGCATCGCCCTCTGCCCGGTCCATGGCCACGATCCGGATGAACTGTTGCGTCACGCCGACCTTGCGCTTTACCAGGCCAAAGCTGCCGGGCGCAACAACTTCAAATTCTATGACTCCGAACTCGATGCCAGGGCCCAGGAATACCGCGCCCTCGAACAGGAGATGCGCCACGCCCTGCACCACCGCGACTTTACCCTGCATTATCAACCGATGTTCTCAAGTGATGGCAAGCAGGTGATTGGTGTCGAAGCACTGGTGCGCTGGTTCCACAGGGTCCGCGGCATGATCGCACCCAACGATTTCATTCCGCTGGCCGAATCGTCCGGTCTGATCCTGCCACTCGGTGAACAGGTGCTCGAAATGGCCTGCGATCAGATCAACCAGTGGCAGCAACTCGGCCTGCCGGAAATACTGGTGGCGGTCAACCTGTCTCCAGCCCAGTTTTCAGACCCGGAACTGGTCGACAAAATCATGGCCATCCTTGAGAAAAAGAGGGTCGCCCCCCAAAGGATCGAGCTGGAAATTACCGAGAACACCTTGATGGAAACAGGGCCTGAAGTGGTTGAGCGCCTGACCAGATTGCACGATCTGGGGATTAAACTGGCGATTGATGATTTTGGTACCGGTTATTCATCCCTGAGCTATCTCAAAAAATTTCCGGTCCACAAACTCAAGATTGACCGCGCCTTCGTCAAAGACATTACAACCGACCAGGATGACGCCACTATCGCCCGCAGTATCATCCATCTGGGGCAGGCAATGAACCTTGAAATCATCGCCGAGGGGGTTGAAACAGAAGAACAACTGAAGTTCCTCTGCGATGAAGGCTGCCAGCAGGTTCAGGGGTTTCTCTTTGCCAAACCGATGAGTGCGGCAGCCCTGATCGACTGGCTACCGCAACAGCAAGTCATCCAACAGAGCAGTCCAGCCTCTTTCTGATCTGTTATTTTCTGGCATCACCAACAGGCAAACAAACGGTGAAGGTCGTCCCTTCCCCGACCCGACTCTGCACCCGGATCTCTCCCTGATGCTGACCGATGATATCCTGCAGAATTGCCAGACCCAGTCCCGTCCCGATACCAGCCTCCTTGGTGGTAAAAAATGGCTCAAAGATTTTTTTCCGATTTTCTTCCGGGATCCCACAGCCGCTGTCACTGATCGCGACCTCGATCCACTCGTCAACCAGCAGTGTGCTGACACGAATCTGCCCCTGCTCTTCAATCGCCTGAGCAGCATTGACCAACAAGTTTAAAAAGACCTGGCTGAGCTTCTGCGACAGACCCATGATCTTCGGTAGCGGGCCAAAATCCCGCACAACATCGGCCTTGTACTTCAGCTCGTTCCAGCAGAGGGTCAAGGTTTCTTCCAGTACCTTGTTAACATCGAGCAACTGTTGCTCTTCAGCATCCTTGCGCGAAAAATTCTTCAATCCCATCACGATGCGACGGATGCGTTCCGTTCCCTCAAGGGAATCGGCAACGATCTCGTCGATATCGTCGAGGATGACATCGATCTTCAACTGCTTGCGCAGTTTCTTCAACTCTGAGGCCGTTACATCATCACAGCTGGACGCAACGGCCTGCTGCTGGGCGGCCAGATATTTTTCGAGTCGTGCCAGGTAACGCTGCAAGGTATTCAGGTTGCTGGCGATGTAACCGGTGGGGTTGTTGACCTCATGGGCAACCCCGGCCGCCAACTGTCCGACCGAGGCCAGCTTCTCCTGCGCGACCATCTTGCGATGGCTCTCAACCAGTTCGGCCGTCCGCCTGGCAACCTCCAGTTCCAGTTGCTCACGCTGATCACGGTTGAAAATCTCAAGCTGACGCAGCCTGAGGGCATTGTTGACATTAACCAGCACCTCGATCCGCTCAAAGGGCTTGAGCATATAACCGACGGCCCCCTCCTTCAGGGCTTCCAAGGCAGTATCCCGTTCGTCGATACCTGTTCCCATGACCACCTGCATCTCGGACCAACGCTGACGAGCAATCTGCAGTAATTTCAAACCGTCCATACCCAGCATGCGGATATCGGCGATCATCAACCCATAGGATTTTTCCTCCAGCAAAGCCAGTGCCTCTTCCGCACTTGTGACGGTATCACTGGCAAAACCTTCAACCTCAAGGATCCGCTGCAACAATTCCCGGATGATGACATCATCATCTACGATCAGAATCCGCTCTTTTTTCAAGTTGTCTTCGCCCATTTCAGTGGCCCGTATGCGTGTCGAGCAGCTGCCGCAGCACCCGCGGCAACTTGTCAAACATCTCGGGTTTGAGCAGCACTTCACGAATTGAACTCTCGGCAATACCCGAAGAGTCAAGTGTCATTTTGAAACCCGAACAGAGCACCACCGGTGTTTCGGGAGAAATTTTTGCCATCTCGATCGCCATTTCAACCCCGGTCATCCCCGGCATGGTCTGATCAGTGACCACCAGGTCGTACCTGTCCGGTTCGGCACGGAATTTTTCAAGAGCTTCGACACTGTTGAAAACCGGCGTCACGACGTAACCCAGATCCTCAAGAAACTCCTGCCCCAGTATCGCCAGCCCCTCTTCATCATCAACATACATGATGTGTTCGCTGCCGCCGCCTGGCAATACCTCCATAGCTTCCTTCTCCTCTGTGATCTCTTCAGTGTGACAGGGGAACCAGATGGTAAAACAACTGCCTTCGCCAACCCGGCTTTCGACTTCGACATCACCGCCAAGGCGTTGGGCAATCCCCTGGACCATTGACAGTCCCAGCCCGGTTCCCTTGTTAATTTCCTTGGTCGTAAAGTAAGGGTCGAAGATCTGTCCGGCAATCCCCGGCGCAATGCCCTTACCGTTATCAGTGACTTTCAACTGCAGATAGCAGCCGTTACGCAATCGTCCATGGTCGGTCAGAGTCATCTTCTGCAAACTGATTTCGAGCACCCCGCCCTGTTCTTCCATCGCATGAAAAGCGTTGGTACAAAGATTCATCATGATCTGGTGAATCTCGGTCGGGCTGCCGAGAACCATCTGTCCCCCGGCATCAATCCGGCTGCGGATCTCAATGGTTGCCGGCAGTGATGCCCGCAGTAACTGCAGGACCTCCTTGATGATCAGATCGACCGCCACCGGCTGCTTGTCAATCTCGGTTTTGCGCGCAAAGGTCAGGATCTGACGCACCAGATACTTGGCCCGGTCACCAGCCTGCAACACCTTCTGGATATCCTCCAGCTCGCGACTGCCTTCCGGCAGACGGCTTTTCACCAACGAAGAATAGCCGATGATAGCCGCGAGAATATTATTGAAGTCGTGAGCAATACCGCCCGCCAGGGTTCCGATCGCTTCCATCTTCTGGGTCTGGGCCAGCTGCTTGTGCAGTTCCGCAACCTCTTTTTCGGCGGCCTTCCTCTCTGAAATATCCCGTATAACCCCGACCGCCTGCCAGCCCCCGTCACGCTCAATACTCGCCAATGACAGTTCCAGCGGAATTTCGTGGCCATCCTTGTGCAGTCCTGTGAGTTCCATGGTTTTGCCCAGCGCCGGTCCGGTCCCGGTGCGGAAATAATCAGCCAGACCCGCATAAGCCGCTTCATGGTAATGCTGCGGCGCCAGCAAACGGTGCAGATCGTGCCCCATCGCTTCTCCACGACTGAAGCCGAAAATTTCCTTTGCCGCCGGGTTCCAGAAACTGATCTTCCCCACCCCGTCAATCATGATGATCGCTTCGTTCACCGTGTGGGTAATCGCCCGGTAGTATTCATTGAGACGCCGGTTCTCCGCCTCGGCCGTTTTGCGATCCGAAATATCCTGCACGTAACCCGCCATACGGACCGGCTGGCCTGACGCGTCCCATAAGGCACTGCCGCGCGCCCTCAGCCACACAATACGTCCCCCCTTGTGGCGCACCCGGTATTCAATATCGTAGGGGGTACGATTCTGCAGATGAGTCTTCATCATCTGCGCCACGGCCGGTTCATCCTCGGCCAGGAGCATTTTTTTCCACTGCCCGGTTGTCGGCTCAATCTCATCTTCGCGATAGCCGAAAAATTCATAGATCCGCGGCGACCACCACATCTCGTCGCTCTGAATATCGGGCCAATCCCAGATGCCGGCCCCGGAGCCACGTACCGCAAGATCGAAGCGCTCTTCACTCAAACGCAGATTCTCCAGTGCCAGCCGATGCTGCCACTCCGCTTTATTCTCGGCAATCGCGCGCGGAACCACGGTCGACAAACGCGCCAGGTTGGTTTTGAGCACATAATCACTCATCCCCGCCTTGAAGCTCTCGATCGCACGCTCTTCTCCCAGGGCGCCAGTCACCAGAACGAAGGGAACTTCAAGAGCTCGACGTTGCACCTCTTCAAAAGCGGCCATACCGTTGTAATCAGGCAGAGAGAAATCCGCGAGGATAATATCAAAGACGAAATTGTCCAGGGCCTCCAGAAACTCCTGACGCCCCTGGGCAAGCACAATCCGACAGGACACCTCGCCAGCATCGAGCGCATAACGCACCAGATCCGCGTCGTTGGGGTTGTCTTCCAGGTGCAGGATGTGAAAACTGTTGGTCATTATTGCCCTTTCGCGGCGAAAAGAGTCCCGCATCAAGACTAACAGATTCTAACGAAAAGTCTTTACAGCCCCCGTTCATTTTTCAACAAAAGCCCGCGAGATCCTTCCGCTGTGTGCATCAAGCCTGCGGGGTCAGATTGGACTCGCACCAGAAGCCGGCAAGTTTTTCGATCATCCGGGTATATTCCTGATGACCGACTGGTTTGACCACATAGGCATTGCAGCCAAGGGCATAGGCCTTTTCGATATCCGCCGGCATGCGTGACGAGGTCAGGATCACCACCGGAACCCTGTTAAATTGTCGCGACTTGCGGATTCCGGCAAGGATTTCAAAACCGTCAACCTTGGGCATTTTCAGATCGAGAATCACCAGTTGTGGACAACGGCCGCCCATCCGGCTGTTTTCAGCCCAGCCCTGCAGAGAATTGAGTGCTTCTCCTCCGTCATTGACGGCATGAACCAGCGGGGCGATATTGCAACGGGCAAATGCAAGCAACGCCAGTTCGATATCGTTCGGATCATCGTCAATCAACAAAACTTCACAATTCTGCTGAGTCATTTGGGACCTCCGCTTTGTACGGCAAGGCAAAACGGAAACAGGCGCCCTGCCCGGGCTGTGATTCAGCCTTAACCCATCCACCATGGCGTAAAATGATCCGCTGCACACTCGCCAGGCCAATTCCGGTTCCGCTGAACTCATCATCCCGATGCAATCGTTGAAAAACATTAAACAGCTTATCGGTGTAGACCGGGTCAAATCCGACCCCGTTGTCGCGGATTTCAAAGATAATTTCCCCCGCGCCCCGCTGGGCACTGATCTCGATCTGCGGAACCGCCGTTTTCCTACTATATTTCGCAGCATTATCCAGCAGATTGACCACCACCTGGCGCAGGGTCCCGGCATCGGCTTTCACCTCCGGCAGGACTCCGAGCTGCCACCGGATGGCAGGAACCGGGTAGATCTCGTCAATCTCGGCCCGCACTTCAGCGAACAACTGATTCATATTGACCGATTTCATTGTCACCTCAGTGCGCCCGGCACGGGAAAATGCCAACAGATCATCGATCATTTTTCCCAACTTTTCTGCCGCCCCGGAAATCTTCGCGAGATCGTTGCGCGCCCTGTTATCAAGCTGAACTCCCTCCCTGTCCTGCAACACCGCAACGAACCCTGAGATATGCCGCAAAGGGGCGCGCAAATCATGCGACACTGTCGAGGTAAAAGCTTCCAGTTCCTGATTGCTGATCCGTAAATCTGCCATGACTTCCATCATTTCGGCGTTCAGTTTTTCCGCCTCTCTGACCCGGGCATCCAACTGGACCGTGCGCTTCTGGATCTGCACCGCCATCGCGTTGAATGAGCGGGTTAACTGTCCCAGTTCATCCGCCGAATTGACCGGCAGGAGCTCACTGAGCCGCCCTTCTGCCAATTGGGTTGATACCCGGGTCAGATCTGCAAGCGGCTGCACCAGACGCCCGGCCTGACGACGCGAAATCACCAGTGCCAGCGCGGCAACAACCAGTATGCCGAGGGCCAGAAAACCGGCAAAAGCATTGCTGATCTGACGCAGTCTATTTTCTTCCCGACGCATCTGCAACGCCAGATCATCCGACAACGCATCGAAGAGTGCCATCGTCCTGGTTGCCAGCGGAACCGTTTCGGACGTCATGCGCTGCCGCGCAATGTCCTGGGGTCCGTCCCGCCGGAGAGCAAACAGTTTTTCCGCATATTTTTCATAGGCCGACAATTCATGCAGAATATTCTCCAGAGATTCACGCTGAACCCTGTTGAGGCGTCTGCTCCGCGCCCTGATAACCGCACTCTGTTCCTCAACATTTCTGAAATGCTGTCTGAATACCTGCCCAGGATACGCCAGGTGGATATTCACCAGGGTTTCATCCAGGGCGTCGGCGCAGGCTGCAAGTTCTTCACGAAACTTGATCATCGCCAGATAGAGTTGTGGGTCAACACCGCGCAGCATCCTTGGTTCCTGTTCGTCAACCAGAACCTTCAATGACATGGACAGGGAGTTTTCCATCGGCTCAAGAAGAGTCCGGTAGGTTATTTGTACCGGGTTGTTGCCTGGGGTATGGGCAACATCCTCGACCCACCATTGTGATATTTTCAATGCATGGGCCAGCTCCTGGCCTTGACTGAAAACCGCAACCCGGTCCGGATCATCCCAGCTGCGACTGAGTGTTTTCAGCAGCACGATTGCCGGCTCGACACGCTCCGCCCACACCTTGCGGCGACGTTTTCTGAATTCGGCATCATTCAGCGCCACCCAGCCCTGAAGATCGGAAACCGAGCGCTGAATACCGCTTCTGACCTTGAGGGCCGCCGCAACCGCCGGCCCCTTTTCAAGGACGAGGGTCCGGACATTGTTCCGCTGCCAGATCGAAACGAAAAAAACCGCACACAGGGACAGAATCCCGATCCCGGCCAATTGAAGATGCGAAAACAGAATCTGGCGGCGCAAGCTCCCCGAGGCAGGCTGCCCGGAGGGGGCCGAGACCGCTATTCCCGTTGTGTTGTTCACTTCCGGACCACTCATCGTAGTCCTTCGCCGGCCTTTAACCAGGCCGGATTTCGCTGCACCTGAACCAACAGATCACTCAGGGCCGCATGCAGCAATCCGGCACGCTGGTAAACATGAGAAGGAAACTTGTCGCCCGGATGATAGGCTTTGCGCGGCGACGCAGCACCAACGGCCTGAGAATGAAGAAACACCAGCTCGGCAACCAGAAGTGAAGCAACGTCAAACACGTCGCTCGGCGTGATACTTTCGGTTTCCAGAGGCTCAAAATCCATCATGTAATACCCTGATTTCTCCAGAATTTCACGGACCACCTCCAGGTTTTCGAGCAGCTTCCGGTAGACATCCGCCGGTACTTTGCGCCGTTCGAAAGGAACTTCGTCCGGAATCCGGGGCTGCGGCAAAAGTTCCCGCAGACTGGTGGTATAGGAAAGTGCCCTGGTAACCTCCTGATAGACATCGCTGGGATCGAAGCGGCGGGTAAGCATCGTATTCAACTGACGGTTTGCCTTGACGATCGATTGAAAAGCATCCGCCGGGGTCATGTCTTTGTTCCGCGGACCCTCCGGAGCCACCTCGCTGATCCCCAGTTTCTGCTTAATCCGGCGCAGTTGTTCCAATGCTTTTTCAACCACGGCATAAACCTGAGCCGGGCGGATTTCACCTGTCGGCGGTTCAAATTCGGGCGCGGTCTCACGCATCAACTCGAAACTCAGCCGATTGACCTTGGTAAACAGGGTCAGCGCCTGAAAATAAACCTCGCGCGGCGCGACCCTCGATACGCGCCCGGCAGGATGGGGAACCAGCGATTTGCCCATCTCGCGCCGCACAAGTTCCAGTTCATCACGCAGGGTCTGGGTCAGGCGATAGACGTCGGGTGGGCCGATTTCTCTGGAACCAACAGCATGTGCTGCTGTTACCGTTGCCCCACCGACCACCGCGACTCCCAGAAGGACAACCGTCAGAACAGCACTCAACAGCCGGGATGAAAAATCCGGTATCAATACAGAGGGTCCGCGGCAGGGGCTCAGGGCTTGATCCTTCGACTTCCGGAGCCACCCTGCGGAGGAAAAGACGCGGAATGACCAATTGCCGACCGTCAGCATGATTCAATCCTTTCCAGGGGTTCTTTTTACACCATTCAATCCAGCGGGGTCAGATTATGCTCGCACCAGAATGCGGCCAGGCTGTTCAAGGTGCGGGTGTATTCCCAGTGATTGACCGGCTTGACAACGTAGGCACTGCAACCGAGTCGATACGACTTCTCAATGTCCGCCGACATACGCGATGAGGTCAGAATCACCACCGGCACCTGATCGATCTTTCCACTGCCACGGATCTCTTTCAGAACCTCAAACCCGTCCACCTTGGACATTTTCAGGTCGAGAATGACCAGCCGCGGGGGCCGGTCCGGCAAAGCCCCGTTTTCGGACCAATCCCGCAGACAGCGCAGAGCGACCTCACCATCGTTGATCGTCTGGACCTTGGCGGCCAGATTGCTGCGTTCAAAAGCAAGCAGCGCCAGTTCGATGTCGTTGCAATCATCGTCAATCAACAGAATTTCACTATTTTCAATTTTCAAGGCGTCTCTCCTTGCGGTGCTTTCAAACCAAAGCTGAAGCAGGCTCCCTGCCCCGGCACTGACTCGCCCTTGACCCAGCCTCCATGGCGCAACATAATCCGCCGGACGCTCGCCAGACCGATGCCGGTGCCGGAGAATTCATCATCCCGGTGCAAGCGCTGAAAAACATTAAACAGTTTTTCGGCGTACGCCGGATCAAACCCGACACCATTATCGCGGATGCGGAACACAATCTCACCGTCAAGCTGGTGCGCGTCTACCTCTATGCGCGGTTCCTTCTCTTTTGCACTGTATTTTGCCGCATTATCAAGCAGATTGATCACAACCTGACGCAGGGTCGTCACGTCTCCCTGCACCTGCGGCAGACTGCCGATCTGCCAATCGATCAATGGTGACCGATAGTCCTCGTCAACGTCTCTGCGCGCCTCCTGAAATAACAGATTCATATCGACTGGCGCCAGCATCAGTTCGGTACGACCGGCCCGCGAAAAGGAGAGTAAATCATCGATCATTTTGCCCATTTTTTCTGCCGAGGCCATGATCTTTTCCAGTTGTTGCCGAGCCGTATCATCGAAACGCGCATCCGTACGCTCTTGCAGAACCGAAGCAAAACCTGAAATATGCCGCAGCGGAGCGCGCAGATCATGAGAAACAGAGTAGGCAAAAGATTCCAGATCCCGATTACTCTCGTTAACTTCTTCGCTTTTGAGCTCAAGTTGCTGATTACTCCTGCGCAGGTCCTCGGCCAGATTGAGCATGGCAGTATTCAATTCTTCAACTTCAATCACCCGTTGCCGCAATTCAAGCGTCCTCTGCGCGATAATCCTTTCGAGATTCTGTGATGTCTCGGCAACCTGATCCTGCTGATGCTTGAAATCGTCAATATCCTGCACAACAACGATATAGCAATCCTCGCCGTCCTGAGGCTGCATCAGGGAAACGGAAATCAAGCCCCAGATCGGGGAACCGTCTTTTTTCAGGTATCGCTTGGCCAGCGAGTAGGCTCCCTGCCCGGCCTCACGCAATTGCTGCAATTTATCTTTACTGAGCGACAGATCTTCCGGGTGGGTAATTTGAAACAGATCCAGCGTGAGCAGTTCATCCACCGAGTAGCCAAGCATCCGACACATGTAACTGTTTGCCCGGGTGATCCGGCCATCGATCGCCAGATGAGCGACACCGGCCTGGATATGCTCGAAAGTACTGCGATAAACCGCCTCACTTTTCTGCAGGGCTTTTTCGGTTTCTTCCTGGCGGGTCAGGTCAGTGACAATGATGATCTGACTTTCAGATGCCACCCGACCCGCAAAACCGAGATCAAAACGCACCTTATGCTGTTTTTGTCGACTGTCGAGTAATTGCAATTGCAAACTGCCATGGTCGCCACCCTGCCTTATGGTTTCCAGCATCTGTTGTAAATCCCGGAACGAGCGGTCACTGCCAATGGAATCCGCAAGCGCTGCGCCTGACAGCGCAGAAGGTTCAAGGTCGAGAATCGCCGCAAAAGGCCGATTGCAGTAAGTAATCAGCAAATTCCGATCAAGTTCAATAATTCCGTGCGGAATGGCCTGAATCAAATGCTGGTATTGCTGAACAGAATCGACCAGGGCCTTTTCTGTCGTTTTGCGGCGGCCGATTTCCTGTTTGAGCCGCCAGCTCCACAACCAGAACGCCCAGAAACCCAGGGCAAGGGCCGCCAGAATGCCGGCCCCCCAATACAAAACCTTTGTGATCGAAATCCCGGTTTCAAATGTGATATTGGACCATTTTGTCCGGATATTGCGCCGCTCCTCCAGACTCATGCTCCGCAGAACCTGGTTGATGATCGAGGCCAGTTCCGGCCAGTCACTGCGCACCCCCATCGCCATATCCGAGCTTTCATAGGACACCGGGGCGGCGACCTTGATATTGCCCAAACCCTGTTCACGAATCCCGTAAGCAGCGGTGAGCAGACTTCCGACATAGGCATCAGCTTCTCCGGTCGCCAGGCTTTTGAGAGCCGCCCTGACAGTCCCGACCGGGCGCAACTCAAGCCGTGGATAATCACGCCGCAGATAATCGTGCGCCTTATAACCCTTGACCACCGCGACCTTCAAACCTGCCAGATCTTCGAGGGCATGAACCTTCTCTTCTGCCTCGCGAGTAAAAATGACCGAGGGCATCTGGACATAGGAATCGGTCAGTGCCAACTGCTTACGCCGTTCCGGAGTCGGTTTGATCGCCGGAACCAGATCGAGTCCATCGTGATGAATCAATGCTTGCAACGCATCTGCCCAAGATCTCGACTCAGCCAGATATTCAAATTCGATCCCGGTTTTCTGCGCGATCAGGTCCAGGTATTCGGCGGCAATCCCACGAGGTCGGCCATCTTCGATAAAGATCAACGGCGGCACATCGGCGATCCGCACCCGGATTTTTTTATGTTTTGCCAACCAGGCCATTTCTCTGGCCGAAAACTGGATGCCGAGATTTCGGTCATAGATAAAACCATCCAGATTTGTAATTTTCTCGGCCCGCCCCAACTTCTGCAGGACCAGAGCCATATGTTTGATGCGTCCCTGGTTGATATGTCCGATTGGCGTAACATCAGGCCGAACCAGCTTGGCGGTTTCTGTGGCTTCAAACAACAGATGTTCCCGGGTTTTACGCTGCGAATATTTGGCGAGGATCAGATCAACGGTTTCTTTCGGATGTTCCAGGGCATATTTCCAGCCTTTCAGGGATGCCGCCCGAAAAGCCATGACCCGTCGTGGATGCTCGATAAGCTCTTGTTCGGTGGTAAAAAGAATATCGCTGTAAAAAACGATACCGTAATTGACCGGATTGATCACGGTATAGGGAATCTGCCGCTGTTTGAGAAAATAAGGTTCATTGGTCAGGTAGGCCGAATACAGATCGGTTTCGCCATTAATTAACGAGTCAAGGTTGTAGGACATCGGCACGCGGTTGACCGCCGCCGGGTCAATACCTTCCTGCATCAGCATTGCAGGCAGGCCGACTTCGGCCGGCCCGTAGTCCATCAACCGTTTACCGGCGATGTCCTTGGCCGTATTGATGCGACTTTCCCGGCGGGCAAGCAGGACCAGGGGAGAATGCTGAAAGATGGCCGCCAGCGCAACCAGCGGCTCACCCTGCATGCGCCTGACAAGCAGGTTTGCGCCCTCGACGCCATAGGTCGCCGCTCCGTCAAGCACCTGGTCGACAGGTCTTTCGGAGCCGATTTTTCTGCCGCGAATTTCGACATCCAGACCGGCATCACGATAATACCCCTGTTCCAGAGCCGCGTAGTAGCCGGCGAACTGAAACTGGTGCTTCCATTTCAGCTGCAGGCTGACCTTGGCGAGACCCGGGTCTGATTCGGCCCGACCGACAGAAGGACTACCGACCAGGCAGGAACAGCAGATCAGTATGGCCGCAATGACGTATTTCATATCTCCTCTTTGCACTTCGTGGCCCCAATATCGAATCCCGCCGCTGAGCACTCTATGTTTCTGAGTGCCCTGAAGGTTTCTGCCGGGTAACAAAACGGGCCTCAACTGCAGTACCGCAGGTCGGGCAGGCGGCCCAACCTTTTTCCAGGGGTAACTGGCAACTGCGGCAGTAGTCGGGTTTCCAGCCCCCGCAGTACGGGCAGAACATGAATCGACTATCAATCAGTTTCTGACAGTGCGGACAACCGTGCTGGGTGCGCAGTTGCGGTCCGAGAACACGTAAAAGTTCATCGCAGCTGGTAATCCCCAGGCGCAACTTTTCGGCACCATCGTCGATCAGGCTGTGCATCCCTTCGCTGCGCGCCAGAGCCTGCAGATCAGCTTCACCGGCCCCCGCGGCAACCTGGCGACAGATCTCTTCGCTGAGCATCATCAGCTCGAAAACCCCGCTGCGGCCCTTGTAACCGCTGCCTCGACAGCTCGGACAGCCGATGCCGCGCCAGACCCCGGTCGTAAAGTCGAGAGGATCAAGGCCGAGCAGTTCCAGCTGCTTTTTATCCGCTGCGACCTGTTGTTT
The DNA here is from genome assembly GCA_024276905.1 of Deltaproteobacteria bacterium. Classification (GTDB taxonomy): domain Bacteria; phylum Desulfobacterota; class Desulfuromonadia; order Desulfuromonadales; family Geopsychrobacteraceae; genus Geopsychrobacter. The sequence goes on from JAJRWF010000099.1 coordinate 21,153, forward strand.
GCAATCGGGACAGAGTTTCCGGACCAGCCGCTGGGCAATGATCCCCTGTACCGCCGAAGCGATCAACAGCGGCTTGACCCCCATATCAACCAGACGGGTCAGGGTCGCAACACTGCTATTGGTGTGCAGAGTCGTCAGTACCAGGTGCCCGGTAAGGGCCGCTTTAAAGGCAATATCGGCCGTTTCGCGGTCACGAATCTCTCCGACCAGAATAACGTCCGGGTCCTGCCGCAAGGTTGCCCGCAGCACCGAAGCGAAGCTGAGCCCGGCCGCTTGCTTGACGTAGGTCTGACTGGCCTCGGCAAGATAGTATTCAACCGGGTCCTCGATGGTTTGAAAATTACGTGACTGCTGTAACATGCGATGCAGCAAAGAATAGAGCAGCGTGGTTTTACCGCTGCCGGTCGGGCCGGTGGCGATCAGAATCCCCTGGGGTTGTCCGAGCAGACGCTCGATTCGCAGCAGATCTCGTGGCAACATGCCGAGATCGGCCAGTTCAAGGATGCTGGCATGACGGTCAAGCAGACGCATGACCACCTTTTCACCACTGATCGTCGGCAGGCAACTGACCCGGACATCAATCTCGCTGTTGCCGCAAACGACCGCCATCCGTCCGTCCTGCGGCTTGCGTTTTTCAGAGATATCGAGCCGCGACAGGATCTTGAGTCGTGAAACCACCGCATTATGCAGCGCCCCCGGCAAACTGCCGCCATCTTCGAGCAGACCATCGACCCGCAGACGGATACGGCTGTTCTCCCCCTTGGGCTCGATATGGATATCACTGGCCTGACGCTTGATCGCCTGGGCCAGCAGTTGATCGACCAGAGCAACCGGCGAATCATCATGGCCCGGCACCAGGGCATCCGTTTCGGCAGCAAGCTCCAAACGTCGTTCGCCTGACTCGATCTGCAGATGACGCCCGGTCCTGGCATCGAGTAACGCCTGGATGGTCGACAGGGTTGCTGCGTGAGGTTCAACCTTGTAACTGCTGATCGCCTCGATCCGGCTGCACAAAGTCAGACAGGACGGGTCCACCATGGCCAGATGCAGTAACCGCCCTTCGATCCTGAACGGCCAGAGAAGCCCACTGCGACAGAGTTCGAGCGTCAGCAGATCAACCAGTTCACAATCGGAATCCAGCTGTTCTGCGTCGACCCGCCCGATCTGCAACTGGCGACAGAAACAGTCAACCAGCGCGTCTTCACCCACAAGGTCAAGGCGCCGCAGGGTCTCAACGAAAAGCTCTCCGGGCCGAATGTCCTGTTGTGCGGAGCGAAGGTTGTCGGAAGACAATAGTTCGGCTCGCTCCAGCAGATTGCCGAGTGCACGGCGATTGTCGCTAACGATAGCCGTGCTGTCACGCAGTTGCTGTAATTGCCCCAGGGTTGCCTGACGCAAGCGCCGGTTTTCTTCCTGCAACTGGTACTGGCGCAGGGCCAGCCTGACGGTCAAGCGCAGATCATCGTCATTCCAGGGCTTAAAAATAAACTTGAAGACACCGGTCTCTTCGACAACCTGCATGATTGCCTGCGGGTCGGCCTGACCGGTCAGCATGATGCGGATCGTCTGCGGCCAACGTTGACTCACTTCCTGCAGCAGAGCCGCACCGCTACGTCCCGGCATGCGATGGTCGGTGATCAGCAGTTCAACCGGGCCGCGTTCGAGAATTTCAATGGCATCGCTGGCATCGGGAGCCGTCAGCAGACGATAATCTTCGTCGATGAGGACCCGGCGTAATGCCTTGAGTACCGATGGTTCATCATCAACCAGCAAAACGGTGGTCAGATCGTCACTATTTTCCGCCTGCCGGTCTTCAAATGCAGCGTGCATTCTTCCCCCGTATTCCGTTTAACCCCGCAACAGAAATGAACCTTTCACGCGCTGTTCTTCTCAATCAGTACCGCGATCTCACGCTCAAAGGGATCAATCATGAAACAGCGCTTGATCGCATCGATTGCAGCTTCATCGAAAAGCGTGCCCTTTTTAAGCAACAGCACGCCGGTCCCGCTGTAAAGATCGTGACGCAGCTGCATGCCGACTTCAAGTTCCTTGGGTGAAACCTTGCGTTCCACCACCTCGGCAGAAAATTCAAGGCGACAGAAAATTTCCTCGGCGGCACTGTTGAAAACTTTTCTCAAGCCAGGATCGAGTCGCCCTCCCCACTCCTGCTTCATCGCGGCCAGAGCCTCCTGCAGCGCCTCATCTTCGGCAAACTGATGCAGCTTGCGTTCGAAACAATCGGCGACTGTAATCAGCCGGGCTCCCAGGGGGATATCTTCTTTGCCCAGCCCGTCGGGAAAACCACTGCCGTCATAGTTTTCGTGATGATGGCGAATCAGCAAGCCGAGATCACGCAGTTCAAGCACCGGGTCAATCGCAGCCTGACCACGTACCACATGCCGTTGGTATTCAATCCGCTCCGGCTCATCCATCTCGGCCAGATTTTTGCGCAGCAACTCGTCGACCATACCGATTTTGCCGATATCATGCAGCAGGGCCGCCGAGCGATAATTCCGGACCTCTTCCGCCGGCAGATCCAGGCCTGTGGCCATCGCTTCGACCAGTTCAGCAACATTGCGTGAATGCCCGGGCACCCGACGATCACGCATCTCGATCAGCCCGGCCAACGCTTCGATCGTTTCCGCGAAACCGGCCCGCAACTGCTGGTTCATTTCGGCCAGCGCATCACTTTTGGCCCGGATCTGTGACGTCTGATCGAGAACCCGTTGCTTAAGCCGGGTATTCCAGTCCTGCAACTCGGCATTCTGTTTGGCGACCAGGGCATTAAGACGCTTGTTTTCACTCAACAGCCGGTAGTGGGACGCGGCTTCGGCGACGGTGGACAATAATTCATCGTCCTGCCAGGGCTTGGTCAGATAGCGATAGACAGCGCCCTGATTGATCGCAGCAATCGAAGCCTCGATATCCGCGTAACCGGTCAGCAAAATCCGGATTGCGTCAGGGGCCAGCTTGCGCGCCTCACCAAGAAACTCAACCCCGGTCATCTGCGGCATGCGCTGATCGGAAATGATCACCCCGATATCCACCTGCTCCCGGATCTGCTCCAGCCCCTCAGCGCCTGAATTGCCGACAAATATTTCGTAGTCCTCACTCTGCATCAGCAGGCGCCGCAAACTCTTGGTGATATTCACTTCGTCATCAACCAGCAGGATCTTGACACTGTCGGGACTTTCCAGGTTTTCACTCATGGTGCTGCTCCGATCACAGATCGAGCGGGATTAATGCCACGACCACGCCCTTGGCGGTAAAACTGTCGATACATCGAACCACAGCACGATAGTTGGCACTTTTTATTGTCAGCACATCATCGACCGCACGACTATCACCAAGACTGTCGACCAGGCGGTTGAGACCTTCGGGGAAAATATCGCAGCGACTGTTGCCAAGGGGGCCCATACCACCGACCGGGAAGAGGTCCTGCGCCATGTCATTGCATTGGGCGATCATCTGTTCGGGATCAATGCCGAACACCGCAATCGGCAAAACATCGAGGACTCC
>JAJRWF010000100.1 GCA_024276905.1 Deltaproteobacteria bacterium
ACCTCCTCATGAATTCGCGCGACTATCCCCTCGACCAAACCGACATAACCGTAAAAGATCCCGGACTGCATACTGCTGACGGTATTCTTGGCCACCACCTGGGAGGGTCGGGAAAATTCGACCCGTGGTAGCTTGCTGGCACGCGAAAACAGGGCTTCGGCAGAGATTCCGATGCCGGGCGCAATTGCACCACCCTGGTATTCACCGGCAGCCGAAATAACATCGAAGGTCGTGGCAGTACCGAAATCGACTACAATCATTCCGCAATGCCATTTATCGAAAGCGGCGACCGCATTGACGATCCGGTCGGCTCCGACTTCCCTGGGATTATCGTACTGGATCGGCATCCCGGTCTTGACTCCGGGACCGACAACCAGCGGAGTCAGCTTGAAGTATTTCTGGCAGAGGGCTTCAAGACTGCCCAACATCGGTGGAACCACGCAGGAGATGATAACCGCCGAAAGCTGTTCAAATTTCATCTGCGCCAGGTCGAACAAATTGTGCACCAGCATCGCATACTCATCGACAGTACGATCCTTGTCGGTCGCGATCCGCCAGTCACGCACCAGTTCCTCGCCCCGGTAGGCACCAAGGACAGTATTACTGTTGCCGACATCAATCACCAGAAGCATGAAAACCTCCATAAAGAAAATTCGATATTCACCCCTCACTTCTTACGAGGCTATCGGCCTCACATCCCCCGCCACAACACGTTCGATACGACCATCAGGCATGAACAGTCTGAGAGCTCCATCGGGTTCGAGTCCGCCGACCACCCCCGAAATTATCCGCGGACCAAGATCGACCTCAACCTGACGGTCAAGCAGGTCGAAAAGGGCCTCCCAACGACGACGCAATGGAGCAAATCCCTGTTCCAGGAATTCCGCATAGAGAAAATCGATCCGCTGTAACAAAAGTCTGACCAGTGGCACCCGGGACTGGAGTTCCCCGGTTTCTATCCGCACCGAAGTCGCCGGGTAGCGCAACCCGGCAGGAAACTGATCCGCGGTCATGTTGACATTAATTCCGATACCCAGAACCAGGGAGTGTATCTGCTCGGTTTCGGCACTGAGCTCGTTAAGCAGACCGGCTATTTTGCGCCCGCCGACCAGAATATCGTTGGGCCACTTAACCCGGGCGTTGATGTCATAAAGTTCGGTGAGGACTTCGGCGGTGGCGACTGCCGAAAGAAAGGTTAACTGCGGGGCCTGATGAGGCGGAATTTGCGGTTTAAGCAGAACCGAGCAGTAAATATTGACTCCGGAAGGCGACTCCCAGCGCCGTCCCATGCGACCTCGACCGGCAGTCTGGGTTTCTGCCAGCACCACCTGCCCTTCGGGTGCCCCCTCGACAACCATCTGCTGTGCCAGCTGATTGGTCGAGGCAGTCGTCTCCACACAGTGAATCTGGTGACCAACCAGCAGCGTAGCGAGGTCTGACACCAGATCGGAAGGCAGCAAGAGATCCGGAGATTCAAGTAATCGATAACCACAGGCGCGACGCGCTTCTATCTCGAACCCAAGTTCCCGGAGTTGCTCAACCTGTTTCCAAATTGCCGCCCTTGAGATATGCAATACACGACTGAGTTCCTGACCGGAAATATATTCTCCGGGACGATTACGAAACAGCTGGACGATCTGCTCACGTGTGGTCAAAGGAGCTCCTGAATGGGACCGGGACTGTATTGACAAACAAAAAAAGCGGAATCAATCAAACAACATGGAAATATCTGCGGCCTTGATTGAATGCGTCAGGGCACCAACCGAAATGATGTCGACCCCGGTGGCCGCGATATCGGCGACCGTTTCGAGATTGACCCCCCCTGACGCCTCGGTCAGGGCACGGCCGTCGACCAGGGCAACCGCCTGTCGCATCTCGTCAAGGCTCATATTGTCGAGCATGATAATGTCTGCTGCGGCTGCCAATGCCTGCTCAACCTCGTCGAAATTGCGTGTCTCGATTTCGATTTTCAGGGTATGCGGCAATTTCAGCCGGGCCCGGCTGATGGCTGCACCGATACCGCCGGCGGCGACAACATGATTCTCCTTGATCAGCACCCCGTCAAACAGGCCGATACGGTGGTTCCGGCCGCCACCCATACGTACCGAATACTTGTCGAGAACCCGCAGTCCGGGCGCAGTTTTACGCGTATCGACGATAACGGCCTGAGTCCCTGCCACCGCCTCAACGTAGCGACTGGTAAGGCTGGCAATCGCACACATTCGCTGCATCAGATTGAGAGCAACCCGTTCACCGGTCAACAAACTGGCCGCCGGTCCACGTAACCAGGCCAGAACTTCTCCCTTGCGAATCTGGGATCCATCCTGAAGTAATTTCTCGAAATCGATACCGGAATCAACCGTCTTAAAGACCTTGCCGGCGACATCAATCCCCGCAAGCACAAAATCTTCTTTTGCCACCAGTTCGGCACGCGCCATGGTCCCCGGGGTAATGGTCACTTCGGTGGTGATATCACCGAGGCCGATATCCTCTTCGAGGGCGGTCTGAATTATTCGCTGAATCTCAAACATTAAGAACTCCGCAAACCCATAATTTTACAGGGCTGTTTCTCATTTGAAAGTTACTATTTTATAGCACAGCCCCCAAGGACCCGCAACTTAAATCCCCCTGCCCCGCAGCGCTGAAACTGGTATCAGACCGGAGCAACCCCCTCAGACCACACAAGGATATCCTGTGGCCCGGTCCCTTTTATATTCACATCCGTTGTGTTAACAATGTAGACCTGTTTGAGCAATTCTAACCAGGGAGCAGACAATGCAGAAATTCATCAGTATTTTGATCCTGACCCTGCTGGCCGGTTGTGTCAGTCAGGGAACCTTCGATCAGAAAGCCAATGAAGCGACACAGCTGTCGAAAAACCTTGCAGATGCCCATTCCAGAATCACTGATCTCGAAGGACAGAAGCAACAGCTTGAGACCGAAACTTCAGAACTGAACGCCAAGCTGATTGCACTGCTCAAAAAAAATTCGGACCTGCAACAGACCCTGCTGAGCGAACGGGCCAATCGGAACCGCCAGCAGCAGACCTTCAGTAATCGTGAAGAGCAGATGCAGACGCAGCTGGAAGAGATGGGCCAGAACAACAGCCAGCTGCTGGAAAGTATTGCCAAACTGCAGCAGGAAAACACCGCCCTGCAGGGACAGGTTGCCGCCGAGCGTAAAGCCCGCGAAGAAAAACTTGCCAGCCTGCAGGACACCTACGATCAGCTGGTCGGCGCCCTTGAAGAAGAGATCAAGCGCGGTGAACTGACAATCACCAACCTGAAGGGGAAGCTGTCGGTCAACCTGCCCAACAAAATCCTGTTTGACTCCGGCAAGACCGTCGTCCGTACCGAGGGGAAAAAGGTGTTGCGCAGTCTCGGTGACATTATGAACAAGTTCCCCGATAAAGCCCTGCTAGTCGAGGGACATACCGACAATGTGCAAATCAGCAGCCGCCTGAAAGAAAAATATCCCACCAACTGGGAACTTTCTACTGCGCGGGCCAACAGCGTCGTCCATGTGCTGCAGGATGAGGTCGGCCTGCCGGGCGAGCGCCTGATTGCCGCGGGCTACAGCGAGTACCGGCCCGTGGCCAACAACGAAACAACAGAAGGCAAAGCCTTCAATCGTCGGATTCAGATCCAGCTGGTACCGATGCCGCAAACCGAGGGAACTTGACAATTCCAAGGTCCGGCGGCTAAGTTCGCCTGACATAGAAACACTGACCGGTCAAGGGAAGAGGGGTGCGACTCCCCCGCGGACCCGCCGCTGTAAGCGATGACTGAAAAGCCACTCGTGTCCCGTTTGGTTAGTTGTGTCAATTAATTCTGAGTCATTTTGACTGCGGACAAGGCGCGCCGACGCAGGTCTAGCCTGAGTTAAGCCGAGGAGGAGGAACGCAGACCGCAGCCAAAAGGGCCAGAATGAGGAGGCAGAATTAACCGCACGGGACACTCGCCACTGGACACTCTCCGGGAAGGCGGTTTTTCAGGATGATTCGTAAGCCAGAAGACCTGCCGATCAGAAGGACCAGCGACAACTCCCCGGGTTTATGGGAGGCTGGAAGAACTGCACCGCTTCAAAAACGGACGAAGCCCGCAGACTGTATTTACAAGCAGTCTGCGGGCTTTTTTTTACGCTGACTACTTGAACCCACGACCACGATGAGGCCATTATGAGACGTCTGATTCTACTCTTTTGTCTGTTAACTCTGATTCTGCCCGCAATGGATGTTCTGGCGATGAAAAAAAGTCCCGCGAAAACGGCAATCGTGATCGCCGCCTTCGGCACGACCTACCCGAAGGCCGTCGACTCCCTGCTGGCAATTGTGCGTGATGTCGAGGTCCGGTATCCGAAAACACCGGTCCAGATGGCCTTCACTTCCAATATCATTCGCAAAAAATGGCACGGACGCGCTGCCGATCGAGATTACCGCAAGGCCCATCCCGAGGTTCCGGAATATTTTTATCGGATCAAGAACCTGCTCGGCACCCTGGCCGACCTGCAGGATGCCGGGTTCAAAACAGTCATCGTCCAACCGACCCTCTTGACTCATGGTGAAGAATATCTCGATGCCCAGGCCTACGTTGACGGTCTGTTGTCGATTCAGACAGTAAAAGACCACTGGCGACCGTTCGAGAAGATTGCCCTCGGCCGTCCACTGATGGGCACCTGGGGCGACAAACACCCCTATGCTGAAGACTTGAAAAATCTGGTGGCGGCCCTGGCGCCTGACGCCGAACTGGCCAGGTCGACAGGCGCGACTCTGGTCTATATGGGACACGGCAATGAGCATCTGTCGACCGGGCTCTACTACGAACTGGAAGAATTGATGAACCGGCGCTACCCGCAGGTCAAGAGCAGAATAGGGCTGGTCGAAGGCCACCCCGGTTTTGCTGAAGTCATGGAAAAGCTCAAGCGTGACGGGAACGAAAAGCTGCTCCTCAAACCGCTGATGGTCGTCGCCGGTGATCACGCCAGTAAAGACATGGCTGGCGAGGAGGCTGTATCCTGGAAATCACAGCTTGCCGCAGCAGATTTCCAGGTTCAACCGGTCATGCAGGGGCTAGGGGATAACCCGGAGGTCCGCCAGCTGTTTCTCAACCATCTGCAGGACGCCGCCGCGGAGGCCGGGATTGAACTACGCTGAAAAAACACACCCCGAGATCCTGGTGCGTGGACTCAAACGCGCCTTCGGTAAAGTTGAGGCGGTGCGCGGTATCGACCTTGAGCTGCAGGCCGGAGAACTCTTCGCCTTCCTCGGGCCCAACGGTGCCGGAAAAACCACCACCATCAACATGCTGACCGGGCTGTTGCGCCCCGACGCTGGCCAGATTTGCTATCAGGGAGAGTCCTTTGTTTCTACCGCCTACGAGGTTCGTCGCCGGATCGGCGTGGTCCCGCAACACAACAATCTCGACCGTGAACTGACCGCAGCAGAAAACCTGCGGATTCACGGTCGCCTCTTCGGCCTCAGCAGAGGCAAGCTGCAACAACGCATCGACATCTGCCTCGAACTGGCCGGGCTATGCGACAAACGTGACACCCCCGCAGGCAAACTCTCCGGCGGGATGAAACGAAAACTGGTGATTGTGCGCGCTCTGCTGCATGAACCGTCAATCCTCTTTCTCGACGAGCCGACCGCCGGACTCGATCCGCACAGTCGGCGCAAAATCTGGGCCTTTTTACGCCGCATCAACCAGGAACAAAAATGTACCCTTTTTTTGACCACCCACTATATCGAAGAGGCCGAACAGCTTGCCGAGCGGGTCAGCTTTATCGATCAGGGACAGATTATCGCCGGGGGGTCACCAGCTGAACTGATGAAAAAAACCGGTAGTTACGTGCTCGACATCTACCGTGATGAGGATGTTGACAACGAGTTTTTCAACGACCGGTCTACGGCCATGACCCGCCTGGAGCAGATCGATGGCACAGTACGCATCCGCAAAACCACCCTTGAGGATGTTTTTCTGCAACTGACCGGCACAAGGATCGAACCCTGATGCTACATGGCGCCCGTGGCATATATCTGCGCGAAATTCTGATTCTGCGCCGCAAGCTGATCAAAACCCTGCTCGCTTCGGCAGTCTCCCCAGCGCTCTTTCTGCTCGCTTTCGGTTTCGGCATCGGTCGCGGTGCTCTGGTTGGCGGCCAGGACTATTTGAGTTTCCTGCTGCCGGGACTGCTGACCATGGCGAGCATGAACCAGAGCTACGCCATCGCTACAGAAATCAATATTTCGCGCTTTTACTTCAAGGTCTTCGAGGAGTACCTGCTCGCGCCCTTCGGTCGCTGGCAGATCGTGCTCGGCGAGATGGTCTACGGCATGACCCGCGGTTTGATCCCGGTCGCGATCATCGCCCTTTACAGCCTGTTGTGCGGCGTGCACCTGCATTTCGGCCCGGCGTTCTTTCTCGCCCTGCTGCTGCATCTGGCGATCTTCTCGCTGCTCGGCATATTGGCGGCGATGATAGTGCGCAGTCATGCCGATCAGGCGACAGTTAACGCGTTTTTGATCACGCCGATGATGTTTCTGTCGGGCACCTTCTTTCCCGTTGATCAGATGCCGCTGGCGATCAAAGCGGTTGCCAGTTTTTTCCCGCTGACCTATTCAACGCGTCTTATCCGCGCAACCCTGCTGCAAAGTGGTGATTCCAGTGTCCTGCTTTACCTGCTGCTGGCGGCGATGGTGATGAGCCTGTTCTGGCTGACCAGGCGGGTAATCGAAAGGGTCGAGGTATGAAGAAGTTGCTCTTCAGTCTGCTCGGGGTCGCTTTTATTGTCGCACTGTTCAGCGGCGCAACAGCTATCAACCCTCTTGATATGAGCCCGGTTGAAAGTGACATTCTGCTCGGGTTGCGGCTGCCGCGAGTGCTCTTTTCGGCGGTGATCGGCGGCATGCTCGCCCTGTCGGGCAGTATTTATCAACTGACGCTGAAAAACCCGCTGGCCGACAGCTTCACCACCGGCACCGCCAGCTCGGCGGCACTGGGCGCGGTGCTTGGCATCGCCTGCGGCCTGCCGACCCCGCTGGTGCCGCTGCTGGCACTCGGCACCGGCCTTTGCGGACTTTTTCTGGTCTATCGCCTGTCGGTAACCGCCGGAGTAATCAACCCGGTGACGATGATCCTCTCCGGGGTGGTGGTCAATATCGTCGCCTCGGCGGTGATCAGTTTCAGCAAATTCTATTTTGAGGAGAGTCTCTCGTCGATCGTTTTCTGGTTGATGGGCGGCTTCTTCATCGTCGACTGGACGCGCCTCGGGGTCTGCGCCCTGCTGCTGGCAGTCAGTTTCCTGTTGCTGCAACGCATCGGGCTGCAATTGAACCTGCTAGCCTTCGACGAAGCCTCGGCCCGCACCATGGGAGTCGATGTCGCGCGACTGCGCCGTTTCAGCTTTGTCCTTGCCACCTTGCTGGTCGCGGTGGCGGTCAGCCACACCGGGATTATCGGTTTTGTCGGTCTGATCACTCCGCACATTGCGCGCAGCCTTTACGGCAGTGATATGAAACGCAACCTGACCGCCTCGACCCTGCTCGGGGCCCTGCTGCTGATGCTGGCCGATGCCGGGGCACGCAGTATTATCCCCGGTGGTGCCGAACTGCCGGTCGGTATCATCACCGCCCTGCTCGGCGGCATCTTCTTCCTCTACCTGCTGCGCACCCGCCGCGAAAGGCTGTGGCATGGCTGAACATCCTGTCATTGGTGGGCTCAGGCTCAACACGCCTAGGGTGTCTGCCGCGCGGATGGCGGCAGTCAAACCCCATGGATGGGTTCATGTGTCCCTTGGCGTGGGGAGCCTGAACCCATTCCCGGCAAGATGGAGGGAGAACGGGCATGGCTGAGCTGCAGTTCGATACATTGACTTTTACACGTGGCGAGTTCAACCTGCAGCTGCCGCAGCTTAGGGTAATCCGCGGCGAAAAACTGGCGATTCTGGGCGAAAACGGCTCGGGCAAGAGCACCTTGCTGCAACTGCTGACCGGACTGCTCGAAGGCGAAGGCACGATCCGTTATGACCGGGAACCGCTCAAACAGATATCAACCATCGAACGGGCCCACATCTTCGCCCTGCTGCCACAACAGGCCCAGGTGATCTTCCCCTTTTCGGTCTTTGAAGTGGTTCTCTTCGGTCGTTTCGCGCGCACTGACGGCCGTCAGCCATCGGACCAAGATCACAAACAGACCCATGAACTGCTCAAGCAACTCGCTCTGGAGCCCCTGTCGGAGCGCAGTTTCAATCAGCTGTCGGGTGGCGAACAACGACGGGTGATGCTGGCACGCGCCCTCAACCAGCAAGCCAGCGTTCTTTTCCTCGACGAACCGAACGCCAGCCTCGACGTGCGCCACAGCCTCGATATCTTTACCCAGCTGCAACAAACCACGCAGACGGTAATTTCGCCGGTGCATGATATCAACCTGGCGGCCCGTTTTTTCGACCGTTTCTGGCTGCTCAAAAACGGTCGACTGCTGGCCGACGTCGATCGCGCCGGTCTGACCACTGACTTACTTGCGGAGACTTATGATGTCCAGGTATCTACTGCTACTGACAGCTTTACTTTTTCTCGCTGAACCGGCTCTGGCACGACGGATCGTGGTGCTGGCACCGGCGGCGGGCGATATCCTGCTGCAGCTCGGGCTTGAAGACCAGGTGGTGGGCAAGACCCGCAGTCTGGAGGAATTTCCCCAGGCGCTGAAAGTCGGTTCACACATCAAACCGAATGTTGAACTGATCAAGGGACTAAACCCCGACCTGTTGATCATTTCATCAAACCGCTTCTTCTCCGAGCAGATGAGTGCGGCAGTCGGGGCAGAAACCTTTGTCTACAGTCCGAAAACTCTGGACGATATTCTGCAGCAGATCGACAACCTGGCCCGGCTGACCGGTCGCGAAGCGGCAGGCACTGAACTGTCCCGTCGCTTGCGCCGTCAACTTCAGGGTCTACAGCGGCCGCAGACGACGCCGAAGGTGGTTTATGAAATCAGCTCCATGCCACTGAGTGTTGCCGGGCAACACAACATCATCAGCGATATCATCCGCACCGCAGGCGGCGAACCGGTCGACTTCGGCACGCGCAAGATCATCAAACTGGGCAGCGAAGCGGTATTGATCAATCAGCCCGATCTCTACATTTACCAGATCGGGCCGATGAACATGAATCCAACCCCGCCGCAGGAACGGGGCGCTTATAAACGTCTGAAAAGCCGTTACCTGAAGGTTGATCAACTGAAGTGGTCGCGAGCCAACAGCCAAAGTTTTGCGCGGGTGGTGGAGTTGAATAGGATTTTGGCATCAGGCGTTGGGCGCTAGGCGCTAGGTGTTGGACGAAAACAACTAACGTAAAAGAGCAACAACAAATGACAACAAAAAAACAGGCTCAACCCGGCCACTTCTACGCCGTCGGCATCGGCCCCGGCACCAGCGACCTGCTGACAGTCCGCGCCGCCAGGATTATCGAGTCCGCCGATATCATCCTTTCTCCCCAGGCAAAAGGGACCAACCGCTCCCTGGCACTGGCCGCGATTCAGCCCTATCTTCACGACCAGGAAGTCCAGACCATCAACTACCAGATGAAGCGCGATGGCCAATCGACCAAAGAGCGCTGGGATAAGGTGGCGCAGGATGTCTTGCATGCGTGCGGCGCGGGAAAATCGGTCGCGATGATCACCATCGGTGATCCGCTGATCTTTGCCACCACCAGCTATCTGCTACAGGGCTTGGCCGCAGGGATGGATAAGGATAAAATCCAGGTCATCCCCGGTATCAGCGCCTTCCAGATTGCCGCCAGCCGCTTCCACGACGCGCTGACCCTGCAGGAAGATCGTCTGTTGTTGATGTCGGCCACGGATCTAGATGCGGTGGAAACCGCGCTGACTCACTGTGAAACGCTCGTCCTCTATAAAGCGGGGGGAGTCATCCATGAACTTCTGGCCCTGCTCAAGAAATATGAGCTGTTGGCAACTGCACGTCTCGTCAGCTGCGCAGAACAGGGGGAGGGGGAACTGGCGCTTGACGATCTTACTGACTTCAGCCCCGCACCGATGAACTATATGACAACCATGATCATCCACTGTGGCCGCCGGAACTGGGGATAGTCCGATTATCAGCACCAATGCTGGTCAGCGACAATTTTTGCTGATATTCTGTGCCCTGGCCGCTGGCAATAACTTTTTCCACCTGTAACGGGGACATCATGGATCATCGCTATCGCCTCTATCCGTTTCAGATTTCGGTTGTCCTGACAACCCTTTTTCTGCTGGCAGGAATCTTCTTCCCCCTCACCCTGATTCCGGCGACGATCTGCGGCGCATTCGTTGCTCTCGGACTCTACGACCGACAACAAAAAACTCACAGTCTGATGCGCAACTATCCGATCTGGGGACGGATGCGCTATGTCATCGAAGGCCTGGGGCCGGCCCTGCGGCAGTACATTGTCGAAGACAACCGTGAAGGCGCACCCTACAACCGCGATATCCGCTCACTGGTCTATCAGCGGGCAAAAAACATCGAGGCAAAAAAAGCCTTCGGCACCGAACTTGATGTCTACAGTCCGGGACATAACTGGATGGGACATTCAATGGCTCCCTGCGAGGTTGCCAATGATCTGTCGCGTGTCACAATCGGCGGACCCGATTGTACCCGGCCTTATTCGGCTTCGCTGCTGAACATCTCGGCAATGAGCTTCGGTTCCCTGAGCGCCAACGCCATCCTGGCCCTGAACACGGGGGCGGCAAAGGGCAATTTTTACCACACCACCGGTGAAGGCGGAATCAGTCGCTACCATAAGGAACCGGGTGGTGCGCTTTGCTGGCAGATCGGCAGCGGCTATTTCGGCTGCCGTACCGGTGATGGCAATTTTTCCCCAGATCTGTTTGCGCTCAATTCTCGACTCGATCAGGTCAAAATGATCGAAATCAAACTGTCCCAGGGCGCCAAACCGGGCCACGGCGGGATTTTGCCCGCCGCAAAAATTACAGCCGAAATCGCCGAAACCCGACATATTCCACAAGGAACCGACTGCATTTCTCCGGCTTATCACTCGGCCTTCTCCACTCCTTTGGAGCTGATAGAATTTGTCAGAAAGCTCCGCGAACTCTCAGACGGAAAGCCAATCGGCTTCAAGTTCTGTCTCGGTCAACCCTGGGAATTTCTGGCCATCTGTAAAGCCATGATAGCAACCGGTATCACTCCGGATTTTATTGTCGTCGACGGCGCCGAAGGAGGGACAGGGGCAGCACCACTTGAGTTTGCCAATCGCCTCGGCTTTCCTCTGCGCGAAGGACTGACCTTTGTCCACAACGCATTGATCGGTACCGGCCTGCGCGAGCGCATCAAACTGGGCGCCAGTGGCAAGATCGCTACGGCAGCAAACATTGCCGGTTCTCTGGCCTTCGGTGCCGACTTCTGCCTGGCCGCCCGCGCCTTTATGTTTGGCCTCGGCTGCATCCAGGCCCAGGAATGCCACACCAACGCTTGCCCGGTCGGTGTGGCAACCCAGGATAAGCAATTGCAAAAAGCATTGGTCGTTGAGGACAAAGCAGAACGGGTCTACAATTTCCACCGTAACAGCCTGCAGGTGCTCAACGAAATTACTGCCGCCATCGGTCTTGAACATCCCGAAATGTTACAGCCGCATGATGTTTTTCAACGCACCGGTGTCGTCGGCATCCAGACCTACGCCGAACTTTACACCCGGCTTGAAAATGAGGAACTGATTAACGGCACCGAACATCCGATCTACGCCCGTTACTGGCTGATGGCCCAGGCTGAAAGTTTCAAACCGGCCTACTGATCAACAACCGTAAGCCCGAACAATTTACGACCGGCTGAGCAGGGCAATCGCTTAAAACACCTTCCCCGGCACCCCAAAGGATTTACAAAATGAATGACGAACAACCTGACTTCGATGACGAGCAGACAGACGAAGATTTTGCGGCACTGCTTGAAGAAAGCATGGGCAGCACAACCCGACTTGAGCTGGGGCAGAAAACCGAAGCCAGAATCCTGCAGATCGGTCCCGACTGGATGTTTCTCGACATCGGCCAAAAGGGTGAAGGGGTGCTCGATGTCAAGGAATTGCAGGACGATGACGGCAAGATGACGGTTGCGGTCGGTGACAGCATCTCGGCCTACTTCATCTCGCGTGAAGGTGGTGAAATGCGTTTCACCACCCGTCTCGGCGGCGGCAGTACCGGCACCGCCCAACTGGAAGAAGCCTGGCGCAGCGGTATCCCGGTGGACGGCCGGGTTGAAAAAGAGATCAAGGGCGGCTATGACATCAAACTCCCCGGCAATGTCCGTGCCTTCTGCCCCTATTCGCAGATCGCCCTGCGTCGTCCGGAAGACCTCGAAGAGGTGATCGAGCAGTCCTTCCCTTTCAAGATCAGCAAGTTTGAAGAACAGGGACGCAATATTGTCGTCTCACGCCGTGACCTGCTCGAAGAAGAACGTCGCGTGCTGCGAGAAGAGCTGAAGAAGACCCTCAAGGAGGGGATGCTGGTCACAGGCACCGTCACCTCGGTACGTGATTTCGGCGCCTTTGTCGACATCGGCGCCATCGAGGGACTGCTGCCGATTTCCGAAGTCGCCTACGGCCGGATCGAGGATCTGGGTGAGGTGCTGCAGGTCGGGCAGCAGCTGGAGCTGGCAGTCAAGCGGGTCGACTGGGAAGAGAACAAGTTTTCATTCAGTCTGCGCGAAACCCTGGCCGACCCCTGGGCCAATGTCGCCAGAAAATACCCGGTCGGCACCCAGCTGAGCGGGTCGGTTTCACGCCTCACCCAGTTCGGCGCCTTCATCACCCTCGAAGAAGGAATCGACGGACTGGTCCACATCTCCAAACTCGGTGAAGGGCGACGCATCAACCACCCACGCGAAGTACTCAAACTCGGACAGGTTCTCTCCGTTGCCGTTGAAAAACTCGATGTCGCAGAGCGACGTATTTCACTGGTGCCGACTGCGGCAGAAGAAGAAAGTACTGAAAGATCCTGGTCGGACCAGCCGGTCAGCAGCGGGATGGGAACCTTCGGTGATCTATTGAAGGCAAGCCAGAAAAAGAAGGATAAAAAGAAACCCTTTTCGCGTAAGTGATCAACCGAACACTATGAAAATACAAGCGTATTACAGAGGTCAGAATGAAAGAAACAGATAATTACCAGGGATACGAACTGGGACCAATTCGACCGCCGAGTGAGGCGATGAGCCTGCTGCTGCGGATTACGCGCAATTGCCCATGGAACAAATGCACTTTCTGCGGCGTCTACAAACGCAGAGACTTCAGTCTGCGCTCGGTCGAAGATATCAAACGGGACATCGACAGCATTCATCATCATGTCACTGAAATAGAACGCGTTCTCGAACAGCCCGGCGGCGGCAGTCAACGACAACTGCTCGCCCTGCAGCCCGAAGAACCGGCCAGTGAGCAGCTGGCATTTCAGTCGGCCCTGAACTGGGTTCGCAGCGGGAAGAAATCGGTCTTTCTGCAAGATGCCAACACCCTGGTTATCCAGCCGGACAAACTGGTCGACATCCTGCTTTACCTGCGAAAATTTTTCCCCGCAATCGAGCGAATTACCTCCTATGCCCGCTCCCATTCTATTGCCCGGATCAGTGATGAGGATATGAGTCGACTGGCAGCAGCCGGTCTTAACCGGATTCATATCGGCATGGAATCAGGGGCCGATGACATCCTTGATTTTGTCAAAAAGGGGGTAGACAAGAAAACCCAGATCATTGCCGGCCAGAAGGTCAAACGCACGGGGATCGAACTGTCCGAATACTTCATGCCCGGTCTGGGAGGAGCCGAGTTCAGCAAAGAGAATGCGCTGGAAACCGCTGATGCCCTGAATCAGATCAATCCTGATTTTATCCGCATTAGAACCCTGGCAATCTCCAAAAAACTCGACATATTCACGGATTGTCAGGCGGGAACTTTCAGTAAAATAGGCGACGTGCGTATGGCTGAGGAGTTACTGTTGATGCTCGACAACCTGGATGGCATCAGCAGCTGGATAAAGAGTGATCATATCCTCAACCTCTTTCAGGAAGTGGACGGTCAACTGCCGAAGGATAAAGAACGTTTGACTGCTCCGCTGCGCAAATTCCTGTCCCTGAACGCAGAGGAGCAAATGTTTTACGTCGTCGGGCGACGAACGGGAATATTTTCGGGACTGACCGACATGAACAATCCGCAGCGCCGGAAACAGGTTGAAACCACCTGCGCAGAATACCAGATCACCCCTGAAACCCTCGACGATTTCACAACCGGAATCATGGAGCGTTATTTTTAGGTCTACCGATCTGAACAACGGGACAACAGCAAAGAGCCATGTTCAGCTCGGCGAGAAGATGATTCTCCTCACTGCTTGAACTCCTCAACCAATAAGGACATACTGCGCCACGTCACATTGTCGTGATCATCAACCCTCATCGAGCAACGTCCCTATGTCATTTTCAGCCCTCGGACTTTCCAAGCCTCTTCTTCGCGCTCTTGATAACCTCGGGTATTCCATCCCGACTCCGATTCAACTGAAAACAATCCCGGCGATTCTTGCCGGTCGGGATCTGATGGCTGCAGCGCAGACAGGTACCGGAAAAACAGCGGGTTTCACCCTGCCGCTGTTGCAACAACTTGCCTGTGGTCCCAAAGTCAAAGCGAATCATATCCGCGCTCTGG
Source organism: Deltaproteobacteria bacterium (assembly GCA_024276905.1). Lineage (GTDB taxonomy): Bacteria > Desulfobacterota > Desulfuromonadia > Desulfuromonadales > Geopsychrobacteraceae > Geopsychrobacter. The sequence continues at coordinate 14,681 of JAJRWF010000100.1, forward strand.
TGCTGACTCCGACCCGCGAACTGGCCGTTCAGGTCGCCGAAAGTACTACGCGTTACGGCAAGCACCTTGAATTAAAATCATGTGCTGTTTACGGTGGAGTGAAGATCAATCCACAGATGATGAAACTACGCGGCGGGGTCGACCTGCTGATCGCAACCCCGGGACGCTTACTCGACCTTTTCGACCGAAATGCATTGAAGTTCTCCCAGCTGGAAACCCTGGTGCTCGATGAAGCAGACCGGATGCTTGACCTGGGTTTCAGTGCTGAAATCCGTAAAATCCTCAGCCTGTTGCCGCGTAAACGTCAAAACCTGCTCTTTTCGGCGACCTTTTCGCGCGACATCCGTCAACTCTGTGAGGGTTTGCTCAATAATCCATTGCAGATCGAAGTCAACCGACGCAATTCGGCCGCCAAAAATATTAAACAATCGATCTACGAAGTCGACAAGGGTAAAAAAACAGCCCTGCTCTGTCACCTGGTTCGTACCAGAAGCTGGACACAACTTCTGGTTTTTACCAGAACCAAAAGGGGGGCTGACAACCTGGTCAAAAGACTGCTGAGTGAGGATATCTGCGCCGCAGCGATCCATGGCGATAAAAGTCAGGCTGTACGTTCACAAACCCTGGCCGCGTTCAAAGCAAACAACCTCCGTGTCCTGGTCGCGACCGATATTGCCGCCCGCGGGATTGACATTCAGGACCTGCCTCGGGTGATCAACTTCGATCTGCCCAAGATTGCCGAAGACTACATTCATCGCATCGGTCGGACCGGTCGGGCCGGTCTGCAGGGCGAAGGGATTTCTCTGGTCAGTGCCGATGAAGTCAAACTGCTGGTCGAAATCGAAGCCCTGATCTGCCAGACTCTGGTGCGCGAGGTTGAACGCGGCTTCATTCCGGTCCACAGCGTTCCCCTGACCCAGCAAATGCGGGCACGGGCGAAAAAAGCCAAGAAACCGAAAAAGCCCCGCCAGAATCCGCAACAAGCCGAGAATTCCGCATCTGCCGGGGCAAAAAAGAATTCTGACAACAAACCGCGCAAGGGCCGCGACCGGCGGCCAAAAAGCCCGAAAGAAACATCTGGCGGACGGCGCAGACAGCGCTCGACGCCAAGAGCTGACGCAGCAGGAAAACGGGGGGCAACGAAACCAAAACCGGGACAGCGGACATGAAGATCATTGTCCCGCATCCAGGAAGAACCTGTTAACCTTTACTCTCCAGATGAATACCACTGAGGAAGAACAGAATTAAACCTTGAGAGAATATCCAGATGTATAAAAT
>JAJRWF010000101.1 GCA_024276905.1 Deltaproteobacteria bacterium
CAGACCATCCGGATCGGCAGATCTGCTATTTTGGCCAGGGCGTCGCGGACCTTGTCCTTGAAGGGACGCATGATGCAATCAAAGTAAAAATGGAAATCGGGGTAGAATTCGGCGATTTCGTCATCGAACAGGCGTTCGGGACAATAGTGGGCGCCGAAGGCATCGCAAGGAAAGAGAATTTCATCTTCGACCAGATAGGTAAAGATCGTATCGGGCCAGTGCAAGGAAGGCGCAAGAAGAAAGCGCAGTGTCCGCCCACCGAGATCCAGTTCATCGCCATCAGCAACAATCTGACTGTTAAAGTCGCGGTTGAGCAGCTGCTTGAGGAAGTTTTCCCCGGCACGCGAACAGTAGACGATCAATGCGGGATTTTTCTCCAGCAGGCCCGCCAATGCCCCCGAATGATCCGGCTCAGTATGGTTGACCACTATAGCATCGACCTTTTCAAGGGGAACCTGCTCGCCAACCTTGCGAAAAAGTTCTTCTGAAAAAGGTTCCTTGACGGCATCAATCAACACGGTTTTCTTGCTGCCCTGGACCAGGTAACTGTTATAGGTCGTGCCATTGTGGGTCGGGAAAAGATCATCAAAAACCTTGAGGTCCGGGTGACGCACACCAACCCAGTGAACTTTATCAATAATTTGAATGCTGTTTTCCATAGTGGCTGTTAGTCCTCCGTCGTTAAAAAAACTGTCGCGCCGTGACACTGCGTGGATAGATCACCCATCAAGTCAGCTACCATACACGTAATCGCTGCGGCAAAACAAGGTGTTCTGCCGTACAATCAACGCAAACGTCAGGCGTCCAGTTCGGTCAGAAACTCCTCAATGCGGCCCAATTCGATCATCAGTTTCTCAAAGCCTCCGGGATCAAGACTCTGGGCACCGTCGCACAGGGCCTTCTCCGGTTCGGGATGCATCTCAACCATCAGACCATGCGCCCCGGCAACCAGCGCAGAACGCGCCATCACGGGCACCAGTGAGCGTTTGCCGGTCGCATGACTGGGATCAACGATAATCGGCAGATGACTCATGCTGCGAATCAAGGGCACCACCGAAAGATCAAGTGTGTTACGGGTCGCCTTCTCAAAAGTGCGGATTCCACGCTCGCAGAGCACCAGTCTGCTGTTACCTTCAGCCAGGATGTACTCAGCCGCGGCCAGAAATTCTTCAATGGTCGCACTCATGCCACGCTTGAGCAGCACCGGATGATCGAGCTTGCCGACCTCTTTGAGCAGGTCGAAGTTCTGCATATTGCGGGCGCCGATCTGCAGCATGTCGGCATGCTCGCAAACCGGGCCGAGCTGTTCAATACGCATCACCTCGGTGACGACCGGCAAACCGACAGCCCGTCCGGCATCACTCAGAAACTTCAGCCCATCAATTCCCAGCCCCTGAAAACTGTGCGGTCCGGTACGCGGCTTAAAGGCCCCGCCCCGCAGTATCTGCCCCCCGGCGGCCTTGACCTGATGGGCAGCGGCATGCATCTGCTCCTCAGTCTCGATAGAACAGGGTCCGGCCATCATCACCGTTTTCTCACCATCACCGATTTTCACTCCGGCGATATCGACAATCGTCGGCTGGGGATGGAAATCACGCGAGACCAGCTTGTAAGGTTTGCTGACGTGAATAACCTCGCGCACCCCGGCCAATTCGCGAATCGCCGCATCCTCAACATAGCCCTGATTATCCAGCACGCCGATGGCGGTGCGCATACTGCCGGGGATCGGTTCGGCCCGCAAGCCCATCGCTTCGACGGTTTTCTTGACCGCCAGAATCTGGTCATCGGTTGCATGGTGGTGCATAACAATCAGCATATTTTGTTACTCCGTAAAAAAGGCTTCGGCGATCAGGCGCGCGTCTGCAAATAATCGGCAATTCGTGTTATCGCCTCGTCGATCTGCTCCAACGGGCTCGAATAGGAAAAACGTAAAAACCCCTCAGCGCCCTCACCGAAGTCGATTCCGGGAGTCAGGGCGACTCCGGTTTTCTCCAGAATATCAAGCGCCAGTCGCATCGAATCGCGATCAATATGTCGGGCATCTGCCAGGACATAGAAAGCGCCTTTGGGCATAAAAGGGATCCCGAACCCCAGGTCACGCAGTTGCTTAACCAACTGCCGACGGCGCAGGTCATAGAGCTTGCACATCCGTTCAACATCAGCAGCACAGTGACGCAGGGCTGCCAGCCCGCCAAGCTGGACAAAGTGATTGGCACTGATCATGAAATTCTGGTGTAGCGCTTGAAGTGACCGCACGCATTCAGGTGGTGAAATCAAAAAACCGAGTCGCCAGCCGGTCATGGCAAAGGTCTTTGAGAAGCCGCCAAGCACAAAGGCATTGTCGGTATACTCAAGAATTGAGTGTTCCTCCCCCTCATAGGTCAAACCATGATAAATCTCATCCGAAATGATCGGCAAGGGCAATTGCGCCAGAGATTTCAACTCGGAGCCACTCAACACCGATCCAGCTGGATTCGAGGGTGAATTGATTAACAGTCCACGGCTGCGCGCGGTAATAGCCGCGGCAACTTCGGTCGCCCGTGGCTGGAAACCGTTGAGCGGGTCGGTCCTGAGCGCAACCGGAACTCCGCCGGCAAAGCGGACAAAATTTGGATAACAAGCGTAGCCCGGGTCGGGCAGGATCAGCTCATCCCCTTCGTTAAGCAACAAGGAAAACAGCAGCAACATCAACGGGCTGGTCCCGCTGCTGACCAGAATCTGCTGCGGATCGATGCGGACCGCGTAACGCTGCCGATAATGCTTGACGATCTCGGCCCGCAGTTCTGCCAGTCCCAATGAGTGGGTATAGGAGGTCGCGCCCTCGTCCAGCGCCCGGTGCGTCGCCTCAACCACCGCCGTCGGAGTTGGAAAATCCGGCTCCCCCAGGCAGAGATAGATAATATCGTGCCCGTCAGCTTCCAACGCCTTGGCCTTTTCCATGACTTCCATGGCCAGGAAGGGCGAAACCGTTTTTGCCCGCCGACTGATCGGAATCTGCATCAATTGCTCCTGTCAAGAAAACTTCGACTTACTTCAAGCGGAACCCCTAGAGTTCATCACAGGTTCAGATTGATTTTCAGCTTAAAGGGCGCAGATCGACATTGCAACCGATTTCAGCCGCTTGTAAATCTTCGCTGACACCGGTATCTTTCCACCATGTTCTTCTGCCTCGGGAGTTTCCGGATGAGACCCGTCCTGTTCACACTGTTATTGCTAGGACTCTGCACGCCGCTGCATGCTGAGCCTTTGAGCAAAAGCGAATACCGCCAGGCACAACGGTTGTTTGTTGCCCTTGGCTGCCGGGCCTGTCACGATTTCGAGAAGAGCGGCTCGACGTTGGCCGGGTCTCTCGACCGAATCGGCCTGAAGCTAAACGAAGAAGAAATTCTGCGCCGTCTGCAGCTGGCGCCGGAAGAACGCGATGAAGCGAATAAATACATGCCCTCCTACCAGACCACTCCGGCCGACCAGCTCAAATTGCTGAGCCGTTTTCTGGCTGCGCGCAAATAAGCAGACGTCTTTCACGAAACCTCACACCCTCATCTTGTGTCAATCCGGATCCGGCCGGACATTGCTTCTTCCTGTCTCGCAGTATTACAATAAACCTCTATGGCGACCGTTAACAATAAAACTTATGGCGGGAGGAGAGCTCTGTTCATTCTGGCAAGCCTGATCCTTGTCGGGTGTCAAGGCATCGAAATCTCCTATTTCGGCTACAAAGCGAACGACGAAAGCATTATTCAACTCCTGACTTCGGGCACCCGACAAGGGGTCTGGAACAAAGACGACATCGCCCTGAATTATCAATACGATTATACGGACAGCGCACTGAACATCTCCGGAGCCCTTGCTCTTGGCACCTACTACGACATAAATTTCAACCTGATCAGATCCCTGGATGTCTATCTCTTTTTCCTGGACACCAACTCCAGAGTGTTAAAAACAGCGCTGCTGGTCCAATCGCTGGGACACCGTCCGGATCAGCCGTTGGCGTTTGCCAAGAAGCTGTCTGTCCCTGCAGGCTCCAGATCGTTCACTCTAGGCTACCTTGGTGAGGCTACGGAAGTGGGAAGTATGAAAGGGACAAACAGCCTGGAATTTTTCTATAATCTGCCGCAACAACCACACTGACAAAGGGTCAACAACCTGAACTCAGTTGCCCGCACAGGCTTCCGTCTGTTGACCTGTATCTCACCCGGGAGTATAAACGGGTGTGAAAATTCAATGAGAACCTGACAACGTCCAGTCAACAATAACTCAGCAAAACAGAACCGAAGAAACCACCATGACTCAACGCATGACTCTGATAAGTTCGCCCTGCTATGTCCCCGAATCTAAACTGGAGAAAATCGACAGCCTGCAGAATCTCTTCCCCTCTTCGCAACCCCTGAGTTTGGAGATCGGTTGCGGAATCGGTGATTTCATTGTGCAACTCGCCGCGCAAAAGCCGCAGCAGAACTTCGTCGCCATCGATATTTTCAATCGCGGTTGCGACAAGACCTGCCGGCGCATCGATGAGGCCGGGCTGAGCAACGTCCGGGTCCTGCGCACCGAAGCACGCTCATTGCTGCTGCGCCATATCAAACAACAGAGCCTGCATGCCATCTACATCAACTGCCCTGACCCCTGGCCCAAAAAACGCCACCGCAAGCGCCGACTGGTCAATGCCGAGTTTCTCAAGATCGCGCTCTACTGCCTTGAAGAAGGCGGTCACTTTCACTTCAGCACCGACTTTGTTGATTACGGCATTGAAGCCGGCAAACTGCTGACTGCGGAACCGGGCTTCAGCAACTGCCACGATCACCCCAATGTTCACGATCTCGGTGACTATCCGATTTCCAAGTACATGCGCCGTTTTCTTGAGCGCGGCCAGCCGATCTATTACTGCCATTACCTGCGCCGACCGGGCTATGCCGCCGAGCCTCCGCCGCCGCCCAAAAAGGGCTTTCGTCTCCGCTGGGTCAAGGAAAGCTGATGGATTGGATCAGTGCCGACCTGCCGGGAATCGGTGGTCATTACAAGTTCTGTCCCGAGGATTTTTTTGTTGAGGAGATCCCGCTCTACCCCTGCAGTGGTCGCGGGGAACATCTCTATCTGCAGCTAGAAAAGCGCAACCTGACGACACACGAAATACTGCACCGTATTGCCGAATGCCTCAACCTGTCAGAACGCGAGATCGGTTATGCCGGGCTCAAGGATGCGAAGGCGATCACCCGCCAGTGGATCTCACTCCCGATCCACTGCGAGAAAAACCTCTACCGTCTCGAAGAGTTGCCGCTCAAAATTCTGGCGACTGACCGTCACGACAACAAACTGCGCCTCGGTCATCTGGCCGGCAACCGCTTTCGGCTGCGGATACGTAAACCGGTCGCGCGGGCTAAACAGCGCGCCGACCTGATTTTTGCGCGCTTACAAACCCGGGGTGTACCAAACCGTTTCGGCGAACAACGCTACGGCCTGCTGGGCAACTCACATCGTCTCGGACAACTGTTGCTGTGTCGACAATATTTGCCATTCTGCCACCAGCTGCTGGGCGATCCGCAAAAAATTGTTGACCCGGCCTGGAAGCAGGCAGCACTCCTCTTTCATGAGGGTAAACTCTCTGCCGCCGCCCGACAATTGCCCAGCAGAATGCGTGATGAGAAACGCCTTATCGATATGCTGGAACGGGGGCAATCCCCGCAATCAGCGGTTCTGAGCCTGCCAAAACGCTTGCTGCGCCTCTATCTTTCGGCCCTGCAATCCTGGCTGTTCGACCAACTGCTGCAGCAGCGACTGCCGCAACTCGGACAGCTGCAAAATGGCGATCTGGCGCTAAAACATGTCAACGGCGCCTGCTTTCTGGTCGAAGATGCCGCCAGCGAACAACTCCGTGCCGACCGGTTCGAGATCAGTCCGACCGCCCCCCTTTTCGGCAGCAAGATCCGTCTGGCCGAACAGAGTCCCGGCACCAATGAACTCTCCTTGCTGAAACAGTTCGGCCTGCGGCCTGAATCCTGGAAACTGGGTGGCGGCCTGACCATGTCCGGCGAACGACGCGCCCTGCGGGTTCCCATCAGCGCCATCAGCACCAGCGAAATCGGGTGCGACCTGCAGCTCGATTTCTGCCTGCCACGCGGCAGCTATGCGACGTCAGTCTTAGGCGAACTGATCAAGCAGGAGGCCACCGGTTTAAATTCTCCCATCCCTCTGGTTTCGGAACCGCACATACCATAAAAAAAGAGGCGCCTTGCGACGCCTCCCGAACTTACTTTTGCATGGTTGTGGCTACTCAATGCGGCCGATCAACACCTCACGCGGCTTGCCGCTGCCATCCGAGGGGCCGACGATCCCTTCCGACTCCATTCGCTCAATCATTCGTGCGGCACGGTTATAACCGACCCGCAGATGACGCTGCAGCATCGAGATTGAGGCCTTGCGGGTCTCTGAGACAATCCGCAGCGCGGCGTCCCAGTGTTCATCATAACCCTCATCATCCCCACTGCCGCCATCCCCGCTCGCCGCTGGCGCATCCAGAATCGTTTTGTCGTAATCAGGTTTGCCCTGCCTGGCGAGAAAATCGACCACCCGCTGGACCTCAAGCTCCGAGACAAATGCACCATGAACCCGCTGCAGATAGCCGACCCCGGGCGGCAGAAAGAGCATATCGCCCATGCCGAGCAGGGTTTCAGCGCCCATTGAATCCAGAATGGTGCGCGAATCAGTGCGCGAGAAGACCTTGAACGAAATCCGGGTCGGAAAGTTGGCCTTGATCAGACCGGTGATAACATCGACACTCGGCCGCTGGGTCGCAAGGATCAGGTGAATCCCCGCCGCCCGCGCCATCTGAGCCAGACGGGCGATTGATTCCTCAACCTCGCGCCCGGCAACCATCATCAGATCGGCCAGCTCATCAACAATGATGACGATGTAAGGCAGATGTCCATGTTCGAGCTCTTCCTCCGGCTCAGGGATCGGTGGCAGTTACGTCTCAACATCCAGCATGTCCTCGGGGGTCAGAACAAGCGTGCCGTCAAGTTCTTCAAGAGGTGCAGCATCCTGTTCTTTTTTGGTTTCCTTGGCCAGTTTGCGGTTGTAACCATCGATATTCCGCACGCCCTTATCGGCCATCAGCTGATAACGCCGCTCCATCTCGCGCACTGCCCAGGCCAGGGCCAGGTTGGCCTTTTTCGGGTTGGTCACGACCGGCAGCAGCAGATGCGGAATCCCCTCGTAAATCGACAGTTCGAGCATCTTCGGATCGATCATAATCAGACGCACATCTTCGGGCGTGGCCTGATAGAGCAACGAAAGAATGATGGTGTTGATCGAAACCGACTTCCCGCTGCCGGTTGAACCGGCGACCAGCAGGTGCGGCATTTTGGCCAGATCTGAGACCACGGTCTGGCCGAAGATGTCCTTGCCGAGTGCCATCGGCAATTTACCTCCGGTGCGCTGGAAATCTTTGGAATCAATAATTTCTTTCAGATAAACGAACTGACGCTCCTTGTTGGGAATCTCGATACCGACCACACCCCGACCGGGAATCGGCGCAACAATCCGGATCGAAACCGCCTGCATCGCCATCGCCAGATCATCCTGCAGATTGGCTATTTTGTTGACCTTGACCCCGGCCGCCGGTGCAAATTCGTACATGGTGACCACCGGCCCCGGTTTGACCTCGACAACCTCGCCCTCGACCCCGAAATCAAGCAGTTTACGCTCAAGCATTTTGGCGGCCATCGACAGGCTGTCGCGATCGATCGGCGGAGCGGGATCACCATCATGGTCGAGCAACGATACTGGCGGCTGGTGATAAATACCATCGGCTTCAAGAAAGGAGAAAGCGACCTGATTTTCTTCGTCAGGCGTTTTTTTCTTTTTGGCTCTGGATTTATTGCGCGGTGCCGGAAGCACTTTGGGTTCCGGAGGCAAGATCACCGGGGTGCGGATTTCCGGCTCACGCCGTGCGACTTTTTCGGTTCGCGCCAGGCGGTTTTCGCGCCGCAATTCAAGTCGACGACCGAAACGTTCGAGAATTCCATCGATAAAAAGGACCAGGCTGAAACGGGTCGAAATAATCAGTGCGACCAGAAAGAAGACGATCAGGACGACGGCGGCACCACTCAGATTAAGATAATTCGCCAGCATCCGCACCAGGACCCGCCCGATGGCACCACCCGCTTCGCCGATACGATTATCAAACAGCTTGACCTGTTGAAACTGCAGAGCCAGCAGGCCGGCCAGGGAAATCTGCAACAGCAGAAAGGCCCCGACCCGTTGCCAGCGCAGATGAACATCGCGAAACTTGAGCAAGCGCCAGGCCAGAAACAGACAAGCCAGCGGGAAAAGTAGCGCAGTCAGACCAAAAACCTGATAGAGCAGATCGGCCAGATGGGCCCCGAAAACACCGCCGAAATTCTGAACTTCGGTCGGGTGCAGGCTGTTGTTGAATGAAGGATCAACATTGCTGTAAGAGCCCAGGCACAGCAGCAGAAACAAACCTGCCGCCAACCAGATCAGACCCAGGACCTCCTTACGAATACGACTCTCTGTCGGGACTTCAGGAGCTTGCTTGCTCATCAGTTTTCCTCATTCATCAACCGCTCGGGAACATTGACGTCGCCATGATAACACTCCCCAGCAACAGACAGTAAATGGCAAAACCACCCAGCCGTCGGCGTTGCAGGACCGAAAGCAGCAGACGAATCGCCAGCAATCCGCTGGCAAACGCAACCAGCGTACCGATCATATAAGCAGGAATCTCGGCGCTACTCACCTGGCCGAGATCCTTGAGATGCAGCAGGGTCGCGCCGCCGACTGCCGGCAGCGCCAGCAAAAAGGAGAAGCGGGCCGCCGCGGTGGCATCGATTCCGCGTAGCAACAGACAACCGATGGTCGAACCGGAGCGGGAAATTCCCGGCATCACGGCCACCCCCTGGGCAATCCCGACCAGCAGGGCATCGAGCTTGTTCATCTGCGTCAGAGTCCGTCCTCCCGACTGTGCCCGACCGGCGTAGAACAGCAGCAGTCCGGTAACCATCAGCATCGCGCCAACCAGCGGCATCACCTCGAACAGCTGTTCGACAACATCTTTAGCCGCCAGTCCGATAATTGCGGTCGGCACCGAAGCCAGAATCAACAGCAGCAAGACCCGGCGATCATCAGGGTCCCCCGCAGGGGCACAACAACGCAGCAGTTTGATAAGGTCCCGGCGAAAATAGAGCACGACCGCCGCCATGGTTCCGGCATGCAGCAAAACATCAAACAGCAGACCCGGCTGTGAAAAACCGGGCAGAAAATGCTGGGCAATCGCCAGGTGTCCGGAGGAAGAAACCGGGAAGAATTCGGTCAGCCCCTGAACCAGGCCAAGAATAATCGCTTGAAAAACAGTCATGGTTTCCGTTCGTTATTTCATTGTCTCACGACGCACATCGAAGTTTAAAGTTCCAGAATCACCGGCAGAATCAGCGGCCGACGGCCCAGACTGCGATTAAACAGGCGCCGCAGGGTCTTACGCACGTTGACCCGCAACACCTCCCAATCCGCAACCGCCTCCGGACTCTGTTCGGCCAGCAGTTCCCGTAACTGCTGACGAGCTTCCTCAAGCAACTGCTCACCGATCTGTTCCTCTTCA
>JAJRWF010000102.1 GCA_024276905.1 Deltaproteobacteria bacterium
ATCAGGATTTCGAGGGGGACATGCGGGATTTTCTGTTCGCGCAAGACTTCAAGTGCTTCAATAATTTCAGCAATTCCCGCTTTGTCGTCTGCGCCCAGAATCGTGTTTCCTGCGCTGCGGAAGACTCCCTCATTAAGGACCTGCTGGACACCATCAGCCGGGCCGACAGTGTCCATGTGGGCGGATAACAACAGCGGCTCGCCCGGTTTGTTGCCCGGGATACGGATGATCAGGTTGTTGCTCTGGCTTCCGGTCCGGGTGGCGGAAGTGTCTTCCTGGATGCTGGCGCCAAGGTCTGTAAAACGTTGACACAGGTAGGCTGCCATGGCGGCTTCCTTGAAAGAAGGGCTGTCGATGGCGGCCTGCCGGGCAAACTCGGTACTGATTCTTTCACTGTTTATCATGGTGATTCTCCGGGTTGTGCAGGGCGAAATTTATTGTCAGGGTAGTTATGTTAACCCTTTAGCGCTTTTCCGACAAGGGAAGTCAGACTGGACAAAATGGTCATGACCCTGTTATGATCCCGCCTTGAAATGTTAATGGTGTCCCCGTAAGACAGGGGCTGTGATTCGGTATTTTATTGCATGATCAAAAAAGTTCGCTACGATTACCAACCGCCGCGTTCAGCCCGACAGCCCCAGAGGAGTCGTGGTAACCGGCGTTTTTTCCCCGCCGCGCTGATTCTGGTTGCCCTGACCGTCGGTGGCCTGGTCCTTTTCGGCCCCTCCGGTCCCGAGTTGCAGGCCCGTACTTCCCCGGTTGAAATCAGTGCTCCCCAACAGAAAATCAGAATTCCGGTCCGTAACCGGGTCGAAGCGGTTATTACTGCCGGTGAAACGATCTCTTCCCTGCTCGGAGGCTATTTTTCTGCGCAGGAAATTCATGAACTCAGTCAACAGAGTAAAAAGATATTTCCCCTGACCCGGATCTGTGCCGGTCAGCCCTACCAGATCTGCACGATCGACGATAAATTCGACAGCTTTATTTATGAAATTGATCAGAACGAACAGCTGGTCATTCGGCGTACGGGTGAAAAGCTGCAGATTGAACGGATTCCGATCAAATATGAAATACGGACCCAGATCGTTCGTGGTCTGGTCGAAAGCAGCCTTTTTGAAGCCGTCAGCAGGGCGGGAGAAACCTCAGAGCTTGCCACCGCATTGGCGGATATTTTTGCCTGGGATATTGATTTTCTACGTGATCTGCGCAGCGGCGATACCTTTTCGGCTCTGGTTGAAAAACGTTTTCGTGAGGGGAAGCCTGCGGGTTACGGGCGTGTTCTGACTGCGGAATTTCGAAACAGTGGCGAGTTGTTTCGTGCGTTTTATTATCAGGATGGGGAGCGTCCGGCCAGTTATTACGACGAGAATGGCCGCAGTGTGCGTAAGGCATTTCTGAAGGCCCCACTCTCATTTACCCGGATTTCATCCGGATTTACCTACAAAAGGTTTCATCCGATTACCAAAACCTGGAAGGCGCATCCCGCCATTGATTATGCTGCACCGCGCGGCACTCCGATCAAGACTGTCGGTGATGGAACCATTACCCGGATCGGTTATACCAAGGGCAATGGCAACTTTATCGAGATGCGTCACAATGGCACTTACAAGACGATCTATCTGCATATGGCCAGATTTGCCCGTGGCATGAAGAAGGGCAAGCGTGTCGCTCAAGGTCAGGTGATTGGCTACGTCGGTTCGACCGGTCTGGCGACCGGCGCACATCTTTGTTTCCGCATGTATCGCAACGGATCACCGGTAAATCCCTACAAGGTCAAAGCTCCGGCGGCCAAGCCGGTATCCAAATCCCGCCTGGTTGATTTCAAGCAGCAGACCCGGACCCTTATGGCTCGTCTGGAAGGGCGTGAAACCGTTCAGGTTGCGGCGCTCAAGACTCGGGAATCTGCACGATCAAACCGCAATTGATACCTGCTCTGCCGCCCTACTCGTAGATCCTCTGTGGTTTCCTGCCCTATTCCTTGTTCAGCTCACCGTTAACCTCAGATAGATATATCCTGGGTTCAGATACTTTTCTGAAAGGACCAGCTTCTGTGGACATTCTGCTTCTTTCGGTGGGGAAGATGAGTCAAAACCACAGCGTCTTGAAAAGAATGTGTTAATATTTGGGAGTTGCATTACCAGCGAGACAATGAATCGAACTTATGAATAATAGCCCTCCAGAAAATGACACTCCGGCCCTCAGTGCTGAGGGTGTTATCCAGTTGTCGAAAAAAGCCCGCCGCTGTTTCAGGCAGCAGGAGTATGCCCGGGCACGCGAACTTTATCGTCAGGGGCTTGAAGTGGAACCCGGAAACCCCTATCTCCTGTCGGGGATGGGGGATGCTTGTCGTGAAACAGGTGATCTTGCGGGTGCCGAACGGGCCTATCAGGTCTTGCTTGAGCAGGATCCGGACAACCTTTTTGCTTTACGCGGTCAAGGTGATCTGTTCAAGGCCAAAGGCGAGATCGCTGAAGCGATATCATTCTGGTCCCGTTACCTGAAATTGCGCCCGGCGGATGTCCATGTAATGACCCGGATCGCAGATGCCTGCAAAAAACTTGAACATTACACGCAGGCTGAGGATCTTTACCAGCAGATCCTGCGGATTGATGCCATGGATCGTTTTGCTTTGACCGGACTGGCCGATCTGCTGCACCGCACCGGTCGCGACCATGAAGCGATCGCCTGTTATGAGAAAATACTTACTCTGCGGCACGACATGCTGCATATTCTGACCATTGTCGGTAAACTTTGCTGGCGCGTGTCCGATTTCGATAAGGCCAGTCGTTTCTTTTTGAAGGCACTCGATATCGATCCAGATAACCCCTATGCGCTCTATGGACTGGGCAACTGTTATCGCTGGCAGCGTGATTATGCAAAGGCGGTTGAAACCTGGCAGCGGATTCTGCAACACAACGAAGGAACCATCGCTCTCTACTCGCGGCTGGGAGATGCCTTTACGCACCTGGGTGACCTTTCTTCCGCGAAACAGGCCTATCGACAGGTCCTCGATCAGGGCTATGATCGTTTCGCCCAGATCGGTCTGATCAAGTTGCTCTGTGATCAGGGCGATTTCGGTCGTGCGATTGAGGAGTTGAACACTCTGCTGGGTTATGAGGATGACCCCTGGCAACAGCTGGATGAATTAAGCCGCCGTTTTGTACGCACCGGGCGCCGTCAGGCGATGATTGAATTTTACCGCCATCTGCTCGATGCTTCGGTACCCAATTGTATTGATCCTGAGCGGATCAGACGACATCTCGAAAAGCTCGAATCCTGATCGTTCATCTCAAACCGGGAACCAGAGGATGAACTACCTCACCCACCTCTATTTTTCCGATCCCGCCCCCCTTGCCTGGGCTGGCAGTCTGATGGGTGATTTTACCAAGGGACGACCTGCTTCCGACCTTCCGCAACAGCTGCTGGATCATCTGCAACTGCATCGTCGAATCGACAGCTATACCTGCAACAGCGGGCCTTTTCAGGAGAGTCGACGCAGGATCAATCCGCGTTTTCGACATGGGCGCAGCGTGATGGTCGATGTCTTCTACGATCACCTGCTGGCCGTTCAATGGGATGCTTATCATTCTCAATCCCTTGAAGAATTCAGTCGGCAGGTTTATGCCGGGCTGTACGAAGTTTTCGATCTGTTAGCGCCGGGGCTGCAGCAGATTCTGCCCTCCATGACCGAACGTAACTGGTTGCTCTCCTATCGTCATGAGCCTGTCGTGCAGCGGGTGCTGCAACGTCTGGAAGAGCGGATCGGACATCGATTGCCACTGGCCGAAGGTTATGGTGAACTGGAAAGAATACGGGAAGGTCTGGAGGTAGACTTCGCGCGTTTTATGCCGTGTCTCGCAAGCTTTGTGGCTGGGCAGAAATGCCCTAAGAGTTGAACCGCATCACAGCTCTGCTGGCAAAGGCCAGTCGTTTTCAAACCCGTCCGGATAGAAGTTTTCTTTTGTCCGATTGAAATAACCGAACTGGATGCGTGGAACCTCCTTCTTGATGAGGTCAAGCATTCTTTTCATCCCGATGCCGCGTCCGTCGGCCCCCATTTTCTGCCAGTAGATCAGCGGGTCAATGGCCAGGTTGCGCATCTGAATCATGTCGACTTCGGCACTTTCGACCAGTTTGAGCAGTGTTTCGATCTCGTCCTCACGGTCATTTATCCCCGGAAAAACCAGATAATTCAACATGGTGAACAGGCCGTTCTTTTTCGCACGGTGAATCGCGTCGATCACATCGTCAAATTTGTAGCCACGCGGTCGATAGTAGGCGTTATAAAATCTTTCCTGAACCGAATTCAGCGAAATTCTGATTGAGTCGATTCCCGCCGTCGCCAGTTTGTCGATCGCCGCGGGAATTGACGCATTGGAGTTGAAGTTGATCGTGCCGCGCCCCGTCTGTTGACGCATCTGCCGCACGGCTTCGCAGATGGTGTCGGCCTGCATAATCGGATCACCCTCGCAGCCCTGGCCGAAAGAAACAATGGCATTTTTAGCTGTTTTCAGATGGGGAATTGCGACCTCACACAGCTCTTGCGGGGTCGGGACGAAAGTCAGACGTTCCTGGCTGGAGGGGCAGCACTCGTTTTCTCCCTGTTCGGAGATGCAGCCGACACAGGCCGCGTTGCAGGTCGGTGAGCAGGGCAGGGGGGCTTCCCAACGGCCGAAAAAAAGGTTTTTGGCCGCGAAACAGTGGTAATCAAGCGCACAACGTGACAGTTGATCGATCAGACGGTTGTCGGGTTGGGCGGCCACTCGGCTGCGGACCAGCGGCTCAAGTTCGCGATCATCAAAATGATCTGGCTGCCATTGCGGGTTGCGGTCGACGCGGGTTGCGGCGACATAAAAACGTTCTTCTTCAACGCACCAGCCAACGGCAGTGTAGGACCAGAGGGTCAGATCAACCTGTTTTGCCGGGTAATCGGCGGCTGGTAGCAGGGTGCGGGTGAACGCGGGGGTGACAAAAGCAGAAACCGCCTGCACCTTGCCGCCACCCCAGCTCTGTGGCAGCTGATGGAGAATGCGTTCCTTCCCTGTTTTACGGTCATAGCCGATGGGCGGAGTGTCGGGGATGGTGAAGAGACGACTGCCTTCCGGCAGCGGGATCAGCTCATCTTCCTGTGGCCGACAAACGCTCATGCCGTTCATCCCGGCCAGCAACAGGTCGGGATGTTCGAAGACTTCCCCTTGTTCATCGGCAACCAGCGCCAGGATCGTTTTTGTCTTGGTCATTAGTAAATCTTTCTGAAAAGAATCGAGCGGAGCATAGCACAGCAGAGTTCAATGCATTGACAAGAATTTGCTCAGGATCAGGTTTGTGTAGCGGCTGATGGCCAAGCCGAGATATTCGCATAATTGTCCCCGATCCTGACGGCCCTGGAAAAGAGTTGATCATTGAAATCTGGCTCTTCTTGCGCATTTGAACCTGCTCTCTACTCTACCCTTCCTTCCTCCTTTATTCTGCGATGTAGACTAACTCACACTTGACGCGAGACCACACCAGGCATAAAGTAATACAAAAAGTATTACTTTGGAGGTGTCATGAAAGTCACAATCAAGGGCCAGGTCACCATTCCTAAAGCCGTCCGCGACAAACTGGGGATTAAACCGTTGAGCGAGGTTGAGTTTGTTGAGGAAAAGGGACGGGTGTTTCTAGTTAAAAGAGAACATGGCGCGGGCGAGAGCCAGAGGTTCGCAAAAATCCGTGGGAGTGCCACCGCGCGGATGAGTACCGAGGAGATTATGCGGTTGACCCGGGGTGAGAAGTGAGTGGGATTCTGGTTGATTCCAATATTATCCTTGATCTGGTTACTGACGATCCTCGCTGGTGCGGTTGGTCAGAACTGATGCTGAAACGCTATGCGGAAATCGGTCCGTTGTACATAAATGATCAGGTTTACTCCGAGGTTTCAATCGGCTTTCAACGTATTGAGGAGCTTGATCAGGTTTTAGACTTTGGCGGTTTTTGCCATCTCCCTTTTCCCAGGGAAGCTCTTTTTCTGGCCGGAAAGGTCTTTCTGAAATATCGCCGCGCCGGCGGTATGCGCTCATCGCCTTTACCGGATTTTTTCATTGGTGCCCATGCTGCGGTTTCTGATCTTCTGCTATTGACCCGCGACAAGGCCCGCTATCAAACATATTTCCCGGTGCTGGAATTGATAACACCAGATAATTGAATCGTCCATGCGTACCCTGTTGACCACTCTGCACAGCAAGTATATCCACCCCAGCCTCGCACTCCCTTGCCTGGCCGCTTATTGCGGACAGGATTGCGGTGAACTGCTGATTCGCGAGTACACTATTCACCAGCCGAAAGAGAACCTGCTGGCTCAGATTTTAACGTGCGAACCGGACGTGGTCTGTTTCTCGGTCTACGTCTGGAACCGGCAGTTAACCCTGGAGTTGGCCAGGGCACTTAAACTGGCCGTTCCGCAGTTACGGGTGGTTCTGGGTGGTCCCGAGATCAGTTTCGAAGCGGCCGAATTCTTTGAGAACTGTCCGGTCGATGCCATCATCTGCGGGGAGGGCGAACGGCCGTTGCGGCATTTACTGAATGCCTGGTGGGAGGGCCGATCAGCGACGGATTTTCCTGGGCTGCAGCTCGCGGGACAGGACTCTGCCGCGGTCGGCCAGAGTCTGCTGGAGACACTCGATGAGTTGCCATCTCCTTTTGCCGCCGATCTGGTTGATCTGAGCCGCGGTTATGTCTATTTCGAGAGCAGCCGCGGTTGTCCCTATCGTTGCAGCTTCTGTATGAGCGCTCTGGACGAACGGGTGCGATCCTTTACCTTGCCACGGATTAGTCAGGATCTTTCGTTGCTGATGGCACGGGACGTTGCGCAGATCAAGTTCGTTGATCGAACTTTTAACTACAACGCCTCCCGCAGTCGCGAAATTATTAAACATATTCTGCAGCACAACCGCAGCAGCCGTTTTCACTTTGAAATCGGAGCGGACCTGCTTGACGAGCAGACACTGCAACTACTTGAGAGCGTCCCTGCGGGAATGTTTCAGTTCGAGATCGGGGTGCAGACGACAAGGGCAATCACCCTTGCCCGAATCGGACGCAAGACCTCGCTGGAAAAGTTGGAAGAGAATATTCGCCGCCTGATGCGTGCAGGGAATATCCATCTGCACCTGGATCTGATTGCCGGACTGCCGGGGGAGTCAGTCGAAGATTTATTTACCTCGCTCAGGCGGGTTTTTATCCTCAAACCGCATCATCTGCAGCTTGAACTGGTCAAATTGTTGCCCGGATCGCCCTTACGTTCTCAGGCTTCCGAGTTGGGGCTGGTTTTTGATTCCGCACCGCCCTACAGCGTATTGCGGACCGCGGACCTGGAATATCACGATCTGGAAAGACTGCGTGGAATCGGTCGGCTGCTCGATCTGATCGACAACAGCAACCGCTTTGATAATTTTCTACAAGTGGCGGATGCTGCTTTTCGTGATCGGGTTGAACTGTATGATTCTTTGCAGGCCTGGTGGCGAGAGCGGGGACGGTTTGATGAGCCGCTGAATTTACGGGCGCAGTTTGAATCCCTGTACGTTTTTGCCGGTTCGTTTCCGAAAAAGGCGCAACTACGCGAGGCTCTGGCACGCGATTTTGCTCTGGCCGGTCGGGTTGTGCCGGGGAAGGCCCCGGCATTTTTCAATTGTGAACTGACGAGCGATGAACGACAACGGGTCAAGCGACGGGTCAAGCAGGAACTCGATCTGTTGCTCCCACAGGAAAAGTTACAGCATTTTGCCGCCGTTTTTGAGACCTTGCCGGGTGAAAAACGCCGGAGCTTGCTGCTCTATCTGTATCGGAGTTGCAGTGGTGTCAGTCAGTCCACCGAAGAGATTTTCCTCTGATCTGAATCTCAGTGTCAGCTGTTCAGCCTGACAATCAGACCACTCAGGTAACGTGGGTCGATTTCGGTCTCTTCCATTTGACAGAAATCTTCCTGCCAGATTTCCAGACAGTAATCGGCAAAACCACTTGCGCCCGCCAGTTGCTGATCAAGCTGCCGTCGGACCTGTTCAATAATCTGTGGATTCAGTTTTCCGTTCTGCACAACAAGCCGGTACAGGGTTGTTAGTTCACTGGCCGCCAGCGGTTGAGGGGTGAATGCGGCACCGAGTAACTGGTTGGCCAGCGACGTCAGGAACAGATCGGAGAGTGTCAGATCTGTCCCCGTCTCGATGTTGCAGCCGGCGAGGTCGAGGTTTTCGAGTTGGGTCAGATCGTCTGGCAGCAGTTCGTCGAATATCCGTTGTTGCAGTTCAAGCTGTTGGAGGATTGTCGCAATGTAATCGAGTTGCTTGCGGGTGCGGATTGCTTCCGGTTGCTGCGGATCGCCGACGCGGATACCGCAAAAGAGCAATGGCGGGTTCTGCTGCAGGGAGTCGATAAAGCGGCGGTAGGGGCCATCAAAAAGCTTTCCGGCGGGAGTGGAGAGCAGTGTTTTTGCCTGGTCAGCAAGGTTCGCAACCAGGGAATGGCCCAGTTGATATACCTGCTGCAGGTAAGTGTTTTTGAAAATTGCTTCAGCGCGAACCACATCATTTCCGACCAGATGTTCAAGACCAAGATTCAGCCCATCATAAAGTTGTGCCAGCGCCAGGCTGACCTCCTCTTCACGGCTTAAGTCAATCAGGTCGGCCGCCATTTTACGGTTGGCCAGCAGGCAGAGTTCGGTTGCCAGACTGTGATCAATCCCTGAACTGAGAATTTCAGCCAGCAGGCCGCCCGGCTGGGCCAATCTTAAGAGAGGCAGCGGACTCTGAAGACCGTCAGCTTCCAGGTCAAACTCTTTACCGCTTGCCGGGACGAAAGATCCCGGATCGACGCGGGTGTAGATACTGCGCGCTTCAGCCGGTGAGGAAAAGCCGTAATCGAGCAGACGGTTGCTGCGTGCCTGGTAGACTTCTTCTTCGAGCACCGAGTCGAGCTCACTGCGGGTCATTTCCAGGAGATGCATCCAGATTTGCTGATCTTTCTGTTGGATGATCTTGAGCAGTCCGCCGATAATCTTGGCCGATTCCTCGTAATGGTAATTGATGTCGTAGAGGCCTTCCAGACGATTGGCGTTGCCGTCCGCACTGTCGTCATCGTAGGCTTCTGGGCCCGCAGTAATAGTGATGAAAGATTTGAGCATCAGGACAAAAAGTTCAGGTTCCATCTCGGCGATGGTGCGGTGAACTTTCATCTCACCGGTTTCCAGCAACAGGCTCAGCCATTGCAAAGTCGCTTTTCGGTCGAGCTGATCACCTTCCCAGCAATCGAGGTCGAGCAGGGTGGTGATCTGTGCGGTTGAGGCCAGCAGCAGCAGTTCCGAAGTGTATTCAGGGCCCAGTTCGCTGACCGTCAGGTAGATCTCCTGCGGGTGAAGCATGGGGACCAGCTGTTCACAGTCCCTGGCGTCGAGCAGCATTTCGTATTTCATTTTTCCGCGGCTGTTCCGAATGATTTCCAGGCGTTCAGACTGGTGCAGGCGATTCAATTCTGTTGCGCGGATACGCTGTGGTTCAACGATAAAAAAAGTATTGCTGCGGGTTGTTTTTGTCATCTGCGACCTCTGTAAGGCGATCTGTTACGAAAAAAACTTTTGACGGCGCCATTTATTTGGAAAGACATCACGCTTGATACGTCGGTGTGAACCTCTCCAAATGAAAATTTTTTCTCCACCAGAAAAGCTGGTCATAGTAGTCTTCTCGTCGAATATTAGCAAGTCAACAGGCTGCCTGACAATGACCAGGGTGATTGCCGATTTGTGATAATTCTGTCTCGGGTTGTGAACCGACCGATTGATGGCTGGCCCGACGGTGAAAGAAAAACATTTAAAACAGGTGGGGGGCCTGTTAGTATCGTGCCGGTGAGCCGCTCTCTACGGCATCAGAAGCTGGCTGGGATGTCCATTTGTCGCAGCCCTCCCTCAAGTTGCAGTTTATCTACAAATTCAGAGTGTCCGTAAATTCGGTGAGGGGCTGTGTCTTTTCTTTTTCATCACAGATCGATTCGTAACAAATTTTCCCTGGTCGTTACTACGTCCAGTTTTGCAGTTCTCCTGCTGGTCAGTCTGCTCTTTGGCTGTATTGAATATGTTTCTTTTCGGCAGAAGGCTGCGGCTGAGATGCAGACCCTCTCGGAAGTCCTTGGTGATCACCTCATACAACCGCTGATGGATCAGCATAAGATAAAAACCAAGCAGGTTCTGTCCGCATTGAGTACCAATCATCATGTGCGCGCGGCATATCTTTTTGGTCGAGAAAACAGGCCCATCGCCCAATACCTGGACTCTGAATCGACGGCCTTTGTCGAAGCAAGTGTCCAGCATGATTTCTCCGGCCGTTTTCCTGAATACTGGCAGCAGGCGCAAGAGCCGGTAGCTCATTACGGTGGTCTCAAATACCTGAGTCTTTATACACCGATATTTTACCAGAACAAAAAAATCGGTGGTCTTTATCTGTTGTCAGATGTTTCAGACCTTAACCAGCGTCTGCTCGGGTTCTCATTGGTGGTTCTCCTGGCCGGTGGTGCAGCAGTTGGCTTTGCCTGGGGATTCTCCGGATGGTTGCAAAAGCCGATTTCAGGACCAATTCTGCAGTTAGCCGAGACCATGCACCAAATATCCTCGACCGGAAATTATCGGTTGCGCGGTGAAAAATATTCAGACGATGAGGTTGGGCAGCTGGTCGACGGTTTCAACGACATGCTGAACCAGATCGAAATTCGTGACCAGGAAATTGATGCTCATCAGAAATATCTGGAACAAACAGTCAATCAACGCACCGCGGAACTGACCGCAACGGTTAATGATCTCGAACAGGCGCGGCAACAGGCCGAAGCGGCCAACCAGGCCAAGTCGGTCTTCCTGGCCAACATGACTCATGAGCTGAGAACGCCATTGGTTGGCGTATTGGGAATGAATGAATTGCTGGTTGAGAGTCGTCTTGACCCACAGCAGAAGTCTCTGGCGTTATCGGTGCAGAGGTCGGGACAGGAACTTCTCGACCTGATCAATGAAATTCTGGATTTTTCCCGCATGGAAGGTGGCCACCTGCGATTGAAAACTGAGAAGGTCGATCTGCTGAAGTTGGTGGAGGAAACCGTTGCCATCCTGGCTGATCGGGCCTACAGCAAAGGGCTTGAACTGATTTGTCGCGTTGAGCCCGAGGCGGCCTGGGAAGTTGAAGCCGACTCTCAGCGCTTGAAACAAATTCTGGTCAACCTGCTTGGAAATGCGATCAAATTTACCCAGAGTGGACATGTCGGCATCCGACTTTCAACCTGTAGTGACAGGCGTTTTCTGTTCGAAATCAGTGACACGGGAATCGGCATTGACCGCCAGGGGCAGTCATCAATCTTCGACGCTTTTTCTCAACTCGACGATTCGACCGCGCGGGTTTTTGGTGGTACCGGGCTTGGCCTGTCGATTGTTCGTGAGTTGACGTGCATGATGGAGGGCCATTTGCATCTGGAGAGCGAGCTGGAACGCGGTTCGGTTTTCAGGGTTGAACTTCCGCTGGCGCGGATAAGAAGGATTTTTGTCACCTTGCCAACATCGCAATCTGACCGATCGGTTCTTCTGTTTGAACCCTATCTTCAGGCCCGTGAATCCCGACTGCAGATGCTGCGCGATCTGGGTTTTAAGGTGGAGGCTGTCACTGGTCCGGAAGAATTACTGCAGCGGCTGAAAAGTGCGGAACGTCAGGAGAAATGTTTTGATCTGACGATTTTGCCGACCTGTGATCAGGATCCGGACAGCGGAACGTTGGCGGTTCAGGTGGCAACCTGTTGCCGAACCGTTATTTGTCTGAGTAAAAAACTTTCAGGACAGGAAAAAAAGAATGGCGTGGTTGACATACTGCAGCCGCTGCTTTGGAGCCGTTTGTTGCAGGCGGATCTGTTCTCGGCACGGGAGGTTGATTCAGTGAATACCGGTGAAACAGAAAAAAGAAAGTCTCTCGCAGCAGAAGCTGTTGATTGCAGGGAAAAGGCTCGGATTCTGGTTGTTGACGACAACGTTTCCACCCGTGAATTGATCGGGATTTCGCTGTCCGGGTCCTCCTGGTTGTGCGATGAAGCCTGCAATGCTGAAGAGGCGTTGGCGGCAACACAGCGGCAAAATTATCTGTTGATCTTGATGGATGTCAACATGCCGGGTATCGACGGCCTTGAGGCGACCAGGATACTGCGAGAACGTGGCCTCGAAACACCGATTTTTGCCTTGACGGCTCATGGTGATGAACACATTTTCGAGGAATGCCGTCAGGTCGGGATGCAGGGTTTTTTACGCAAGCCTTTTCGACAGCGGGAGCTGTTTGCACTTCTTGAAGAACAATCGCAGATTGTCGAGATGCCGGTTAAGGTTCGACAGGAGGATGTGGGATGAACAGGCCCCGGTATCTTAACTGGCCGCTCTGCGGCTTGTTGCTGTACCTGATGGTGCTGCTGGGATTCGGGTTGGTTTACGCCCGTTCGCAGCACAGGCGTCCTGTCATGCAATTGACCGGGGTAACCCGGTTGCCGCAACGCAACGGGATGGTTGAGTTGTCAATTCGTGGTTTCGGCCTGGATAAAAAGCTACGGGCTCATCTGGTTCTTGATGCTGCCAACCGGCGTGCCATTGCTGGAAATCTGCCGATCTGGGGACAGGCCGTTGATATTGAAATTGTCGGGGATCGTGCCTATGTGGTGAGCCCCGAGGAGGGAGTGAAGGTTTTTGACCTGGCTCTGCCGACAGAGCCTGAACAACTGAGTGGAATCAGGAAGAGAGCCCGCTATATGAGGGTCAATATTGATGAAGAAAACATCTACCTGAGTTCAATGTCTCGGGGGCTTGCGGTCTACGGGCGAGAAGGTATGGATTTGCGGTATAAGCTTGATCCTGTCGGCGGCAGTTTTTCCAGTATTCACCGTGGACAGCGGCTTTATGTCGCCTCCGGCAAGTCCGGTCTCAGCATATTCGACATTTCCAGCAAGATTGATGCACGGTTGCTGGGGCGTTTGCCTTTGCCCGGAATCACTTCCGACCTGGTGTTCTATAAAGGTTACCTCCTGGCTTCAAGCAAGACGGGAGGCTTGCATCTGGTTGATATCCGAAACGCATCACATCCGCGCCTGTTGCAGACGATTTCGGCTCAGAAAAGCTATGTGAAAGTTGCCGTGGTCGGTGACTTTGTTTATGTCGCGGACCAGGATTTGCGACTGGATATTTTCAGGCTTTCTCAAGCGGGAACCCTTGTTTTGCAGTCCAGTCTTTCTGCCTTCGGGAGTGTACGGGATTTTCTGCAGGATGGGCAGCGACTTTATATCGCAGAGAGCTCCTATGGAATCAGTGTGCTGGATATCAGTGATCCGGCGATGCCGCAGCGTATCGGCTACGTCGGGACACCCGGGGAGCCTGGTGGACTGGCTTTGTACGGGAACTATCTGTACGTCGCCAGCAGCTCGCAGGGAGTACAGATTATCGACACGCGTCGTTTTACGCCGCGCAGATTATCCGCCGCGATAGATACCCCTGGAGGGACCAACGATATCGCACTTGATGGTCGCTGGATTTATGTTGCTGATGGTGATGCCGGTCTGCAGGTGATCGACCGTGGCGATATGGAGAATCTCAAGCTGGTAGCTCACCTCCCCACCCGTTCCAGGGCAACCCATCTGGTGACAGCTCGGGATATGCTGTATCTGGCAGTCAAGGGCCGGGAGTTGCTGGTTGTTGATGTCCGGAATCCCCTGCTACCCAGGCTTGTGAGTCGCTTGGCGTTGCCGGTCGATCTTTCCGATCTGGCGATTCGGGATACGACCCTGTTTGCCAGCTCTTTCAGTAAGAAATTGTTACGGATTGATATCTCGGATGCAGCTCATCCGCGGATTCTAGAATCTCTGGATCTGCCGGGTAAGGCGTGGCGGATCGCATTGGTTGGAGATGATGTGTTTATTGCCGCAGAAAAGGCCGGGTTGCAGATTGCCCGGTTTTTACCAGGGAAGCCCGGCAGATTAATCGCCAATCTGACGCGCCCTTGGCCGATGACTGCGTTTGCGGCGTCGCTGGGTATTGCGGTACGTGATGGTTACGCCTATCTGGTGCAGGGTGAAGAGGGTCTGCAGATCATTGATATAGGGAACCCTGAAAAACCAAGGGAAGTAGGTCTGGTTAAAATCCCGGGACAGAGCCTCGATATTTGTCTGTCAAAAAACTTTGCCGTGTTGTCGAATCGCTGGAATGGATATTATTTTGTCGATATCCGTCGTCCTGAACACCCGTTTCTAGCGGCGAATATTTACCATCCACGAACCAAGAGCGGGTTCAAGACCGAAGGGGATCGCCTTTATGCGACCGGACGCAAGAACGGCGTCAGCGTGCTCCCGTTGCCGATTCCAAAGACCAGTATCCTCGGGTCGGCGGATCTTTCTCTGGTATTTAACGAACCGCTGCATCCTGGGTGGTATGACCTGAGTATAAGTGACGGGAAAAAACTGGAAACGGTATCTGCCGTCATGGAAGTTCGTTGATTCAGCGGGGGTGCGGAGCGCTATTTTTTATTGCTGGCCAGCCGGTTACATTGTCAGAAACTGAAAGAAATGTCGGCCCAGTATTGTCGTCCCAGGCCAAATTGATCGTCCTGAGTACCAACCGTATTCTTGCGGTCAAAGACGTTGTAAATGTCCAGACTGAAGGTCAAATCTTTGTTTCTGTATGCTGGAGACTTCCAGCTGATGCGCCAGTCAAACACCAAAGAGCTTGGTTTGGTGACTTTGGCGTAAATGTCATATCCGTCCAGGGTATTTTGCCGGGTGTCGTCCAGCCGTTTGTAGCGACTGCGGTATTTCGTGACATTGGTAAATGTGAAGCGGGCGGGGAGTTCTGCGACCCAGGTCAGATTGGCCGTCCAGGGGCGGGTGTAGTCTTCGCGTGGCAGTTCGTATCTGTAAATCAGTTCCCCGTCATACCAGATCTGATCGGCAAGGTCCTCATCGTTGAAGGTATCATCGTAACTGTCGTTACTGCTCTTAACTTCCTCGTAGGCAATATTGATGGAGAGGAAGTGCTCCGGCCACTGTCTTTCCCAGGCGAGTCGATAGCTTTTATAGTCTTTTCGCCCGTTGTTGTTCAGCGTTATGTGGCGAAGAGTATAAGGATTCCCCAGGTCGAATGGGTCGATTTCTTTGGCCAGCTGATTCACGTAACGTCGTTGTATATATTCAAGCAGCATGCGGCCGTTGAAGAGGGCCTGATCGAGACCGAAGGTTAATTCGTCGGCGTAGGGCGTTTCAAGTTTTGAAAACTGTGTGTCCAGCGGCGAAAAGTATGTCTTGTCTACCCAGGGGGTCAGCGTGCTGGTCCCGGAGTCATAGCTTCTGGTCTGCAGGATATGTGGCAGGATGCTCTCGCGGATTTTATAGGTCAGGACGGTGCGATCATAATAACGGTTCCAGCCCCCGATCAGCAGTGTATTGGTGTTGTCGAACAGGTCAAGGCTGGCGGCAAGCCGGGGTGCCGTATTGTGTTTTTCCATCAGATCGTCATAGGAGTACCGAACTGCCGGGCGAAGTACCAGCCGTTTGAACTCGATACTGTCCTCGGCATAGAGGCTGTACTGATTCGTGCGGACCTTTGTGCTGCTGGCCCGGTAAATTTTACGTTTGCTGAGATACTGTTCTCCGCTGACGCAGGCAATATCATCCGGAGCGCAGATAACGCCGGTATTAAATTTGGCCGAAGTATAACTGCTGGTGTCTTTCCGTCGATCCAGCCTGGCCCTGATCCCTTCGTACTGGAACCCGAAGTTAAGGGTGTGTTCCAGTGCTCCGTTGCCGATTGGAATGGATTGCCAATCCCCGGTCAGGTCGACACTCTGCTGTGTCCGGTCCAGATCTCCCAGACCACCTTCCTTGCTGAATTTGCTGTTGACTAAAGTCCCCCAGTTTTTTGATGTCGGGACCCCGGCGTTCTCGGCTTTCCAGCTGAGAAGCTGATTCGGGGCTTCACGACGGTCCTGGCTTTCACGGTAGGCGGCTTTGATTTCACCGTCTCCGGACAGACCCTCCTTGCGGTAGTCTGCGGTTACGGCCCAGGCATCATTGTGCAGGCTGAACTGGCTATTCCTGGTCCCACGCAGAAACCGCTCTTCTTCATAAGGAGAGAAGGTGGTTGATAGTCGAAGCCTGTCAGTGTCCGAGAGTTCAAGCAGGTATTTGAGAAAGTAAGTTTCAATGCGGCGGGTCTGATCTTCTGTCCGGGTCAGCAATTGCAACGGGATGCTCGAATAACGCTGTTCGTAGGCGGCAAGTAGTCCACTATTGGCTGTCAGTGGAATACTGACCTCGCCACTCACATACTGTTTTGTGAAACGGGGCTGCTGGTCATCGCTGTCGGATGCGATAAATTCGGCCTGATCCGCAGGGGCAACGTAGAAACTTGTCCATTCGCCGCGTGTTATTCGGTACCCTAGTGTGCCCTCAAAGTCTGGCGAGGGATCCTTGGTTGTTGATTCGATAACACCGCCGGTAAAATTGCCATAACGTGCCGGAATATTGTGGTCGTATACCGTAACCTGTTCAATCAGGTCGGTCCCAATAAATATTTCCTGCGGATGACCGGGGATATTAGACAGGCTGTTAGGGGTGTCGAAGAGCGGATCAAGAAGGCTGTTGTTGCCTATTCCGTCAATCAGGAAATTGTTGTCGTTGGTTCGGCCACCGGAGATGGAGAGGTTCGGAGGTTTGATGTCGCCGCCGGTGAAAGAGCTGTCTTTCTCTTCGGCAAAGTGAACTCCCGGCATAATGCTCAGAAGCTCATTAACGCTGCTGTTGCGATTTGGGTGTTTCTCTATCAGTTCCCTGCTCAATGTGCTGGCCCCGATCAACGGGTCAAGGCGCGTTGCTTCGACGGTGACGGTCGGCAGGGTCGGAATGGCAACGCCGGATTGTAGCTGCTTTTGTGTGCCGGCGAGGGCGTCACCGGCAGCCACGGTTGTCGTGGGGAGCAGTAGCAGGAAAAAAAAGGCAAATATTTTGTGATAGCGGCAGACTCGGGTTATCATGTTTTGTCCGGATTTATAGTTGAGTCCCCCAAATTTGATTGCCTAGGGTAGCAGTGTGGAATTGCGGCAATCAAGTTAAAAAGCGCTATTTAAAGGGTGTGTCGGTGCTTTTTACGGTGAAGGAGTGGGTTTTGAGGGCAGGGCGACGTCTGTATTTGGTTCTGGTTATTTCCGTCGGTCTTCACCTTGCTATGCTTGCGATCAGCTTGCATCAGAATGGCCTTTATTTGACGGGCGAACGTCATTTTGTCGGGCTTGTTACGCAAAACGCCAGAACATTTGCGCCTGCCGATCCTGCGGGCAGTACTTTGGCTGCAACCCCGAAGACAGTGGGTAACGTCGGGGCACAACCCGTGCGAACAAGTCGACGACGCGAGATTCTGTCAAAGGTTGAACCCGAGCCAGATCAGACCGCAAGTGTGACGACCCAAGAGATTCTTCTGCAAAAAAAACAAACCCTGACGATTGCCGACAAGGCTCATGACACTGGTCTTCTTGGGGGGCGGCCTGAAATCAATGATCTGCCGCTGAAGGCTCTGCCTCCTGTTGCAGGAGGGGGAATGTCATCCGGGACAGCGGTGGTCAGCAAAAAAAATCGTCCTGCGGCCACGCCCCCGGTTATCCGCACAACTCGAGCGAAACCACGCTATGCCGATAATCCCTCTCCGGTTTACCCTGCAGTTGCACGGCGCAAGGGCTGGTCGGGGAAAGTTCTGCTGCTGGTTCAGGTAGACAAGGCTGGAGCGGTCAAACGCCTTTCCGTTAAACGTAGTTCCGGGTATAGGGTGCTTGATCGGGCTGCCCGGCGTGCCGTGCGTCGCTGGCGTTTCGTTCCGGCGACCGAAGTGGGCCGCAGGGTTGTAAGTGAGGTTGTTGTCCCGATCGATTTTCGTTTGCCGATCAACGATGAAACAACGCCTCTTCCACTCTCCTCCGCATTGAAATAAAACCTCTGTCAAAACTTGCAGTTACTGGCCGTATTTCGCAGAAATTGTTTGACCTCTCAGCCTCAATCCCCTAAGTTAAGTAAGGATTTCTTTAGACGTTTGTCGCGCCTGCTGGACCACTGATTTATCTTTGGTTTGCGGGTTTCCAGGCAACGCTCGACCTGCGTGGCAGGTGCTATTCACAGACCGGAGAACAACAGATGAGCGCAGAAGCAACCAGGGTCCTGATCGTTGATGATTCCCCGACGGTGCGTCGTCTGGGAGAGTTGATACTCAGTCAGCAGGGTTACGTCGTCCACACTGCCGAGGATGGTGAACAAGGCCTTGAAATTGCGCAACGTGTCAGGCCTGATGCCATTCTGGTCGATTTTGTCATGCCGAAAATGAATGGTCATACCTTCTGCAAGTTACTGCGCGAAGACAAGGAGATGGCGGATGTGCCCCTGATCCTGATTTCCTCCAAGGGGGAGGCGGTTGGTGAGGCCTTCGAGAAGGAATTCGGGGTTGTCCATTATTTTTCTAAACCCTTTGAGCCGGATGACCTGGTTACTAAACTTGAAGAGGTTCTCGGCGCAGAGATCGCGTCGGCAGAGGCTGAAACGGCAACGGAACTGGTTGGCGGTGTTGCTCCTGCCGCCGTCGAGAATATTGTCGACAAGGTGCTGAGGCAATATTTTCAGAAGGACTTCCCCCTGCTGATGCGTAATGTGCTTTCCGATACCTTGAGTGAGGCCGGTCTGGTGCAGAAGCGCGGCATGGTTCTTTCCGGGGATCTGTCCGAGGTGCTGCTGCCTGATGTTATCAACTTTGCATATAATTCACGACTCTCGGGGCGTCTGACCGTATTTTCACGCGAAGTTTTCGGCGAAATTTTTATCGAGGACGGTAATTTTATTTTTGCGACATCCAGCCGGAAAGGGAGCCGTAATATTTTCCTGACAGATCTTCTGCTCAAGGATGATCGCCTGACCGCTGATGATGAGGAACTTACGCAATGTGTTGCTGAGGCCCGTTCGCGAAATATTCCGATCGGCCGTGTGCTGGTGGAGCGCGGGATGCTGACCAATGAAGAGTTGATGGACTACCTGCAGCAGCATGCTCAGGATGCTTTCGGCACAACCCTTGATGTAAAAGAGGGCAACTTTTTTCTGGAACGTGACGAACTGCCGACCAATCTTCAGGATCTGACCAACCGGGTTCCGCTGATAAATGTCCTGATGGAGGGTCTTAGCCATCTGGATGAAAAACATCTTGCTGCTTCTGAGTTCAAAGATGAAAAGATGGTTCTGGTCCGGCTGATTACTAACGAGGACGCTCTCGAAACCGTTAATCTCAAGCCGCGCGAACTGGAGCTTTTCGGTTTGATCGATGGCAAGAAGTCGCTACGGGAAATTATCGAACTCAGCCAGCTGGAACCTCTGGAAACAAAACGAATCTGTTATGCACTGCGCAAGGTTGGCCTTCTGCGGGTCAAGAGCAGTTAGGCAGACCGTCGAGAAGGTTCGCAGAAAACTTTCGCGGTCAGGGATCCGGGAACCCTTTTTTGGATTTTCACAAAGATCAGTGATTTGAATAAACAGCCCTTCCTGCCATTTACTTTTTTCCCCGGGCAGGGGTTGTTTTCAACCGCCTGAGAGGAGGCTGCAGGACATCTTATGAGCGATATGCGCCAGAAGCTGCTGCCGGTTTTCCTGGAGGAGGCCGCTCGGAAAATACTGCAACTCGACGCTTTTCTTGCGGTGACAGAGAGTGAGAAAAGAACGCTTGAGGATCTGGAGTCGGCGTTTCGGGCGGCTCATACTCTGAAGGGTACTGCAGCACTGGTTCAGGCCGAGGCCGTCCGTTCTCTGGCGGGGCGGATAGAAGGGTTGCTTGAGGGGCATTTTGAGCTGAGTCGCTTTCCGACCGAGGTTGAATGTGAGGCGATGCTGCTGGCTCTGGATCGTTTGAAAAAACTGGTAGCGGCTGTCGAACAGGGAGCCGCCGAGCCCTCCGGTATTGCTGCCGAAGCTGAACTGGCCCTGAAACTGGCGATGGCAATGCCTGGCCGCAAGCGGCTTATTGAGCTCCTTGAGCAGCAGCAACTGAGCGACCCATTTGCTGAAGACCCCTTGATTGACAGTTTTGCTGATAAGGTCGAGTCTGTATCGGCGGTTGCTGAAGATCCGTTTGCGGAAGATCCTTCTTTCGATGCCAAGCCGATTCTATCTGTTCCTGCCGGTGACCCTTTCGCCGAGGACCCGAGTCTTGAACCCGAGTCTGCGACAGGGCCCGCTGCCGATTCTGCTGGCGCCGATTATCCCAAGCCTGATCCCTCCTTCGAAATACCCGACTTGGAAGGTGCTGCCGGCACTGCCTCTGTGCCGGTGATAGATGATCCTTTTGGTGATGATCCGCACCTGGAAATACCCGAATCGGAAGTTGCTGCGCCTTCTGCCACTGTGCCGGTGCCAGACGATCCTTTTGGCGATGATCCTGAGCTTGAAATCCCGGCGAACCCGGCCACTGATGAGGGTCTTGCTGCGGAGTCTGCAGGAGAATCGTGCGCTGAGGATCCTTTTGCGGAAGACCCGGAGCTTGTCGTCGACAGCCCTGACAAATTTTCTCCCGAGCCTGAGCAAGAGGAAAGCTTTGCGGAGCGGATGCGCCGGAGGATCGAGAAAGAAAGTGCCCTGGGTACGGCGGAACGACTGGCGTCAACATTATTGCTGCAGAAAGAGGATGACGTTAACGAGCGCAAGTTTGCTTGTTGTCGTTTTCGTGCTGCCGAAAAAGAATACTACCTGCCGATTGCCGATATGGTGGAAATTGCCGACCTTCCGGACGTCATTCGCTTGCCTCTTGCTCCTCCCATTGTCCGGGGATTGATTAATCTGCGCGGACGAGTGTTGCCGCTCATCGATCTGTCTGTCCAGGCTGGTACCGTCTCGGTATATGTCCCGGTGCAGAAAATAATTGTTGCAGACGCCGGTGGTGAGCAGCTGGCTTTTTTGGCCGATGGAATTCCTGATCTTTCAGAAGAGATTGTCGGTGAGAAGATCGACGCCAAGCGTTTCATAGAGCAGTTTCGTGCGGGGGAGTCCTGATGGGAAATCTGCTGGACAGTGTATTTTCTTTCTTTGTGGAAGAGGCGACCGAGCACATTGGAGTCCTTGAAGTCGGGTTGCTGGAAATGGAAAAAGTCGGCACAGCTGAGAGTGGCGAGATGGAGCCGCTTTTTCGTGCCGCACATACACTCAAGGGCTCAGCCAATCTGATCAAACTTGGGTCTGTCGGCCGTATTTCGCATCGTATGGAAGATCTTTTTGAGAGTGTGCGTGACGGCAAGCTTGAAGTGACACCCCTGCATATTGATGCCCTGCTTTTTGCCCTGGACCAGATTCGTTTGCTGATTCGGACGAAGACCGAGGGTCGGGAAGAGCCGACTGATGCTGTGAGCCTGGCAATCGAACGTCTTGATGCTGCCGAAAAGCGCAAAAACAGCCGAAAAAGAAGCGCAAGTCTGGCCGAAAACCATCTGCGACACAAGCACCCTCAGCGACAGGCAAGCAGGCACCTGAGCAGCCGGATCTGACAGGTTATACCGGAACAGAACGCCGCGGTCTCGGGCGACGACTTGAGGAAACAACGGCCGGGATCCGAGTCGGAGCAGAGAAAATAGAGTCCCTTATGGGGTTGATCGGTGAGGTTACCGTAGTCAAAAACCATCTGGTTGACCAGTTTGGGCAGGTTGAGCGGATGCGCGAGGAGATCGAGTTCGTCGGTCAACGCCTGCTGCGCGAAGTTACCCAGTTTGCAGACCGTTATGACTACACTCTGCCGACTCAGGCGGAACTTCAGCAACAGACCGAAGTCGGTGATTTTCAGGAGCTGGAGTTTGATCGTTATGACGATTTGAATCTCTTCAGCCGCAAACTGCGAGAAATTACCAACGACGTTGGCGAAGGATTGCGTGACTTTCGGGATTTTATTGCGGCGTTCGGACAGGATGTTTCCGCACTCGACCGGATGACCGATGAAATCAAGGAGAGGATTTCCGAGGTCCGGACGGTTCCTGCAGGCACACTGTTTCAACGCTTTAACCGTTCTGTACGGGATATGGCGCGTGAACTTGAGCAGGATGTCGATCTGTTTATTTCCGGAGGCGAAACCCTGATCGATCGGGTTGTTTATGATGGTCTGTTCGATCCGTTGTTGCACATCATTCGAAATTCTTTTGCTCACGGGATAGATTCTGCGGCAGAACGCAAAAAATTGGGCAAGGGGGAACGGGTTTCTATCCGGTTGGCTGCTGAACGGCGCGGAAATACCGTCGAGATATCGGTCAGTGATGACGGCCGTGGAATTGACCTGGAACGAGTTCGCAAGCGGGCGATTGAAAAACACTATATTTCAGCAGATGACAGGCTGAGTGAGCGCGAGCTGATTCAGATGATCTTCCGGCCAGGTTTCAGTACCACTGCTGAGGCGGATGCGACTTCCGGTCGCGGAGTGGGGATGAGTGTTGTCATGGACCGGCTCGCAGCACTGAATGGTACCGTCGAGGTGGAAACGATCAAGGGCCAGGGGTGCACCTTTCGTTTGCGTTTGCCACTGTCGCTGGTGATTGTTAATGTTATCCGGTTCGAGGTTGCGGGACAGCTCTTTGTGCTGCCCTCAGCGTTGGTTGACGAGATTCAGGATCTGGCTTTTGAAAAAAACCGTCAACAAAAGGACGGTCTTGATGAGGATCCCCCCGAGCAGGTTGATCTGCGTGAACTTTTTGTTTTGCCAAAGGTGGCAGAACCCCCTTCATACGGTATTCTGACCCAGTCTGAAGGAGTTCCGATTCTGATGCTGGTCGATCGGGTTCTGGGACAGGAGGATACGGTTATCAAGCCTTTTGGTTCTTTCTTGCAGAAAGTTCCCTATGTCTCCGGTTCGAGTCTGGCTGGTGACGGCAGTGTGCGTCTTGTTGTCAACCCGGCGCGGATGAAATATCGTGAAGGGCTGGTTGCCGAGGCCGCAGTAAACAGTTTGATTGCATCGCCGGAAACGGAAACTGCACCAAGGATTTTGATTGTGGACGATTCCTTGAGTGTCCGTAAATATGCTGGCATGCTCCTGGCGGGTAAGGGACTGGAAATTCTGACTGCCGCGGATGGCATGGAGGCTCTGGCGCTCCTGGAAGAGCAAGAAGTCGATTCGATTATTACAGATCTTGAAATGCCGAATATGCACGGATATGAGCTGTTGGCGGAATTGCAACGCCGTCCGGACTGGCAGGTGCCGATTGCGGTCCTTTCATCTCGTGCCGGAGACCAGCACCAGCAGAAGGCACTCAGCCTCGGAGCAACCGATTACCTGGTCAAGCCTTTCGAGGAAGAGACGATGATGGCGGTGGTGAAAAAGCATCTGGCGATTAATGTCAAGAGCCTGTAGCCACGGGGAAATTTTAGTAAAAGCCCCGCTCCTGATGCAGGAGCGGGGCTTTTTTTGTGGAGTTGTTGCGGGTCAGCTCGGAGATGAACTTTTGTCTTCGAGTTGCTCTACTTCGAGGACGGGTTCAATGTCGGTGTCTTCACTGGTGGCATAAGGTTCTTCCGCTGTCAGGACGAATTGTGCCAGAGACCCGAGAAGCTTATCGGAAACACCGTTCAGGCCTTCTGAAATCTGCGATGCTTCGGTGACCAGAGAGGATGTCTGGGCGGTAATGTCTGCCATCTTGCGGATTGCACTGACCATGCTGTCCGACAGTTGGTGCTGGTTGGTGGACAGGCCGGAAATTTCATTGACCAGCTGCTTGGATTCCTGAGTTGCTTTTTCTATTTCGTCGAGTGCGGTGCCGGTTTCCTGCGCCAGACGTGTCTGTTGCTCAACGGTCGAGGTTTCCTCTTCAAGGGCCGAAGTTACTTCGTTGGCCTCAGTCTGGATTGCCTTAATGATGCCGCCGATTTCCTTGGTTGCTTCGGCGGATTCATCCGCCAGCCGCTTGATCTCGTCTGAAATAACCAGAAAACCCCGGCCTTGCTCGCCGGCTCGCGAGGCTTCGATTGACGCATTCATGGCCAGAATGGTTGTTCGCGTCGCAACATCCGAGATCAGCTGGGAGATGGTGCCGATCTCAAGCAAACGCTCAGAGAGTGATTTCATTTTTTTATTGATGACCTGCACTGTCACGCGGATCAGTTGCATGCCTTCAATGTTTTTACTGACCTGGGCACTGCCGAGACCTGTTGCCATATCTACCTTGTTGGCAGCATTTTGCGCCAGGGCAGCCTTCTCTGCGATTTCGGATGCTGAATCCGCGGTGTTACCGGCGGCATCGGTTGCCTCGGTCACGTATTGCAGCTGGGCCTCGGCGCCTTTTTTCATGCGCAGGAAGATGGCGTTAAGGTGACGCGATTCTTCTCCGACTTCACGTGCGTCGCGGGTTGTTTCCGAGAGCAGGTCAGCGAGGCTTTCAATCATCAGGTTGTAGGCATCAGCGATCGAACCGAAAGCATCTTCGGTTACGGGGGCTCGAACTGTCAGGTCTCCATCTGAGGCATCGGAGACGACCTCCAGGAAATTGATAACGTTTTCTTCTGTTTTCTGGCGCTGTTCGTCGGTCTGAATGTAATTCTTGAGTCGGCCAATGGTTTCATTGAAGATTCGTGCAATTTCAGCGAATTCGTCTCGTGACGGCGCATTGATTTCAACAATTTCTCCGCGTCCGACCGATTCGATACCGCGCATCAGCACATTGAGCGGGACCGTGATTCGGTTCGAAACAAAAAGACCGGTAACGATACCAAAGAGTACTGCGCCCAGGCCAACGGCGAGAATGGTGGTTGTCAACTGGCCGCGAAAGTGCGCAGTCTCTGCTCTCTGGCTCGCCAGCTTGGCCAGAATGTTTTCGCGCATTGTTTTGGTTTTGAGTTCCAGGGTTCGAACATTGCCCTTGTAGGCAGCATATTCTTTCGCGACATCAATAAAGGAATTTCCTGCAAGCAGTTTCGCGCTCAGGGGCTTCAGTGTGTCCTGAACGGCGAAGAAAACTTCTTCGAGGCGAGTCAGCATCGCTTCCATTTCGACCCGGTCAGGGTTGTCGCCGAAATTTTCACTCATCTCGGCGACATGCATCGATTTGATGATCCTGGCGGCCTGGTTATAGGTCTTGTTCAGATTTTCATAGTAGCCTTTTTGTTTGTTTATGAATTTTTCGCTGCGACCGAGACTTGAAAAGAGAAAAAACTCCTTTTCGTAACGTCTTGCTTTGGCCACGTTGTAGGAAAGTTGATCAACTTTTGTAAGTTCCGGGACCAGATTTTCGTGCATATCATTCAGGGACTCGTTGACCTGGGTAAAGCCGTAAAAGGCCACCACCCCGACGCCGATCGAGACCAGAACCAGCAGCATAACCATCGCCAACAGCTTACTGCGGATTCTCCAACCCTTGGTTTGAATGGACATTGCGTTTTTTCTCCCGGATTCTGTGTTGCTGCCAATGAAAATGATTATATTGCTCCACATCATAGTGGCAACTGGCTAGAATTTCAATCATTTAATCAGATTGACGGGCGGGATCCGATGCTATTTAAATCTGTTGTGTGACTTGGTTGGGTATTTAATCCGAGTCTGAATCCTGCGCTGGGAATGACAGTGATTTATTGATTGCAAATCTCAGGCGCCCATGCTAGATACAAGCCCCTGTCGCAGCGGTTCGATTGCAGGACAGATCGAAA
>JAJRWF010000103.1 GCA_024276905.1 Deltaproteobacteria bacterium
GCCACATTACTGTGGTCCTGGCCGTTAAGTAAGACGTCAAGGAGGTGACCCGTTGGGCCAGAAAGTACATCCGATAGGATTTCGTCTCGGGATTAACCGGACCTGGGAATCCAGGTGGTATGCCGATACCGATTACAGCGAAAAGCTGCATGCCGACCTGAAATTGCGCAATTTTCTCAAGAAGCGCCTTTTCCACGCCGGAATTTCCAAGATCGAGCTGGAGCGTGCTGCCAGCAAGGTGAAGGTGAATATCTTTGCCGCGCGTCCTGGGATCATCATCGGCAAGAAAGGTGCTGAGGTTGAAGAGCTCAAGCGTGATCTCGCCAAACTGACTGATGACGAGTGCTTCATCAATATTCAGGAAGTACGTAAGCCTGAAGTTGATGCACAACTGGTTGCCGAGAACGTTGCATTGCAGATGATGCGTCGGGTTGCATTCCGTCGCGCCATGAAACGCAGCGTCAGTATGGCACTCAAGTTCGGGGCACAGGGAATCAAAATTGAGTGCTCCGGACGTCTCGGCGGTGCCGAGATGAGCCGTCGCGAGTGGTACCGTGAAGGCCGGGTGCCTCTGCACACCCTGCGTGCCGATATCGACTACGGCTT
This sequence comes from Deltaproteobacteria bacterium, assembly GCA_024276905.1. Taxonomy (GTDB): domain Bacteria; phylum Desulfobacterota; class Desulfuromonadia; order Desulfuromonadales; family Geopsychrobacteraceae; genus Geopsychrobacter. The sequence continues at coordinate 607 of JAJRWF010000103.1, forward strand.
TGCCGAAGCCAAGACCACTTATGGAATTATCGGTGTCAAGGTCCTCATCTTTAAAGGTGAAGTCTTTGGCAAGGATCAGCCGGCAGGCTGATAGCAGGAGTTTTACACCATGTTAATGCCAAAGAAGGTTAAACGCAGGAAGCAATTTACCGGTCGCATGAAGGGCCAGGCCACCCGGGGAACCGAGGTTAATTTCGGGGATTTCGGTCTGCAGGCTCTGGAGTGCGGTTGGCTTTCATCGCGTCAGATTGAGGCTGCACGTCGTGCCATGACCCGTTATATCAAACGGGGTGGCAAGATCTGGATTCGCACCTTTCCACACAAGCCGTTGACCAGTAAACCGGCTGAAACCCGGATGGGTAAAGGAAAAGGTTCGCCTGAAAAATGGGTGGCCGTTGTTAAGCCCGGGCATATGATTTATGAGATGCAGGGTGTAGACGAGGAGATTGCCCGCGAGGCTTTCCGCCTGGCTGCTCACAAGCTGCCGATGAAAACCAAGTTTGTGAAGAGAGAGGCAGGGAACGATGAAGGCTAGTGAAATCAGAGACCTCAGTGTTGAGGAATTGCAGTCCAAAGCGTCTGAACTTGAGCAGGAAATGTTCAATCTACGCTTTCAACTTCATACCGGACACCTTGAGAATTCAGCCAGGTTGTCCCAAATTCGTAAGGATGTCGCCCGCGTCAAGACTGTCCTGAATCAGAAACTTGATGCCTGAGGTGAGGGAAACAATGGACAATCAACGAGGAAACCGGAGAACCCGGATTGGTGTTGTGGTCAGCGACAAGATGGATAAAACCGTTGTTGTACGCGTTGATCGCCTTGTCAAACACAAGATTTACAAGAAGTTTATCAAGCGCAAGGTCAACTGCAAGGCTCACGATGAGAGCAACAGTTGCGGCGTAGGCGACAAGGTGCTGATCGTTGAGTCCCGTCCGCTGTCGAAAGACAAGCGCTGGCGGGTACGTGAAGTACTCGAAAAAGCCGTTACTGCTTAGGAGAACGAACCATGATTCAGATGCAGACCATGCTCAGCGTGGCTGATAATTCCGGCGCCAAGAAACTCTGTTGTATCAAGGTTCCCGGCGGCTCGAAGCGTAAGTATGCAGGTATCGGCGATATCATTATCTGCAGCGTCAAGGAAGCCCTGCCGAACTCCAAAGTGAAAAAGGGTGATGTTGTACGTGCTGTTATTGTGCGTACCGCCAAGGAGGTTCGCCGCAGTGATGGTTCCTATATTCGCTTTGATAACAATTCAGCGGTTGTAGTCAATGCCGGTAATGATCCGGTCGGTACCCGTATCTTCGGGCCGGTGGCTCGTGAACTGCGGGCTCGTCAGTTCATGAAGATCGTTTCGCTGGCACCGGAAGTCCTTTAATAAGAAGAGCGTTGGAGATACAGACCGATGGCAACAGTCAAACTGCATGTCAAAAAAGACGACATGGTGAAAGTGATAGCGGGCAAGGAAAAAGGCAAAACCGGCAAGGTATTGCGTGTTTTCCCAGCCAAAAGGCGCGTTGTGGTTGAGAGCCTTAACATGGTCAAGCGACACACCCGCCCGACTCAACTCAGCCCTGAGGGTGGAATTGTTGAGAAGGAAGCGGCACTCAGTGTGTCGAACGTCATGCTGGTTTGCGCTTCGTGCGGCGAAGCAGCCAGAACCGGTATCCGCACCCTCGAAGATGACAGCAGAGTTCGTTACTGTAAAAAATGTAACGAAATCGTAGATAAGTAACGGAGAGTTCGATGGCCAGGTTGAAACAGGCGTATCAGCAGGAGCAGGTTCCTGCGCTGATGAAAGAGTTCCAGTATCGGAACGTTATGGAAGTCCCCAGGATCGAGAAGGTTGTTCTCAATATGGGACTGGGTGAAGCCATCCAGAACCCCAAGCTGCTCGAATCGGCAGTTGAAGAATTGAACGCAATCACTGGCCAGAAAGCGGTGATTACGCGTGCCAAACGGTCGATTGCGGGCTTCAAGCTCCGTGAGGAGATGGCGATCGGTGCCTGTGTAACCCTGCGCCAGAATCATGCCTGGGAGTTCCTTGATCGTTTGATCAATGTGGCACTGCCTCGTGTCCGTGACTTCAAGGGGATTTCCGGCAAGGCTTTTGATGGCCGCGGCAATTATACTCTTGGTGTTCGCGAGCAGTTGATCTTTCCCGAAATTGATCTTGACAAGATTGCCAAGGTCTCCGGGCTGAATATCACTATTGTAACGACAGCCAAGACCGACGAGGAAGGGCGCGCCCTGCTTGCCGGTATGGGCATGCCGTTCCGAAAATAAGCATAGGTTAGCGGAGGATAGTTGTGGCTAAGAAGTCGATGATCGCCAAGGCCAAGCGGCCGAAGAAGTTTCAGGTTCGCGAGTATAACCGTTGCCCCATTTGCGGTCGTCCGCGTGCTTATTATCGCAAATTTAATATGTGCAGAATCTGTCTGCGGAAACTGGCTAACGAAGGGAAACTCCCTGGCGTGGTCAAGTCCAGCTGGTAACAGCGCTTAGAAGGAGTTCCATCAATGTCGATGACCGATCCGATCGCGGATTTACTGACGCGTATCCGCAATGCCGGGATGGCCAGGCACGCCAAGCTTGATCTCCCCTCCAGTAATCTCAAGGTTGCCATCAGTGAAGTTCTGAAGGACCTTGGTTATATCAAGAACGTAAAAACGATCACTGACAGCAAGCAGGGTATTCTGCGAATCTATCTGAAATATGATGAAAACCAGACCCATGTGATCCACGAAATCAAGCGGGTATCAACACCCGGGTGTCGTGTTTATGTCGGTAAAGATGAAATTCCGAAAGTCAAGAATGGCCATGGCTGTTCGATCCTTTCGACCTCGAAAGGGGTACTGGATGATGTTGCAGCCCGCCGTGAACAGGTCGGTGGAGAAGTGATCTGCACTATCTGGTAAGCAGGTTTAAGTAGCGAGCGTAAGGAGCTTCACCATGTCTAGAATCGGCAAACTTCCCGTTGCCATCCCCTCCGGGGTCAAGGTTTCATTGAGCGGCAACGAGATTAGTGTTCAGGGTGCCAAGGGCACTCTGAAGCAGTCGTTGCCGGAAAGAATCAACATTGCTGTTGAGGCAGAGAAGATCGTTGTTTCACGTCCCAGTGACAGTAAACAAGACCTTGCTCTTCACGGATTGACCCGTGCTCTGATCAACAATATGGTCGTTGGCGTCAGCCAGGGGTTTACTCGTGAACTTGAGATCAATGGAATCGGTTATCGTGCCGAGATCTCCGGTTCAAAACTGACAATGACCCTCGGATACTCGCACCCGATCGTTTACGAGGTCCCGAAGGGGATCGAGATCGAGGTAAATAAACAGACTCGAATGATTGTCAAGGGTATTGACAAGCAATTGGTCGGTTCTACGGCCGCCAAGATTCGTTCCTTCCGCAAGCCTGAGCCCTACAAAGGCAAAGGCATCAAGTATGCTGAAGAACGCATCCTGCGCAAAGCCGGTAAGACCGGTTAAGTAATAGCTTAAGGAGCTTTATCGTGAATGTTGCGCAGAACAGACGGCTCGCCCGACAAAAACGCCAGGCGCGAGTACGTAAAAAGGTAATCGGGACTCCCACCCGTCCGCGTTTGTCGGTATTCCGCAGCGCGAATCATATCTACGCTCAGATTATCGAGGACAGCAATGGTCAGACTCTGGCTGCTGCATCGACCCTGAGCAAAGATGTTGCAGGTGGATTGAAATCGAAAGGTAATGTCGAAGCTGCCAAGGCTGTAGGTGCTGCTATTGCCAAGCAGGCGTTGGCCAAGGATATCGACACTGTTGTTTTTGACCGTAATGGCTTTCTATATCAGGGCCGCGTTCAGGCACTGGCTGATGCTGCTCGCGAAGCCGGCCTGAAGCTCTAAGAGGAGAAGATCGTGCAACGTATCGATCCGAATGAGATGGAATTGACCGACCGGGTGATTCACATAAACCGGAATTCAAAGGTCGTAAAAGGTGGTCGCCGTTTCAGTTTCTCCGCACTGGTAGTTGTCGGTGACGGGGCTGGACGCGTCGGCTACGGACTGGGAAAAGCCAAAGAGGTTCCTGAGGCGATCCGTAAAGGTGTTGAGAAGGCCCGTAAGAGCCTGATCAGTGTTCCCCTGGAAGGAACGACTATTCCCTACGACGTGATCGGCAAGTTTGGTGCCGGTAAGGTGCTGCTTAAACCGGCATCTGAAGGTACTGGAGTAATCGCAGGTGGTGCTGTTCGTCCTGTTCTTGAGGCGGTCGGTATCCACAATATCCTGACCAAGTGCCTGGGTTCGAATAATCCGCACAATGTGGTTAAGGCGACCTTTGACGCCCTGAAGATGCTCAGAAGCCCGGCCGAGATTAGAGCTCGCCGCGGACTGTCCGAGTAAGCCTGATCAGGCGTATTGCAAGGAGATTGGCATGGCGGCTGAAGTAAAAGTAACTCTGAAGAAAAGTCCTATTGGACGCGCTGCCTATTTCGGCAAGGTGCTCAAAGGACTTGGCCTTAATAAGCTGCAACAGACCGTCTGTCTTAAGGACACTCCTGAAATCCGGGGGATGATTCGTAAGGTGGAACACATGGTCGTGGTTGAAGACTGAATTACATAGAGGACTGCACGATGGATCTGAGTAATCTGCAACCGGTTCCCGGTTCAACTAAAAACAGAAAGCGCATCGGCCGTGGTCCCGGCTCCGGTAAGGGTAAGACCTCCGGTAAGGGTCACAAGGGTCAAAATGCCCGTAGTGGCGGTGGTGTAAAGCCCGGCTTTGAGGGTGGACAAATGCCTTTGCAGCGTCGACTGCCGAAGCGTGGTTTCACACCGTTGAGCCGCAAGGAATATGCCCTGGTCAACCTTGGTGATCTTGAGTCTTTTGATGCTGGAAGCACCATCGGTCTTGAGGCTTATGCCAGTGCGGGTCTGGTTGGCCGTCTTAAGGATGGCGTCAAGGTTCTCGCAGCCGGAGAGCTGACCAAGTCATTGACGGTGCAGGCGCATAAATTCAGCAAGTCCGCAGTGGCCAAAATAGAGGCTGCCGGCGGCAAGGTCGAGGTGATCTGACGTGTGGACTACGCTGCAGAATATCTTCGTTATTCCTGAGCTGCGGCGGCGCATTCTCTTTACACTGGGGATGCTTGCTGTCTACCGTATCGGTTGCCATGTCCCGACCCCGGGAATTGATGCCCAGGTGTTGGCCAAGTTCTTTGAAGGGACCGAAGGGACTCTGCTCGGTATGGTCAGTGCTTTTACTGGCGGTGCGCTGCAGCGGATGACTGTTTTTGCCCTCGGGATTATGCCATACATCAGCTCTTCGATTATTCTGCAGCTGCTGACGGTTGTCTTTGAGCCGATCGAGAAACTCTCGAAAGAGGGGGAGGCGGGCAGGCGCAAGATTACCCAGTACACCCGCTATGGCACTATTGCCCTGGCAATTGTTCAGGGTGCCGGTATTGCAGTCGGACTTCAAACCATGGCCGGTCCTGCAGGTGAACTGGTTGTTCCTAACCCGGGGACAGGGTTCATCTTGATGACAATCCTGACGCTGACGGCCGGAACAGCATTTATCATGTGGCTGGGTGAGCAGATTACCGAACGAGGGATTGGCAACGGTATTTCGTTGATAATCTTTGCCGGTATTATTGCCGGTACGCCATCGGCGATAGTGAACTCGTTGCGACTGCTCGATACTGGTGCGATGACTCCGACGATTATGCTTTTCATCCTGTTGCTGATGGTCGCGGTTGTTGCGGCGATTGTCTTCATGGAGCGTGCCCAACGTCGTGTGCCGATTCACTATGCCAAGCGTGTTGTCGGTATGCGAAACATGGGTGGTCAGGCCAGTCATTTACCGTTGAAAATCAATATGGCCGGTGTTATCCCGCCGATTTTTGCCAGTTCAATCATCATGTTTCCTGCTACGGTAGCCAATCTGATCGATATTCCCTGGGTCCAGTCGGTTGCTGCCGTGATGACGCCGGGACACTGGATCTATAACCTTTTTTATGTTGCATTTATCGTTTTCTTCTGCTACTTCTACACGGCTGTAACGTTCAATCCGGTGAATGTCGCTGAAAACGTCAAGAATCAGGGCGGTTTCATCCCCGGAATCAGACCCGGCAAAGAAACGGCTGACTACTTGGATACGGTACTTGGTCGCTTGACCTTTGCCGGTGCTATCTATGTGTCTGCTGTCTGTGTGCTGCCGACCTTCATGATCAGTAAGTTTAACGTCCCCTTCTTTTTCGGTGGTACGTCCTTGTTGATCGTGGTTGGCGTCGGGATGGATACTGCATCCCAGATTGAGGCACACCTGATTTCGCGTTCTTATGAAGGATTTATGAAGGGGGTGTCGCTCAAGGGGCGGCACGGATGACTGAGGGTCTTTGACGATGAAACTGATTCTGCTGGGACCTCCAGGAGCCGGAAAAGGAACTCAGGCCGCGCAACTGGTAGAGCGCTTTGCGATACCGCAAGTCTCGACTGGTGACATGCTGCGAGCGGCAGTGCGTGAGCAGACTCCTATGGGGTTAAAGGCTAAAGAGTTTATGGACAAGGGTGCGCTCGTGACCGATGAGGTTGTTATCGGCATCGTGCGTGAACGTTTGCAGCAGTCTGATTGTGGACCCGGGTTTATTCTTGACGGATTCCCGCGGACAGTTCCGCAGGCGGACGCACTGAAGGCAACTCTTTCCGAACTTGGTAAAAATCTTGACGCTGTTGTTTCCCTGCAGGTAGAGACCGATGCTCTTGTGGAACGACTGGTTGGCCGGCGTTCCTGTCGCAGTTGCGGACGTGGTTTTCATGTCAACTTTGACCCTCCGGCCAAGGCGGGGATCTGTGATAGTTGTGGTGCGGAGCTTTTTCAGCGCGATGACGATCAGGAAGTGACTATCCGTAACCGGATGGAAGTCTACCACCAGCAGACTGCACCGCTGGAAGATTACTACCGTCAGGCGGGATTGCTCAAAACAGTTGACGGCATGGCGCCGATCGCCGAGGTTCAACAGCAGGTTCTCGGTATCTTACAGGCTCTCTGACGTGATTGTGGTCAAGTCTTCGGCTGAATTGGAGCGGATGCGTCGTTCAGGCAGGATGGTGGCCGAAGTTCTTGAGCTGATGCGGCAAAAGGTAGTGCCAGGAGTGACGACACTGGAGCTGGATCGCCTTGCTGAAGATCAGTGTAAAAAGTGGAAAGCGAAGCCAGCCTTCAAGGGCTATGGTGGTTTCCCCTATACGATCTGTGCTTCACCCAATGACCGGGTAGTTCATGGGTTTCCCAACGCGGAACCCTTGGTTGAAGGAGATATCATCAGTATCGACTTTGGTCTGATAGCTGATGGGTTCTACGGAGATTCAGCGGTAACATTGGCGGTTGGTGAGATAGACAGTGCGACACAGAAATTGCTCGATGTGACCAGGCAGTCGCTGGAAGACGGGATCACAGCCGCTGTAAATGGCGGGCGGTTGTCAGATATATCGCATGCGGTGCAAACGTGTGCAGAAGCAGCTGGTTACGGTGTTGTGCGGGAATTTGTCGGGCATGGAATCGGGCGGGCGCTTCACGAGGATCCGCAAATTCCCAACTATGGTCCTGCTGGACGCGGAGCGCTGTTGAAGTCGGGAATGACATTGGCTATTGAGCCGATGATCAACTCCGGGAGTCCGGCAGTCAAGGTTCTGGAGGACGGTTGGACCGCCGTAACTCTGGATGGTGGAAAGTCTGCTCACTTTGAACACACGGTTGTTGTCACTGAGAGCGGTCCGGAAATATTGACCAGTCTTTAAATTGTTTGCCATCGCCACTTATGTCGGTTGAATGGTTGAAGTAACAGGATCAAGGAAAAGGATCTGAAGGATGAAGGTTAGAGCCTCAGTAAAAAAGATCTGTGATAAGTGCAAAGTAATCAAGCGTAAAGGGGTTGTGCGGATCATCTGCGAGAATCCCAAGCATAAGCAACGACAGGGATAGACCCTAGGAGGACAGGACATTGGCACGTATTGCTGGAGTCGATTTGCCGCGCAACAAGCGTATTGAAGTCGCTATGACCTATATCTTTGGTATTGGTCGTACCACTTCGCAGAAAATACTTGTTTCTGCCGGCGTGGATATGAATACACGCACTGACGATCTGACTGAAGCCGAACTGGCTAAAATTCGGGAGATCATCGGAGCCGATTATCGCATTGAGGGTGACCTTCGTCGTGAGGTGACCATGAATATCAAACGGTTGATGGACCTGGGCTGCTACCGCGGTTTGCGTCATCGTAAAGGGTTGCCCTGTCGTGGTCAGAAGACTAAGACGAACGCCCGGACCCGTAAGGGTCCCAAGAAAACCGTAGCCGGCAAGAAAAAGTAAGCGGGAGATACCATGGCTAAGTCGGGTAAAAGAGTTGTCAGAAAGAAGGTTGAAAAAAAGAATATTGCACGCGGTGTCGCGCATATTCAGGCCACCTTCAACAATACCATTATCACCATTTGTGACCCAGCCGGGAACGTGATCGCCTGGTCTACATCCGGTGCCAAGGGTTTCAAGGGTTCACGTAAAAGTACTCCTTTTGCCGCGCAGATGGCTGCCGAAGAGGCCGCCAACAAAGCGAAGGAGCACGGGATGAGGTCGGTCGAGGCCTATGTGAAGGGTCCGGGCAGTGGTCGAGAGTCGGCACTGCGTGCTCTTTCGCTTGCAGGTCTGACTGTTACCATGATCAAAGATGTTACCCCCATCCCCCACAACGGTTGTCGTCCGCCGAAGCGTCGTCGCGTTTAAGCGGTAAGGAGGAAGAAGTTGGCTAGGTATTCCGGAGCTGTCTGCCGTCAGTGCAGAAGAGAAAATGCAAAACTGTTCCTGAAAGGGGACAGGTGCTATACCGATAAATGCGCTGTGGAGCGTCGCAACTATGCCCCAGGGCAACATGGTCAGCGTCGTACCAAGGTGTCTGATTACGGTGTCCAGTTACGCGAGAAGCAGAAGGTGAAACGCACCTACGGACTGCAGGAAAAGCAGTTTCGTCTCTACTTCAGCAAGGCTGACCGCATGAAGGGTGTCACGGGTGAGAACCTGCTGATGCTGCTTGAACGTCGCCTTGACAGCATTGTTTATCGTCTAGGTTTTTCTGTGTCACGTGCACAGGCCCGGACGATGGTGCGTCACGGACACTTCAGCGTCAATGGAGGGAAAGTCAATATTCCCTCGTATCTTGTGCGTCCGGCCGATACAGTCGAACTGCGGGAGAAGAGTCGTAAGATCGCATCTTTCAATGAGTCTCTTGACAGTGTTATGCGTCGTGGCGTGCCTTCCTGGGTGGAACTTGACCGCGATAATTTCAAGGGCACCATCAAGGCGATGCCGGTTCGCGATGAATTGACCACGCCGGAATTCCAGGAACAACTGATTGTCGAACTGTATTCCAAATAACAGTCTGTAATATCAGGGTTGTCTTGAGAGGGAGTGCACCTTATGTATAAAAACTGGAGAGATCTGATCAAGCCGTCACGGCTGCAGATCGATGCAGATTCGCTGTCTGATTCGTATGGAAAATTTGTCGCCGAACCTCTGGAACGTGGTTTCGGTACGACGCTGGGGAACTCTTTGCGTCGGATACTGCTTTCGTCGCTGCAGGGTGCTGCAATTACCACGATGCGCATCAAGGATGTGCAGCACGAATTTTCCAGCGTCACCGGTGTTACCGAGGATGTGACCGATATCATTCTGAACCTCAAAGGCGTCAAGGTCCGTCTGCACGGCCATGACCCGCGTAACATCAGGATTGTCAGAAAGGGTGCCGGAGCCATCAAGGCGGGTGATATTATCACTGATGCCAATGTCGAGATTCTGAACCCGGAGCACTATATTGCGACCTGTGGAAAAGAAGCTGATCTCGAAATTGACATGACGGTTGCCATGGGCAAGGGTTATGTCCCTTCCGAGCGCAACCGGATCGAGGATGCTCCGGTCGGTACTATTGCTATTGACGCGATCTTTTCGCCGATCCAGAAGTTCAACTTTACGGTCTCGAATGCACGTGTCGGCCAGATGACCGATTATGACAAGCTGACTCTTGAGGTTTTCACTGATACCGGTGTGCGTCCGGATGATGCTGTCGCGTTCGCCGCCAAGATCCTCAAGGAGCAATTGCAGGTCTTTATCAACTTCGATGAATCGGACGAGCCGCAGATTGAAGAGGCCGATGAAGAAGGGACGCGTATCAACGAAAACCTTTACCGTTCGGTTGAAGAACTGGAGCTTTCTGTTCGCAGTGCCAACTGCCTGAAGAACGCTCAGATCAACATGATTGGTGAATTGGTACAGAGGTCGGAAGCAGAGATGCTCAAGACCCAGAACTTCGGGCGTAAATCACTGAATGAGATCAAGGACATTCTGGCCGAGATGGGATTGACCCTCGGTATGAAGATTGAGGGTTTCCCCGATCCTGATTATCTGAAAATGATTCAACAGGGGCGTGACGAAGAGTAATCGTCACCCTGGGATGTTAAGAAAGGATTTCGAGTAATGCGTCATAATAAGATCGGCAGGCGTCTTGGCCGTGCACCTTCGCATCGAGCGCACATGATGCGCAACATGGTCACTTCGTTTTTTGAGTACGAGAAACTGACCACCACGGTGACTCGTGCCAAAGAACTGCGCCGGATTGCCGAGCGTATGGTTACCCTTGCCAAGCGCGGTGATTTGAACTCCCGTCGTCAGGCCCTTAGGGTGATTCATGATCGCAAGGTTGTTGCAAAACTGTTCGATATGATTGCTCCGCGTTACCAGGAGCGGGCTGGCGGATACACACGTATCATCCGTCTGAATCCCCGCCTGGGTGATAATGCGCCGATGTCGATTATCGAACTGGTAGAAGAAGAGTTCACCCCCAAGCAGAAGGCCGCAGCACCGAAGGCTGAAAAAGCTCAGGTTGCGGTTGAAGAAACTGCCGAGGAGCAGCAAGCAGAAACCACTGACGAAGTCGTTTCTGCCGAGGAAGCGAAGGACGAGAAATCTTCGGATTGATCGTTTCTGACCAGCCATGCTTGTAACGGGGCGGGGAGCCTTTGACTCCCTGCCCCGTTTTTTTGTCGAGCCGAGTCGCGTTGACTCTTATATGCCCTGGTGCTAGGGTTCTTCGGTATTTTATTATTTGCAGGCCACTGCCGCTTGCGTGAAGTTCAGGAGGTCGTCATGCAGGAACAGAGAATGCAGGTTCTTCTCGGGACGGTCAAAAAACTCCTGCGCCGTGGCGCCAATACCCATCTCAGTAAGGCTCTGGCCAAGATTCACCCTGCCGATATTGCCCACCTGTTTCGTTTTCTTGATCTCAAGGATCAGACGTTGTTGTTCGGTCTGATTTCAGACAAAGCGCGTGCCGCAGATGTGCTCTCTGAGCTCGACTGGTCGTCCGGTGCGCAGTTACTCGAAAAGATCGACCGTGAGACCATTATTACTGTCCTGCAGGAAATGGCGGATGATGACAGTGTCGAGTTGCTGCGGAATATGCCGGATGAGTTCGCCGAAGAGATTCTGGCGGCAATGCAGTCGGAGCATTCGGAAGATATTGAACAGCTGCTCGGTTATGACGAAGACACTGCCGGCGGCATTATGTCGACAGATGTTTTCTCTCTGGATCAGAATCTCAGTGTCCGCGAAGCTATCGAGGCCCTACAGGACGCTGAAGAATTTGAGATGGTTTTCTATGTTTATGTCACCGACGAGCATAATCATCTGGTCGGTGTCTTGTCCCTGCGCCAGCTCTTAACCGTTCCGCCGGCAACCTTTCTGAAAAAGGTTATGACCACTGATGTTTTTCGTGTCCGCTTCGATATGGATCAGGAGCACGTCGCTGCTCTGGTCGCCAAGTACAACATTCTGGCGATTCCGGTCGTTGATGATACGGGCAAACTGATGGGCCTGGTCACGGTCGATGATGTTATTGATGTTATGCGGCAGGAGGCCACAGAAGATATTTTAATGATGGCCGGGACCAGCGATGAGGAACTGCTGTATGGTAATCGATCATTTCGTATCGCCCGGCTGCGCCTGCCCTGGTTATTGACCACCCTGTTCGGCGGTGTCGTGACCGGGTCCTTGATGTGGCATTTCCGCATGACCCTGGAGCAAGCGATTGCCCTGATTTCATTCATCCCCGTCATTACCGGGATGGGCGGTAACGTTGGTGGCCAGACCTCAACGATTGTCGTGCGCGGCTTTGCGACGGGGCATATCGACTTTCCCATTATTCGCCAGGTCTTTCTTAAGGAACTGCGTGTCGGCCTGATCATGGGGCTGGTCTGTGGTCTGTCGATTGCCACAATTGCGTTCTTCTGGCATCACAATATCTATCTTGGCCTGGTTGTCGGTATTGCCATGGCGGTTGCCATCTCTGTTGCGGCCTGCATGGGGGTGCTGGCCGCCGCCTTTTTTAAGAAGATCGGCATCGACCCGGCGATTGCTTCCAGCCCCTTTGTCCAGACAGTCAATGATATCACTGGAATTCTTATCTACTTCTCGACCGCGACCTTTTTCCTTCCCCATCTTACCTGAGACGGAGTCTGTCGGTGCGTCGTGAACCGCGCAATGATTCCGCCATTGTTCTACGCCAGCTCCACTATGGCGAATCCGATCTGATCGTTTCGTTATTGAGTTCTGATTACGGTCTGCTGCGCGGCTTTGCGCGTGGTGGCCGAAAGAGTGTCAAGCGTTTCGGGTCAGCGCTGGAACCATTTACGCAGATCAGAATCCGCTGGCAGCCGGGGCGCGGCGATCTGATCTCCCTGCTCGACGCCGACATTGTTGCCAGCTGCCGAGGACTGCGCCAGTCGCTGGAATCTTTGGCCCTGGCGGGTTATGCCGTTGAGTTGCTGGAAATGTTGTTACAGGAGGGAGAGGCGCAACCGCAAATGTACTCCTTGCTCCAGGGCTACCTGAACTATCTTGCCGTTCAGGGCGCCCCTGCATTGGCGCGCCTGCTTTTTGAATTACGACTGGTCCAGCAGCTCGGCTATATCCCGCACCTGCTCCATTGCAGTGAATGCTTCGTTCAGTTTGATGCGGGCGAAATCGTTTTCGACCCCAGCCGTGGCGGCAGTCTTTGTGCCGTCTGTGCGGCGGGGGGGGATGGATTGCACGTCGGTCTCGGAACCCTGGGGAGTTTGTCGCGCTCATTACGCACACCGATAGGGCAGTTCGACGAATTTCATTTTGGGACGCGGACCCTGAATGAAGGGGCGGCAATGCTTTCTCTGGTTCTGGAATCGATCCTGCCGCGAGCGCCGAAATCCCTGCGCTTTCTTCAGCAGACGACTGCCCCTGACGAACCTTGACATCCCTTATTGCGGGGGCTAAACTGCCCGCACTCAAAGCCTATTCGTGAATTTTTCCGTCCCTCAAGGTGGCGGTAAAACCTGACAATGGAGGACCCGTGACTTTTCAGGATCTGATTCTTTCCCTGCAGAACTATTGGGCTGCGCAAGGGTGTATTATTCAGCAACCCTATGATATCGAGAAGGGTGCCGGCACCTTCAACCCGGCGACCTTTTTGCGCGTACTCGGTCCCGAACCCTGGAAGGTTGCTTACGTTGAGCCCTCGCGGCGTCCGACCGACGGGCGATATGGAGAGAACCCGAATCGCCTTCAGCACTATTACCAGTTTCAGGTCATTCTCAAACCGTCACCCCAGAATATCCAGGACCTTTACCTCAACTCACTCAAGAGCTTCGGAATAGATCCTCTGGCGCATGATATCCGTTTTGTTGAGGATGACTGGGAGTCCCCGACTCTCGGTGCCTGGGGGCTGGGTTGGGAGGTCTGGCTCGACGGAATGGAAATCACTCAGTTTACCTATTTTCAACAGGCGGGCGGGATCGACCTGAAACCGGTATCCGGTGAGATTACCTACGGCATCGAGCGGATCGCGATGTATATCCAGGGGGTCGATAATGTCTACGACCTTGAATGGATTGACGGCGTCAAGTACGGTGATATCCACCATCAGACCGAGGTTGAGTTTTCCCATTACAATTTTGAAGAAGCTGACACCGCAATGCTTTTTCAGCTCTTTGACATGTACGAAAAAGAGTGCATCCGCCTGGCCGAAAAAGAACTGGTCTTTCCGGCTTACGATTTTGTGCTCAAGGGTTCTCACGCGTTTAATCTGCTCGATGCCCGCAGTGCTATTTCGGTCACCGAGCGCGCCGGATATATCGGTCGGGTGCGCAACCTTGCCCGTATTTGTGCCGAGGGTTATGTCAAACAGCGTGAAAAACTTGGATTTCCGCTGCTGAAGCAGGGCTGAACTGATTTTTTTGATTCCGAAAAGGGACTTGCCTTTTTCGACTGGAGAATAGAATGTCCGCAGAACTTTTTCTGGAAATAGGCACCGAAGAGATTCCGGCCGGTCTCATCCCCGGTGCACTTGAGGATATGCAGCGACTGTTGTGCAAGGGGCTTGAGCAGGCCCGGATCACTTACGGTCCGGTTCAGACCTTCGCGACTCCGCGACGGCTCTGTATTGCTGTCGCCGATGTTGCCCGTCAGCAGCAGCGTCAGGAACTCGAAGTCACCGGGCCACCGGCTCGGATTGCTTTTGATGCCGAGGGGAAACCAACCAAGGCGGCGGAAGGTTTTGCTCGGACCAACGGGGTGGACGTCTCCGAACTTAAAACGATCGAAACGCCAAAAGGGGAGTATTTGTTTCTCTCCAAAGTCATCGAGGGCGGTGTTTCGGCAGTTCAGCTACCGGGAATTCTCGATTCGGTGATCAGCAATATTCCTTTTCGCAAATCGATGCGCTGGAAAGATCTCGACGTTCGCTTTGCCCGGCCGATTCACTGGATTGTTGCCCTTTACGCTGGTGAAGTTGTGCCGGTCGTCTTTGGCGATATTCAAAGCGGCAATCTTTCGCGTGGGCACCGTTTTATGGCTCCTGATGAATTTGCCGTCACGGGACTTGCCGATTATTTGAGTAGCGCCGAAGCCCATCATGTTATTCCCCAGATCGACAAACGGCGCCAGTTGATCGAAGAGCAGCTGGCCGAACTTGCGGCCAAGATTGGCGGACAAATCAATCCCGATCCGGAATTACTTGAAGAGGTCAGTTATCTGGTCGAGACACCACAAGCGCTGGCCGGTCATATTGAAGGCCGCTTCCTCGCGTTGCCGCCCGAGCTGTTGATTACCAGCATGCGTGAGCATCAGCGCTACTTTACGCTGGTCGACGAGCAGGGCAAGCTGTTGCCCCATTTCATCACTATTGCCAATACTCTGGCGACTGATCCTGCAGTCGTCGTGGCCGGAAATGAACGGGTTTTGCGTGCCCGCCTGTCCGATGCGATGTTCTTCTGGCAGGAAGATCAGAAGAGTTCCCTTGAATCACGTCTTGAACCGCTGAAAAAAGTGGTTTACCAGGCTAAACTCGGAACCAGCTTTGAGAAGATCGAGCGCTTTAGGACTCTGGCGGTTGAACTGGCCGCACAGCTCAATCCCGAAATTGAAGGTCTGGTCGAGCGTGCCGCGTTGCTGGCCAAATGTGATCTTGAAACCGGGATGGTGTATGAATTCCCCGAACTGCAGGGGGTCATGGGCCGTGAATATGCCCTGATCGAGAAGGAAGATCCGCGGGTTGCAACGGCGATTTTCGAGCATTATCTGCCGACTCAAGCTGGTGGTGATCTACCCTCGGATGATGTTGGAGCTTTTGTTTCGCTGGCCGACAAGATGGACACCCTTTGCGGGTGTTTTTCGGTTGGTCTGATTCCGACCGGGACCGCCGATCCCTATGCTTTGCGCCGTGCCGCAATCGGGATTCTGTCGATCATCCTCGGGCGTAACTATCCACTCTCCATTCCGGCTCTGGTCACGCGCAGTGTGGCCTTGCTTGAACAAAAAGCCGAGCGGCCTCTGAATGAGATCACGGCCGAAGTGGTCGAATTCATTCGTTTGCGAATGGTCAATATGCTCGGCAGCCAGGGACTTCCGGGTGACGTCGTTGATGCGGTTCTCAGTGCCCGTTTCGAGGAGCCGGTTGATGCTCTGGCACGGGTTGAGGCGTTGGCTGACCTGAAAGGGCGTGAAGATTTTGAGCCGCTGGCGGTTGCTTTCAAGCGTGTCGTCAATATTATCAAGGGCGGTGTTGAGCAGAAGGTCGACACGCCCCTCTTCGAAGCTGATTGTGAAACCGACCTGCAGATGCAGTTGACTCAGGTTCTCGGGGGGCTTGAACTGCAACTTGAAGCTGGTGATTATGCGGCAGCGCTGGCAACCATTGCCGGTTTGCGCCCGGCAGTCGATAATTTTTTCGAAGGTGTCATGGTGATGGCGGACGACGAGAAGGTTCGCACCAACCGTCTGGCGCTGTTGACCGCTGTTTCACGACTTTTTACCGATATTGCTGACTTTTCTAAAATTTCAGCCTGAGTTAAGGCAACAGCGGGCACTGTTGCTGTAACTGTGGATCGGCATAACGAGGTGCCGCTCCTCACATCCCTGTTTTTTGATGGCCGGTTACCGGTCATCGCCCGGGAGGTTCATGATGATGAAGCTCGGGGACAACCATCGATCAGGTCCGGATCTGAATATCTGGAGACTGAGGCCGGGTTGTATGCGCCCTTCGTTCATTTTGATCCCCGTGGGTGATGATGGGTTTCACCGGCCTTTTTTATGGGAGTTTGAGACATAACCCAAAGGAGGAGTGACGATGGCGAAGTACGTGTATTTTTTTGGTGATGGCTGTGCCGACGGGTCAAGTGAGATGCGTAATCTTCTCGGCGGCAAGGGGGCCAATCTGGCCGAGATGACTTCAATCGGTCTGCCGGTTCCGGCCGGTTTTACCCTGACCACCGAGGTATGTACCGCGTATTATGACAATGACCGCCAGTATCCAGCCGGTCTGGTCGAAGAAGTGGCCACGCATCTGGCGCGGGTCGAGCAATTGATGGCAAAGAAGTTCGGTGACTGTGACAATCCCCTGTTGGTTTCAGTGCGTTCCGGCGCCCGTGCTTCAATGCCGGGGATGATGGACACGGTCCTTAATCTCGGGCTCAATGATGAAACGGTTCAGGGAATTATCGCCCAGAGCAATGATCCGCGCTTCGCTTATGATTCTTATCGACGTTTTATCCAGATGTACGCCAACGTTGTCATGGGGATGAGCGGCGATGTCCTTGAGGATCTGCTCGAAGAGATGAAGGATGATCGTGGAGTCGAACTCGATACCGAGCTGACGGCCGATGATCTCAGGCAATTAGTCAACCAGTTCAAAAATCGCATCAAGGAAACCCTTGGCACGGCTTTTCCGGAAGATCCCCAGGACCAGCTGTGGGGTGCAATTGGCGCTGTTTTCGGGTCCTGGATGAATCCCCGCGCCAACACCTATCGGCGCTTGCATAATATCCCGGCCTCCTGGGGCACGGCGGTCAACGTCCAGGCGATGGTTTTCGGCAACATGGGCGACGACTGTGCTACCGGAGTTGCTTTCACCCGCAATCCCTCAACCGGAGAAAATCTGTTTTTCGGCGAGTTTCTGGTCAATGCACAAGGAGAGGATGTGGTTGCCGGTATCCGCACCCCGCAGCCAATCAACAAGGCTGGTGGTGACGGCAGTTTGCTGTCGATGGAAGAGTTGATGCCTGCAAGTTACGATCAGTTGATGCAGATTCAGCAGCGTCTCGAAAAGCATTACCATGATATGCAGGATATTGAATTTACAATCGAAAAGGGTCGGCTCTACATGTTGCAGACCCGCTCTGGAAAGCGTACCGCCAAGGCGGCGATCCGGATTGCAGTAGAGATGGTCAGTGAAGGGTTGATCAGCGAGCAGGAGGCGATCCTGCGCGTTTCTCCGGAGCAGCTTGATCAGTTGCTCCATCCGTCCCTCGATCCCGCGGCAGAAAAGCAGGTGATCGCCAAAGGGCTACCGGCGTCCCCGGGAGCGGCCAGCGGCGAGGTGGTCTTTTGCGCCGATGAGGCCGAGAGTGCCGCCCGCGAAGGGCGCAAAGTGATTTTGGTACGGATTGAAACCAGTCCAGAAGATATTCACGGCATGAATGCTGCTCAGGGTATTCTGACCGCGCGTGGCGGCATGACCTCACATGCTGCGGTGGTCGCGCGCGGTATGGGTAAATGCTGCGTCTCGGGTTGTGGTGACATCCGGGTCAGTTATGAAGAAGAGAGTTTCTCTGCCCCCGGTGGATTGACAGTCAAAAAGGGTGACGTGCTGACCCTTGACGGTTCAACCGGCGAGGTGATGCTTGGTGAGGTTCCGACAGTTCAACCCGAGTTGACCGGTGAATTTACCACACTGATGGAATGGGTTGATAAGATCAGACGTCTGCGGGTGCGGACCAATGCCGATACCCCGCAGGACTCGAAGGTCGCCCGTGAGTTCGGTGCCGAGGGAATCGGCTTGTGTCGGACCGAGCATATGTTCTTCGACGCCGAGCGGATCATGGCGGTGCGTGAGATGATTCTGGCCGAGGATCTTGAAGGGCGCAAGATGGCCCTGGCGAAGATCCTGCCGATGCAAAAGAGTGATTTTCTCGGCATCTTCCGCGAGATGAAGGATCTGCCGGTGACCATCCGTTTGCTCGATCCGCCGTTGCACGAGTTTTTACCGCACACCTCTGGCGAGATTGATGAGCTTGCCCGGGTGATGGGGGTATCCTCGCAGGCTCTGCAGGCAACGGTTGACTCGCTGCATGAGTTCAACCCGATGCTCGGCCATCGTGGCTGCCGACTCGGTATCAGCTATCCCGAGATCTATGATATGCAGGTACAGGCCATTATGGAGGCCGCCTGTGAGCTGATCAAGAACGAGGGCTTCAGTATTATCCCGGAGATCATGATTCCGCTGGTTGCTCATGTCCGTGAACTGGAAATTCTGCGCCGCAATGCGATTCGGGTTGCCGACGAGGTGATTGCACGCTACGGGGTGGAGGTTGAGTATCTGATCGGAACCATGATTGAACTGCCGCGGGCCGCATTGACCGCTGATGAAATTGCGGTCGAAGCCGATTTCTTCAGCTTCGGGACCAATGATCTGACCCAGACCTGTTTCGGTTTGTCACGTGACGATGCGGGCAAGTTTCTGCCCGGATACGTCGAGCAGGAAATTCTGCCCGCCGATCCCTTTGTCGCCATCGATCAGAGCGGGGTCGGAGTGCTGGTGCAGATGGGTTGCGAAAAGGGGCGTCAAGGTCGTCCCGGGATCAAGCTGGGGATCTGCGGCGAGCACGGCGGTGAGCCATCGAGCGTCATCTTCTGTCATAACGCTGGTCTTGATTATGTCTCCTGCTCACCCTTCCGGGTGCCGATCGCGCGCCTGGCGGCGGCCCATGCGGTGTTGCTGGAGAAATAACCAGAGGGTGCAGATCTGAAATCAGCCCCGGTGTGCAAGCGCACACCGGGGTTTTTCAATGTTTGTCGGGGGGAGAGTTCTGCAGCAGCAGACGAAGTGCCGCTGCCTTGTCGGTCGGTAGGCGGCCGCTCTTTTGCGCCAGTTCGAGGGTCGCAGTAGCCAGACAGTGGTAGAGCTCAAGCAGTTGTTCTGATTTGTTCTGCAGTGCACTCAGATGGAGAGCAACGGTCCCGACATCGCCGCGCACAATCGGACCGGTCAGGGCCTGTTCCGGCCCAAGTTCCAGAATGTTGGTGCTGGTTGCACGGTGGATGGGGGTCAGCAGTTGCAACGCCTGTTGCGGATCGAAGCCACAGTCGACCAACAGATCCCGTGCGCAGGCGGTCAGGGTAACCATGAAGTTCGAGGCGAGGCTGGCCGCAGTGTGGTAGATCTGTTTGGCTTCGGTTGGTAACAGGAAACCCTGCCCGCCGAATCCCGCAACCAGTTCCTGGCCCAGGGCGAGGCGATCCTTATCTCCTTCGACGGCACAGGGGCAGTTTCCGAGGCTGTCAACCGCCATCTGCCGGTTGGCAAAGGGCAGCAGTGGATGGATCGAGAGGCTGCCGATCTTTGCCTCCGGGCAGGACAGGATTGCGGCAGGATGCAGGCCACTGAAGTGAATCAGGGTGGTTTTTTCTGTCAGCTCGACCTGAGTCCCCAGGCGGGTTGAAAAAGAGTCCAACTGGTCATCAGGCAGGGCCAGTAACAGGATATTGCCTGCCGCGGCAGCCTGGAGGTCGGTGGTTGCCAGTTGGCTGTCGCAACCGATGAAGCGCGCGGCTTCCTGAGTTCGGTGCAGGTCGCGCCCGATGATAGCCGCAAGCGGATAACCGGCTTTGTACAGCCGCTGGCCGACAGCCGAGCCGACGCGGCCGGGTCCGATCAGGACGAGTGCGGGCTTCACGCGACAGAGACCCGCAGCTGGCCGACCTGTTCTATTTCCCCTTCCAGAAGATCCCCGCTGACAATCGGTCCAACCCCGGCCGGAGTGCCGGTCAGAATAATGTCGCCTTCTTCCAGGGTGTAGAATCCGGATATTTCACTCACAATCCGCGCCACCGAACGCATCATCATATTGGTGTTGCCCTGCTGACGCAGTTGACCGTTAACCTTGAGGCTGAGTCGCAAGTTGTCAGGGTCATTGATCTGGTCGGCGCAGACAAAACGGGAAAGCGGGCAGGAGGTATCAAACCCCTTGGCAATCTCCCAGGGCAGCCCTTTCTCTTTCTGCCGGGCCTGCACGTCACGCAGGGTCAGGTCAAGTGCCACGGCATAACCGCAAATGTAGTTGTTGGCATCCGCTTCGGGGATTTGTTTGCCCTTTTCGCCGATCAGCAGTGCCAGTTCCAGTTCATGGTGACAGTCGTCGGAATATGCAGGGATAAGGATCTTGCCGTTATTTTCAAGCAAGCTGCTGGCCGGTTTGCAGAAAATCACCGGCGCATCCGGGACCTCGTTGTTCAGTTCGCGGATATGGTCAAGGTAATTGCGCCCGAGGCAGACAATTTTGCCGACGTTTAAGGTTCGGTTCGAGCCGATCAGGGTGACTGTATGCATGGCTAGCTCCTTGAGGCGGGTTCTGCCTGGTCAAATGCGGGTCTTTGGCGCGGAAGATAGCTTAAAATCCTCTTGCGGGCAACCTCAGGGAAGGTTTTCTGCTTTCGTCACTGGCTGTGATCCTTTATTCTTGTCTGTAACCTGAACTTGCGGACGGTCTCAGATGCTGCTGCCGATAGCCGATTCACCCAATCCTCCATCACCTCCCAGGGTCACCTGGTGGCTGATTGCGCTGAATGTTGCCGTTTATCTGGCAGTCACTCTGCCGCTCGGTCTGCGACCACCAGCCTTCGATAACCCCCTGCTGGCCGAATACCTGCGCGCAATCGGAGTGCAGGGGCCGGTCCCCTACGCCAGTATCGTTGAGCAGTTAACCGCCTACGATCTGCTGGTTTTCAAGTATGGCTTCCGTCCGGCTGCGTTCAGTCTGCCAACCCTTTTCAGCTCGATATTTCTCCATGCCGGTTTGTTCCATCTGGCCGGGAATATGCTGTTTCTCTACATCTTCGGCGACAATGTAGAACACCGGCTCGGTCCCTGGAAATACCTGCTCGCCTACCTGTTTTTCGGTGCTGCGGCAACCCTGTTCTTTGCCCTGTTTGTTCCCGGCTCGCTCGTTCCGTTAATCGGAGCCTCCGGGGCAATATCCGGAGTGATGGGTTGTTATTTTCTCTGGTTTCCGCGTAATCGAGTACGGGTTTTTGTTTTTTTATTTCCCTTTCTCATTACGACCCTGATGATTCCCGCCCGCTGGGTGCTGGGCTTCTACCTGGTGGTCAACAACCTGTTGCCGTTTCTCGCCCTGTACACAAACGGCAGCGGCGTGGCTTATGGTGCACACATCGGTGGATTTGTGGCCGGACTGGGTCTGGTCTTTATCTCTGATCGCGTCAAGTTCGGGTTGGCGGAAAAAACTCTGGGCGATTGGTCGCCGGAGACACCCTGCTCTCCACAATCGATTCCGCAGGCGGTCGCTGCGGGCGAGCTGGATGCCGCCAGTCGCTGTTACCTCGAACTGGAGCAGGCTGCGCAGCGCAAGGCCGTGACTCCGGAGACGGCCCTGCTGCTTGGAGATTATCTGTTGGGAAAGGGGGAACACAGAGCCGCGCTTAAAGTGTTCCGGAGGTTTATCGCCGAACGACCGAACAGCCCGGGACTTGACCGTGCCTACCTGGCCGCCGGAAAAATTTTGCTGCAACAGGCGCGATATGCGACCAGCGCCTACCATTACCTGCTTTCGGCACTCGATCTGGCCACGACACCGGAAATTGCGGGTGCTGCCCGTGCCGGGATTGCACAGATTGAGGACATGCAGCGCCGGGGCGGACGGCCGCTGGTGCCGTGAGCATTCCCTCTTTTCCAGAACTGATGTTATGCTGCGCGCAGGATTGCCACCTAGTGTCCCGTTTGGTTAGTTGTGTCAATTAATTCTGAGTCATTTTGGCTGCGGACAAGGCGCGCCGACGCAGGCCTAGCCTGAGTTAAACCGAGGAGGAGGAACGCAGACCGCAGCCAAAATGGCCGGAATTGGAAGGC
>JAJRWF010000104.1 GCA_024276905.1 Deltaproteobacteria bacterium
CAGAAGCCGAAAGCCGTTACACCAACCCTGACCAACTGCGACAACAGATCGGCGAGATCAAAGACCAGATGCTGGCTGCTGCTGCCGATCTTGACTTTGAAAAAGCGGCCCGACTGCGCGACCAGATGCTGCTGCTCGAAAAGCAGGAACTGGCTTTGCGCAGTTGAGGGTTTCAGTGCCGGTCCGATATAATTCCTCGTCAGTTTTATTGACATAAGAATTAACCCTCTGTCATGATCCGGCAGACTATTTCTTCAAAGAAATTGAGGAGGGGATTGATGGAAGGAAAACGTTACCGGGTCATCTTCGGTGGTGATCTTGCTCTGGACACCGATGAAATACAGGTCAGGAAGAATCTGGCCGTAAAGTGCAAGTTCAGTCCCGATGCAATTGAAAATATCCTGAGCGGCCACAGCCCGGTACTCAAAAAAGGCCTGGATGAAACCACCGCCCAACGTTACAAAGACTACCTCGACCGCCTTGGCCTGCTCTGCGACCTGCAGCCCGAGAATCCACCACCTGCAGCCCCGAATCTGCTTGATGCACCGAAACCGCTGCTGACCCGTGAAGAAGCAGCGCCCAAACCGGTCGGTCGCACATGTCCAAAGTGCTTCACTGCGGCACAGGCTGGTGACAGCTGCAGTCGTTGCGGGTTACTCTTTTCGCGTTTCGACGAAATCCAGAAACGCCGTGCAGAACATCCCGCACCACCGCCGCTTCCAGAACCGGAAGAAGGTTACTTCGATCAGCACCCTGAACAACTCTTTATCCTCAAGGCCTTCGGTGTCATCCTGGCAATCCTGTTCCTCAAGCAGGTTCTCGGCGGGCTGCTCTTCATTATTTTCCTGCTTTTCCCGGTCGGCTTTCTGATCTATATCCGCCTGCAAGCCAGCGTGAATAATCAATCGGCCACCGAACTTCTGGCCGAACACATCACTTTCATGCCGGTGATGTACAGCAAGGAAGAACGCGCTCAGGAATATGTCCCCTGGGTGACCTACGGACTGATTCTGGCCAACATCCTGATATTTTACCTGTTCGAACTCCGAGTCAACCCCGAGCTGATCTTCAATCAACTGATTTTTCTTCCCTACCAGCCAAACCTGCTGAATGTGCCGCTTAGTGCTTTCAGCTCACTTTTTCTTCACGGTGGTCACGCCCATCTGTGGGGGAACATGCTCTTTCTGTGGGCGGTCGGAACCGTGGTTGAAAGACGCATCGGCCAACTGCGATTCAGCCTCTTTTATCTGGCGGCCGGTCTGGCCTCCAATATCACCTTCCTGCTCGCTTGTGCTATTGCGGGGACTCCGGTGCATATTCTCGGCGCCTCGGGGGCAATCGCCGGCGTGATGGGTATCTTTGCGGTTCGCTGTTACTTCAAGAGCATGGTCTTTCCGCTGCCGATTCTCGGCATTTTTTCGTTAATCCTGCCAATCAGCCTCAAGGTTCGACTCAACTCGCTGGTGATCATCGGCCTTTTCTTTCTCGCCGATCTCAATGGTGGTGTCCAACAGCTGACCGGCAACAGCAGCTCTCATATCGGGCACTGGGCCCATATTGGCGGAATGCTCTGCGGCATCGGTCTGGCAACAGCCTTCAGGCTGAATGAGGATGCCGTCACCGAACGACATATGGAAATCGGCAGTCAGGCAACCTATGCCAATATCGGTTCAGGGGTCGGTAATGGTGAAGAGTCACTGCGGGCCGTGCTGAAGAAAGATCCGGATAATATCGAAGCCTTACTGCTGCTGTCTCGTCTGCGCAGCAAATTTTCGGCAACGGAAGAGGGGGCTCAACTCTACCGCAAGGTCATCCCGATGCTGGCCCGCAGCCGCCCCGACGAAGCAATGATTGCCTTTCATGACTATTTCAAGCTTTATGGGCAAGCCCTTGATGCCGCAACCATGTACCGGCTGGCAAACATCTTCCATCGCCAGCAGGATTTTGAAATGTCTTCGCGCTGTCTTGAAATACTGTGCAAAGATAAAAACACGCCATCCCGGATCCTGGAAAAGGCCCTCTTCCAGTGTGCACGCACTTTTGAAGCTATGGGACTGGCCGATATCTCCAAACAATACTACCAGCGTTGTATCGAGACTTTTCCCGATTCGCCCCTGAGCGCCAAGGCGAAACTGCGGTTGACGCCCTGACTCTCGGCCGCAATATCACCTGAAGGCGTTCTTCTGTTATGCTGTCAGGGGAACAGAGGAGACCGGCAATGCCCAAACACCCTGACATTCTGATCCTCGGTTCCGGGACTACCGCTTTTGCTGCGGCGCGTCTCGGTGCCACGCATGGGGCGAAGATCCTGATGGTTGAACAGAGTCATCTGGGCGGCACCTGTGTCAACTGGGGCTGCATTCCGAGTAAAACCCTGATCGACAAGGCCGAGATGTACCATGCGGCCCGTCGCGGTCGAGACTGGGGGCTCAATCTGACCGCCGGACGCCCCGATTGCCCCACCCTGATGAATCTCAAACGCCGTGCGGTTGAAACCGTTCGTGAAAGCCACTATCAGCTCGAGTTGGAAAATACCCCGAACCTTGAAGTGTTGCGTGGTCATGGAACCTTTATCTCACCTCACGAAATACAGGTTGGTTCCGAGATTATCCGCTGTGACCAGTTTCTTATCGCCACCGGAGGCAATCCACGGGTGGTGCCTATTCCCGGCCTGGACGAAGTCGATTACCTGACCAGCTACAGCGCTCTTCACCTCCCCTGCTTCCCGCAATCGCTGCTGATCCTTGGTGGTGGTGTCATTGCACTGGAGATGGGGCAGATGTTTCCCCGCTTCGGCACCCAGGTCAGGATCCTCGAACGCGGACCGGTCTTGCTGAGTGAGTTTGATCCGCGCCTGACCCGGCAGTTCCAACAGATTCTTGAAGAGGAGGGGGTCCATTTTCTGTTCAATGTTGAAACTCGGAAGGTTGAACAGCGTAAGGATGAAATTTGCCTACACGTCGGAGTCGGTAACGAAACTCTGGAGCTCTGCGCCGAACGCTTGATGCTGGCCGTCGGTACGGCCCCGGCCAGCGAGGGTATCGGTCTCGAAAAAGCCGGGGTCGAAACCTTGTCAACTGGTTTTGTCCGCGTGGATCGCCAGTTACGCACCACCGCTAGCGGAATCTGGGCCGCCGGTGACGTCACCGGCCCGCCATTGATCGCTCCGGCCGGAGCACGTGAGGCGATCACGGCAATGGAAAACATGCTCAACCCCGCAGCGGGAGCAACTATTGACCACCGTCTGACACCAATGGCGGTCTTCGTTGATCCCGAGTTTTCCTCGGTCGGCATGAATCGTCTGACCGCAGAAGCCAACGGGATACAGGCGATCGAAAATTATATTGACCTTGATCGGGTCCCCAAGGCACACGTCATGGGGGACCGGCAGGGCGGGATTCTGCTGTGCGCTGAAAAGGGGAGCGGGAAATTGCTGGGCGTTCAGATGCTGGCACCACGGGCGGCGGATATTATCCACGAAGCAACCCTGGCAATCCGGTTCGGTCTGAGCGTGGTCGATCTTGCGACAACCGTCCACGTCTACCCCAGCATCAGTGACGGGCTGCGACTCGCGGCGCAGGACAACGCCCGCTTGCAGGGACTACTCAACGGACCGATCATGGCCCGCCATTCTTCACAGTTTTCCTGAAAACGGTTGCGCGACAGATTATCCGAAAAACCCAAACTGCCGCCCTCAGCCTCCGGTTATTCGGGAATCCAGCTCGCTGACAACATCATCGATACAATCCTGGAACAGATCCTTGGCCCGGACTTCGAAACTGGTCTCCTTATGCTGACGCAGATCGTAGAATTCCAGCCGGTAACCGACATCCATCATAATACCTTTTGTCGGTGCAGCAATCGTTGAGCGGTGCAGAATTGTTCCACTGACCAGATACTCCGGCGCCGCCTCCAGCCCCAGTTCGGACTGCAGTTGCTGGGCCGTCATCTGCTTCAACCTGTCCAACCACCTTTGCGACTCATCGAACCGATCCGCCAGGTAGAAATCAGCCTGAAATAGGCCGACCGTATTAAATGCCGTGGTAAAATTGGCGGCCTCTTCTCCGCGGCAGATGTAAAAAGCCCGTGCTGTTTTGGCAAAAGGACCGACCACCAGCACCGAACTGCCGGGCTTTAGATCCTGCAGTTGGCCATGGACCGTTTTCCATTCCTTGACACCACCTCCGGAAACCATGCCAGCGCCGATTATCGGGCCACAACCAGCGAACAAGACCAGAACAACCAGGGCAATCCATTTGTAGCGCATCTTCTCAGATTCCTTTCACCAGGTGATGGCAACGCAGACAGTCATCATCCGACTTGTGATCCTGCCTTCCAGCCAGGTCGTGACATTCCAGACAATCCGCACTCACGAGGTCACGGTGTTCAGGAATATCGGGTCGCCGTGGCGCAAAGGCCCCCATCCTCAAGGTGCAGGCGGTTAGAATCAACACCAGAAGAACAGCAAGAATCTTCTTCATATCAACCTCGTCAGACATTTAAGTACCGGGGGCTTTCCCTCCGACCGAAACACCGGGTACACTTTACCATTGAACAGACTTTTTTTCAGCGTTCGGAGTTATTCTGTTGCCCGTTATTTTCGCCAGATACTTACCTGTTTTTTTGTTAGTACTTTTCTTATGTGCATGTTCTCCAGTAACCGCACCAATAGCAAGGCTCCCGGCGGGGGAGGGTGCTCTTGAACTGACTCTTAACTGCTTTCGCAATGATCGGGGAGAAGCCCTCATCTATATCTACTCGAATTCACAAGGGTTTCCGGATCACGTTTCACCGGATCTTATTCAGCGACATCAGAAGATCCATCAGGGCCAGGTCCATTTCACCCTGAAAAACCTGCCTTACAATTCTTACGCAATCAGCGTTTTGCACGATGAAAATCGGAATGGTCGAATGGATAAGTCTTTGCTCGGTTTTCCCCGTGAGGGGTTCGGCTTTTCACGTAATCCCGATCTGCTGTTCGGCCCCCCGACCTACAGCAGTGTTCGTTTTCTGTTTCTACGCGATCATCAACAGCAGACGATAGACATGCAATATCAAACCCTGAAAAAGAAACGACCCACAAGAATCTGACCTCCTTGAACCCGGAGTTGAAATCCTGTCCGGCATGATTTATAAATGCCACTGATGTTTGTCACCTTCATCCTGACTGCTTTTGAGGACTTATGGGCTACCGCACACTCCAACAAGCGGTCACTGATCTGGAAAAAACCGGCCAATTGCTGCGGATTGAGCAACCGGTCGACCCCAACCTGCTGGCCGGTGCCATACAACGCCGCATCTACCAGGCACAAGGACCGGCGCTGCTGTTCGAGAACCTTGTCGGCTGTCGCTTTCCGGCTGTCGCCAACCTTTTCGGCACCCTGGAACGTACCCGGTTTCTGTTTCGTGACAGCTTGCGCGCGGTTGAAACCCTGGTCAATTTAAAGCGCGATCCCAAACAGCTGTTCAGGCAACCGTCCAACCTGTTACGTGCCCCCCTGGCCGCTCTTCACCTGGTGCCCAAACACGTCCGTAAGGGGCCGATTCTGCAGATGCAGGCCCGTCTCTCTGATCTGCCACAGATCAAAAGCTGGCCGGATGATGGCGGCGCGTTCATCACCCTGCCGCAGGTCTACAGTGAAAATCCTCTTCAGCCGGGATTGCGTCATTCAAACCTTGGGATGTACCGGGTCCAGTTATCCGGCAATCAGTACCTGCCGGACGAAGAGGTCGGCCTGCACTACCAGATACATCGCGGTATCGGAATCCATCACCGTGAGGCTCTGGCACTTGGTCACCCGTTACGGGTCAATGTGTTTGTCGGCGGTCCACCGGCACTGACGCTGGCAGCAGTTATGCCGCTGCCCGAGGGAATGCCGGAACTGGCGTTTGCCGGACTGTTGGCTGGCCACCGAATTCCGCTGGTCACTGGTCCCGGTAATCTGCCGATACCGGCAGAAGCAGACTTTGTTATCTGCGGCACCATTGCTCCGCGCCAGAAAAAACCGGAAGGTCCATTCGGTGATCACCTCGGTTACTACAGCCTGACCCACGATTTCCCTCTGCTCAAGGTCGAGGCTGTTTTCCACCGCCCGGGCGCGATCTGGCCCTTCACCACTGTCGGCCGCCCCCCCCAGGAGGACAGCAGCTTCGGTGCATTCATTCATGAACTGACCGGGGCGCTGATCCCCGACGTCCTGCCCGGAGTCAAGGCAGTCCACGCCGTAGATGCCGCCGGAGTCCATCCCCTGTTACTCGCAATCGGCAGCGAACGCTATACTCCTTATGATCCGCTACAGCACCCTCAAGAACTGCTGACTCAGGCCAATGCCATCCTTGGTCAAGGCCAGTTGTCGCTGGCTAAGTACCTGTTGATGGTCGCAGAAAATGATAATCCGCAGCTCGATATCCACGACATCCCGGCTTTCTTCACCCACCTGCTTGAACGGGTTGACTGGTGCCGCGACCTGCATTTTCAGACTCGCACCACGATCGACACTCTCGACTACAGCGGCGAAGAGCTCAATCGTGGCTCCAAAGTGATTATCGCCGCAACGGGTCCGGCGCGACGGCAACTGCCGCTGCGCGTTCCCGACAACCTCAGCTTGCCCAAGGACTTCAGCCACCCTCGTCTTGCCCTGCCAGGGCTGCTGCTGGTAGAAGGTCCGGCCTGTAAAGTTCACCAGCCGGGCAAAGACCTTGATATCGAGCAACTCACTTCCAGTATCAAGGTTGACAGTCCCCTCGATAGCTTCCCGCTGATTCTGGTCGTTGATGACAGTGAATTCTGCGCTGCGGCTCTGGACAACTGGCTGTGGGTTACCTTTACCCGCAGCAACCCGGCTGCCGATATATATGGCGCCCGTAGCGCTTGTCTGGCCAAACACTGGGGCTGTGATGGGCCGTTGGTCATTGATGCACGCATCAAACCGCATCACGCCCCGCCACTTGTCGATGATCCCGCGATTGAAGCGCAGGTCGATGCACTCGGAGCCCGTGGTGGCCCCTTGTACGGTAAAATCTGACCCAGTCGAAAAAACAGTTTTTGACTCTCAAGGAAGGGTTGTTCTCTTTGAGGAGATACGCGGTTCTGCCCGAATCCGTTCCAATCGCAGGCGACAACAAGGCAGTCATCTCCCCACCTGAGCTCTCGACACCGCCTTATCTGCGGTAGACCAGGACAACACCTGAAACCATCAACACCACTCCGAAGATCCGACTTAAATCAAAGGGAATCTGGCGCATACCGAAAAGACCGAAATGATCAAAAACCATCCCGGTTATCAACTGAGCGACAATCAGGGCGGCCATCACCGTGCCGGTCCCCAGGCGCGTAACGGCCAGAATAGTCAGGGCAACAAAAAAGGCCCCGAACAACCCTCCACTCAGTTGCCACCATTCCACTGTCCCGATGGCGCGAAAAGAGCCTCGCCCGACACTTAGAGAGAGAACCAGCAGAAGCAGGGTTCCGACCAGAAAAGAGATCGTCGCGGAATGGATAACACCGATCTTTTCGGCCAGACGGGCATTAATCGGCGGCTGAACGGTTGCGGCAGCCCCGGCAATAAAAATCGCCAGTAACAGAAAAAGATTAGACATCTTATCCCTTCAAAAAACGATTGGAGCTGAGACACTGGGTCCAGGAAAAATAGATTCTTGCGTATCCAAGCGTCTCACAGCCCCTCAGAACGACTTTGACAGGCAAGACAAAAAGGCGTTTCGGGGCGGACCAGCAGGCGGTGGTAACCGATGGGTTCCTCACACAAACGACAGCTACCGTAACTGTCACGTTCGATAGCCTGTAAAGCATTGTACAGCAACTGCAGACGCTGCCTCTGAGCCTGCCGGCTGGCAACCGCCATCTGTTGCTGCTGCATTGCCGCGACACGAGACAGACGACCGATCGGCTCGTCCAGATCGACCGGTTTACTGCTTGCGTTCGAATTGTTGAGCAGTTCTTCCAACTCCTTACAGTTCTGCTGAATAAGCACCTGCAATTCGGCCTGTTGACAGTCACTCAATTCTTCCATCAGGGGGTACGCCTTTTAGACAACTGCGACACGGCTTTGAATCCGGGATGTGTTGCGCCGCCGACCAATTGAAAAAGAGCGGCTTCCGTACTGGTGATTACTGCGCCGGCAGCGGCCGCAGAACAGACCGCGGTTTCAAAATCGGATTTGAACCGCGAACAGATAGCGTCCCGAACCAGGTGGACAACGTAACCGCGATCAAGCAGATCAAGCAGAGTCTGATAGACACAGACATGGGCCTCCATACCAACCAGCAAAATTTGCTTCGCGCCGGTTTTTTCCAAAGCCGCAAGAAAGTCCGGCTCTCCACAACAGGAAAAACTGGTTTTTTCGATTCGGAACTGACGTGCGGCTGCATCCAGTTGACTGACTGTCGCTCCCAACCCCCGGGAGTATTGTTCGGTTGCGATTACAGGCAAACCCAAAGCGTCAAACCCCTCGAGTAACAGTTCAACATGATGGATCAATTGAGCACAGACCCGCTCGTTCATTGCCGGAACCAGCCTGTCCTGCACATCAACAACAACCAGTGCCGTCTGCTGCGCCTGCAGTCCGAATTTGTCCTTAATTGCTCCCATGCGACCATCTCCTTATATGTTCATCTTTTCCCGCGATTTTACTCTTTTATTGCCCGCCATTAACTCATCCGCATCCGGACAAGTCAATGATGAAAAAAAGGCTGCCTCTAACAAGGCAGCCTCAAATACATCTGGATTGTAGGGGAAATCATCAGCTGATTCCCCTGAGAAACTGACTACTTATAGATGCCGGCTCCAACAATCAAATCCGTATAGCCAACGCGATAAATAAAGGTGAATTTGTCAAATATCCCTTTTTCATGTGGCTTCGTCCATTTGTACCAAACCCAGCCTTCACCATTTTTCTGCGCCACATCGATAAACTCAACCATGATCTTCTTCGGTTTTTTACGGTTTTTGTCGATCAGATCAAGCAAGGCTCCCTTTTTGGTCAATTGGGGAATAATTGGATGAGCCAGCATGTTCCCCTGCATATCCATCAGGAAGACGTACGTGTCTTTCCAGACGAATCGCCCTTCTTTGTTGGCAATCTCTGCAATTCCCGCGTCCCGATCAGCAAGCAGCATCTCGGCTGCCTCCTTGCACTTGGCGACAATTTCATCACGGGTTGTTTCTTCCTGAGCAAATGCAGTGCCCCCCAGCACCAGTCCAAGAAACAGCAGCAGCAGTGTAACAGCAATTTTTTTCATGATCTCTCCAGACTTTGGTTAACATCAAGGTAAATACGCTCCGGGAGGCAGTTATGGTCTCGGGGCTCAGACAACAAACATCGGCCCCGGTGATCATCCCGGAATCCATCTTCCTTGATTACTTGGCTAAAAAGCTACTCTCCCTGTCCCAGGAAAGTAAATCTCTTTATTTATAAAAAACCTTAACAGATCTCAGTTTCTCAGACCAAAGGCCGCCCGGATTTCAGGGCGGCCTTTGATTGAGAGGAAAACTCCTTCGTCCGCAACAAGGCTAATGCAATTCATCCCCCTTGAGGAACGGCGGCACAACCTTGGCCAGAAACCAGAACAGGACGAAGGGCGTTGCGATAACGGTCAGAGCACCAAAGAGACCCTCTTTAAAGGTTTCCATATCGTGCGGGATGATCGGCAGATGGTAATCCATGAAGCCCGCAAAACTGAGAGAAAAGGCCTGACCTCCGATAACAACATTCCAGCGCATCATGAAAACCCCGAAAAGCACCAGCACTGTCGCGATCGTGGTCCGCCGAACCGTCCGTCCTGGCAGCATCATGAGGATAAACGGCAGAACATTGCCGAGGCCGTACTGCAGAATAAAGATCTTTGTGAAGTCACGCTCCAGAATAACCTCACGTAAAATATCCCATGATTTCACCTGTGTATAGCCGCGGAAAATCATATCCAGAATTTCAAGAGTCGCTGCTGCGATCATGAAATAAAGCAGATAGTTAGCGGTCATGGCCACTTCCGATTGTTCGGCTCCATGCAGTGCCTCAATCGTCGGTGCCTGCGGATCATTTGCCCAGCGGGCCATTTTACGTTTGGCGAGAAACTTGCGAGCCTCCTGCGCCAGCACATAACAGAGAATACACAGAGCGATTCCGGAAACGACTGCCGAACAGATAAAAATAACCGGCATTAAAGGTGTCATCCACAGGGCATTGGCCTTGACCGACCCGAAGATGAATCCGGCATAACCGTGCAGAAAACAGGCGACCGGGATCCCGATACTGGCCAAAAACTTAACCGCTTTGTGGTCTTTCTGAAGCGATTCTTCGTCCAGATTCATCGCCCCCAGAGTCAGGCACTTGTAGATGAGCAGGTAAAAACTGTCCATACCGGTTCTATCCGGTTTGGCCTGCAGCTCATTTGTCATCTCCACAAAGTGCTTCCGGTAGACAAACCAGATTTCACCGGCAACGATGAAAGCATAGGTCAAAAAAACGATCCCGAAGGCTGATATGGCCGAAGTAAAGTGCGGTGTCATCAGAACGTTGATCCCGCGAAACGGCTGCTGCAGATGCAGCATCAACGGCATCATCGCCACCGGGAGCAAGGCAAAAGAAAAAACCAGCGAAAAGCGCGCGATCTCCTTCAACTTGGTGACCCCGAAAACATGATACAGGGAAGAGAGGACAAACGCACCGGCAACCAACCCGGTCATGTACGGGTACATAACAATCTGAATCGACCAGTAGATATATTCATTCGGGAGGACAAACAATTCCTTGACCGTCCAGGCCTGCCCGTGAACTACCATGCCTGCAACTTGTTCAATCATGATTAACGCACCTCCTGGGCAAGGCCGATATAGAACGCCTGCGGCCTGGTACCAAATTCATCCTTAAGGACTCCAACCCGCTGATTGAGAATAATTTTGGTCACCGGGTCGTTGATATCACGGATATTGCACATTTTACGCGCCCCGAAGGGGCAGGCGTTGACACAGGCCGTCTCAAGCCCCTTGGCCAGACGGTGGTAACAGAAGGTACACTTGTCGGCCACCTTGTCGATCGGATTAAAATAACGCGCACCATAGGGACAGGCCATAATGCAGTAGCCGCAGCCGATACACCAAGTCTTGTCAACCAGAACCGGGCCGGTGTCAGTTTTGAAGGTAGCGCCCACTGGACAAACCTGGGTACAAGGCGGGGTCTCACAATGGTTACAGAGTTTCGGCACGAAGAACGCCTTACCAACGTTGTCCGGATCGATCTCCTGATACTCCCCCTTGCCAAGGGCAATCCGACTCTCGGTGTAACCGTAGAGTGCGCCATCGGGGCTGTCGATATAGCGTCGGTCATCCTTGGTAAACACATAACGTTCGACCCAGGTTCGAGTGACTTTCGCTTCAAAGGGAATGTCATTTTCCGTCTTGCAGGCCTTGACACAGAAACCGCAACCGACACATTTGTGGGTGTCGAGAAGAAAGGCCCAGTGGATATCTTCATTCGCCGCCAGAACCTCGTTCGGGTCAACAATATCCAAGGCTGCAAGGGGAACCGATGCGCCGGCGATGACGACAACAGAATTTTTTACGAAATCTCGCCTCTTCATCGTTACATATCCTCCAGTCTCGGATTGTGCGGGTTATGGCATTCAACACAATCGTATTCAACGTTGTGTTCCTTCGGATCAATACCGGGGATACGATGCCGCTCACTTGTGGTATAGGGAAGGTCTGTGTGGCAACGCAGACAGAGCCCCCGACTGCGGTCGATGGTCAGCTCTTCCGGCTCATCCGGGTGATTAAGGGCCGGGCCGTGACAATTTTAACACGGGATAATGCCGTGAAGGTCCTCGGTCCGAATATCCACCTCGTCATCGTGACACTCGGCGCAATACTCGTGCATTTTCTGCTTTCCGGTATCGCGGTACTTGGTTGGCTGAGCTTTCGCATCATCTTCTGCCGAGAGACGATGGTAGGAGTACATGAATCCCGCTTTGCCTGTTCCGAAATCGGCAGGGACATAGAACAGTCGGAAAACCAAAATTCCGACAACGATGCAGATGGCCACAATGAGCGGCCGCCAGATATGACTTTTCACCGGTTCATCCCTTCTGAAAAATGGTTAAGTAGTGCATAACACTGTATTGCTCACGCAAAAATAGCCGGGCATTCTGGAGATCACTGTGAAGCCAGACCGCCACGGCAGCACCTAAAATATTGATTTTCGTCCTAGGTGTCAATATATAACAGTATTTTTTTATTGCTTAGAAATGTCCTATCAACGACCAGAACGGCCAGGAATTGCCGGAAGAAACACTGTCCCCCCTCCCCCCGGCGGGGGAGGGGGTTAAAATCCACACGCAGAAAGAGTTTTCAACCCGGCGGCTTATCAGGTGGGGGGGTCGGTTTTGCGGTAGGGCTTACCAAGAACAACTGATCACCGATATACGAACCGACCCCGTCGTCAGCAACGTGGAAATCACCATTGAGGATCGGGATTGCCACCCGCAACAGCATGGTAAAAATGAACAGGCCGGTGGCCCAGATCCCCATACTGATCAGAAGCTCGATTCCGGTCGGGGCATACTCATAGATCTCATGTAGCACATCGGGGATAAACCCGGGGATAATCAAACCCATCCCCTTCTCTATGTAGACCCCGACAAAAATCAGCACGCAACCCATGACCAGAGTGACATGGTTGTTCCGGGTTTCGGGGATCAGGAAAATCAGAAAAGCAAACAGATTGAAAATTATCGCCGTCCATATCCAGGGCACCAGAGCACTGTGGCCGTGCAACCCGAAGAGCAAGTACTCCATTGGAGCCAGATGCTTGGTCCCGGTGTAGAACTCTTTGAAAATTTCGGCGCCGAACAGAAAAAGGTTGATGAATATGGCATAAGCAATCAATTCGGCAACCTTGTGAATCGCCTCATCCTTGATTTTAAAGCGGGTATATTTGCGGATCAGTAAAAAGAGGATAATCATAAACGCCGGGCCGGCACTGAAGGCCGAAGCCAGAAAGCGTGGCGCAAGAATCGAGGCATTCCAGAAAGGCCGTGCTCCGAGGCCATTGTACAAAAAGGCGGTCACCGTATGAATCGAGATTGCTGCCGGGATAGAAAGCAACAACAGGGGGGTAGTAAAAGCCTTGTTAGACACCCGCTTATAATAAGTCTTGTAGAGATAATAAACGACTATCACCAGGTTGAGACCCAGGTAGCCATTGAGAACCACAACATCCCAGGCCAGCAGTGAACTGGGAAAATTGAGAATACCCACCTTGGGAATCAGGTGCCAGAATCGGTCAGGCCGGCCGATATCGACGGTCACGAACATCAAACACATGCAGATGACCGAAATCGCCAGCAGCTCTCCAAGAACCGCGATTTCCTTGATCGGTCCCCAGTTATATACATAAGCAGGAATAACCAACAGGACTGCGGCGGCGGCCACCCCGACCAGAAAGGTGAAATTGGAGATATAAAAACCCCAGGACACCTGATCCCGCATCGCTGTCACCCCGAGACCGGAATTCAGTTGATGGAGATAAGCGACGACACCGATCCCCATCAGGGACAGCAGGGCTGCAAGCCAGATATAATAGGCCTTGCTCCCCTTGCCGATCAGAACGAATGTACCCTTGTAAAACGACCAGACTTCACGTAATTGCATGGCAGACTCCGCAGGTTTAGGTCGCGTAGAAATAGAAAAATTTCGGTCGCGTATTCAGATCTTCCTTGAAAATAAACACGCGCTTGTTTTCTATCAGGTAGCGCATCTCACTCTCAGGATCGAGAAGGTTGCCGAACTTGCGGGCACCAACCGGGCAGATTTCTTCACAGGCCGGATACCTTCCCGGCTGTTCTCGAGTGCGCTGAACACAGAAGGTACATTTTTCGACGACACCGATCGGCCGTGGTCGATTCCCCAGATAGTGGGTATCAGGATTGATCTCATCTGCCGGGATACTCGACTTGCTCCAGTTGAAATGGCGGGCGCCGTAGGGACAGGCCGCCATACAGTAGCGACAACCAATGCACCAGTTGTAATCAACCACGACAATACCATCCGTCTCCTGCCAGGTTGCCTGGACAGGACAAACCTTGGTACAGGGTGGATTTTCGCACTGCTGGCACTGAACCGGCATATAAAAGTGGCCCTTTTCAGGGACCTTTTTCGGATTATAGTAATGCTCGGCCACGTCGAAATCGACGCCCTTCTCTTTTTCAAGCTGCACCACCCGAATCCAGTGAATCTGCGGATCGCGCGACTGGTTGTTCTCGGCCACACAGCCGTAAACACAGCGCCGACAGCCGATACAGCGGGACAGATCAAGGCCGTAACCGAACTTCACTCCTTCGATCGGCGGTGTCGCCTTGACACTGACCTGCTTGCCGTATTGCTTGCTGTAATCCTTTTCGAGTCGAGCCAGAACATCCTTGAGTTCTTTTTTACTCAACTCCCGGAAATGTCTCTGAAAAAACTCCTCCCAGACTGACGCCGAAGCCGTAGAGGCAGGCAGCGCCAGAGCACCGACTCCCGCAACAAGGCCCTTAAGGGTTTTACGACGGCTCAACCTGAAAGCATGATCATCCTTTTTCTTTTGATCCGACATCTATGATCTCCCTGAGGATGGCTGATAAAGTAAGTTTCAGTGCCGAGCTTGCCCGGGTCTGACCGGCGGCGGCTTCGGGGTAAGGGGTTTAAATTTGGGGTCATGGGGATTGTGGCAATGGGCACAAAGCAGGTACTGCTTGTCACCGTTCCAATAACCGGTCCGCTTGCCATGAATCCCAACCTTCCAATCCCGGAATTTGTCACCATGACACTGCCCGCACAAACGGTAGGATTCAGAGAAATCAATAACCTCACCCGACACCAAACGCAGCTTGTCCCGGTCATTCGGATTGTGACAATCAAGACACCAGCGCTGCCCTTCAGCATGGTGAAGAACGATGTCGGTATGCATGTCCTCAAGTTGCCGACGTTGCAGATTCGGCTCCATGTCCGCATGACAATCACTGCAGGGGAAAATGTCTTCAGAAAAGGGTGGCGGAGGAACCGCGTAGGTCTTTTCCGGCTCGCGATTCTGGACCTTGTAGACCCGCGACATTTCTGCTGCCGTTTTTTCCTCGACAACCAGATTACCGGAACGATCAAAATACTTTTTCTTGGCCGCGTTGGCCGGGGTGGAGATACTGACCAAGGCCAGAGAAAGGGCCGCAATGGTCAACAGGGCGGGAAAAACAGAGCGTCTACTCATTACTACCTCGCCACGGGGATGGAAGCAGTACCGACGACCAAAATCGATCTGATTGATTCAATACCGCTTCGTTGTAGATGTAAAATCAAACTCCATTAAATTAACGCGACCCGAAGAAAAAAACGGGCCACAGACACTATGAACTTGCGGTGTTCCAGACAAAGAATCCGGCATCTTCATCAGTATTAATAGAACGATGTTTTTGATTATCGAGCAAGTCGAGGACTTCTGTCAACAATTAAATCCACGCCGCAAGACCCTTGAAAAGTATTGAAAATGTGCTATGTTTCACAAAATATCTCATAGGCCTTATTTTTAAAAAAAGCACCAATCCCAAGGAAACTTCCCAGTACTTCAATCTTGTGAAATATTGTTCTACTGGGTTGCCGGAGGATCTACATGCCAAGCCAGAACCACCTCGAATCAAAGCTTACAGATCTCAGCAACCAGGTCGAAACTCTGACCCAGCGTGTTTATCAACTGGAGCAAACCATCGCCTCCGGCACCCTGCCCGCAACCCTGACCAAGCCAGAAACTACCCCTCCCAAAGAAAAAACCAGCAATCGCCTGCTGCAACTCATGGGCGGCAGCTCGCTCTTGCCACGTATCGCCGCACTCTGCTTTCTGCTGGTCGTTGCACTTGGCCTGCGTACCCTGACCGACGCCGGAACCATCGACCCACAGATCGGCTCAATCCTCGGCATGGTCTACGCGGCCGCCCTTGCTTTTGCCGGCTGGTTCCAGTACGCAAAGAAAAGTGCCCTGGCCCCGGTCTTTTCCATCAGTGGCGGCCTGTTGATGTTCAGTATCGTGCTCGAATCTCATGCGCGCTTTGAGTCGATCCCGGCGGAGCTGGCCTACATGACCCTGGCCGCAACCGGTATCGGGCTTGGAGTCACCAGCTATCTGCAGAAAGTGCGCCTGCCGATCCTGATCGGAACCTTCGGCATGTGCCTCGCGAGTGTGGCTATCGACTGGCCGGCACCCTTCTTCCCCTACCTGGCGCTGGTGCTCTGGCTGTCAAATATCCTGGCCTTTTTCGCGACCCGCCTCAAGCGCTGCTCCTGGCTACGCTGGGTTACCCTGGTTGCGACCCTCTTCATGCTGATGCTCTGGCGGACCAAGCTCGGCAAGTTTGTCACCTTCGGCGGGGAATTGCAGGCCCACCTGGCACCAGGCTGGATCTACCCGGTCACTCTTCTCCTCTCAGGTACCCTGCTGGCCATTGCCCTGGTCGGCATCCTGCGCAGCGGCGAACAACGGATCTCGAAATTCGACCTGGCATTGCCGCTGATAAACGTCCTCTGGGCGCACTGGTTCGTACGTTATCCCGTTGAAGATCTGGCTTTTTTCGGCGGCACCTCGACCCTGGTCGCCCTGCTTCATTTCGGCATTGCCTGGAAACTCTCCCAGCGCAAGCTCGCGCGGGCGCCCGGCACCAACGCCTTTACCCTGGCAGGCGCAGCACTCCTCTGCGTCTCGCTTCCCGACCTGCTCGGCAGCATGCTCTATGCTCTGCCGTTGCTTGCTGCCCTGGCCCTGGTTATCAATATTTTTTCTGCGCGCTGGAAAAGTGGCAGCATGCGTGTAACCGCCTATCTGCTGCAGATCTTTGTCACCCTGTGCCTGACCTGGTTCCTCGGTGGAGAAGGCGTTGCTGATCGCTTTCTCGACGGCCTGATCGTCAGCGCCCTGTGCGGCCTGCTGGGCCTGGCGCACTATCGGCACTGCCGCAAAACACCACCACCGGAAGGCTCTGCCTTCTTCAGCCACTTCGACAAGATTGATCGCAGTGCAGTCCTGGTCCTGCTTGCCGGACTGGCAAACGGCTACTTCATGACCATGGTTCTGGTCTACCAGGGGCTGCTGCGCTACCCCGAGGTCCAACTGGCTGAGGCTTTCGCTTCGATCCAGTCGGTCTCGATAAACGGCGCGGCAACAGTTATCATGTCCCTCGCCCTGGCCTGGCGCAACAAAGAATTGCGCAACGTCGCAATCCTGATTACGGTCATTGGTGGCGCCAAGGTCTTTCTCGGTGACATGCTCAGTATCAGCGGGCTTGGCCTGGTTGTCAGCGTCTTTTCCTTTGGAATGGCAGCGTCACTTGAGTCTTACGCCCTGACCCGCTGGCAAAAAGTCGAGGCCTGGGAACGCCGTCAAAGTGAAAACCTGCCCGGTAACGCACAGAAATCCGAAGAAGCAAACAGCAGTCAGACAGATTAACCCATGTATCACGCTGGGTAAAAGCTGCAATAACCAGATCAACAAACGGAATTCCACCGCGGCGCAAACACCCGCAGCAGAGTCAATGAACAAAAAAAGCCCCGGCCGATAAGGTCGGGGCTTTTTTTGTTC
Source organism: Deltaproteobacteria bacterium (assembly GCA_024276905.1). GTDB lineage: Bacteria > Desulfobacterota > Desulfuromonadia > Desulfuromonadales > Geopsychrobacteraceae > Geopsychrobacter. Next base: position 17,610 of record JAJRWF010000104.1, read on the forward strand.
AAGACAGGATGCGATTCCTACCAGGCCTCATTCAGGCCCTTCCTGATTTCACGGAAATCGGCCGCAACAGAATCAAGAATTTCGCTGGCGTACTCGCTGTTATGAACACCATTGGTTCCGTCGTTGCGCACCAACCGGAAGTTATAGAGCGCCTTTTCATAAAGTGTCCAGGCCTCTGCCGTACTGCGCTTGCGCTTGTCGGCTTCCTTGAGCAGCAGTTCGACCTCGGAGCGGATCAACTTCAGCTCTGCAATCCGGGATTTGGTCTGGCCGGCCCAGTCATTGAAGATCTCGACATAATCCGCATCATGGCAATTGACACAGGTTTCCGAAGAGGGGCGGAACTGGCCATCTTCGGCACCGGTATGACAGCCTTCGCAGCCGACTTCCGCAGCCCACATCAAACTCGGCTCACCCTTGACACCCTTGGCTCCGATTCCCTGATGCAGGTCATACTGTGCCTGGTGACAAGTCATGCAGTTCGAGAGTTTCGGTGCGGAGGAGCCCTGATTTTCATCATGACACTCCAGACACATGTTCATCCGGTCACTCTTGGACTGGGCACGGTGAATCAAACCGAAGTGGCAATTGTTACACTCCAGATCGAAGGCCTCAATATGAAAGCTGTGATCAAAATGGGTCCCGCCGACAAAGGTCTCCGTCATGATGTCGGGCAGGCCTTTGCGCTCACGGAACTCGGGATTCTTGACCGAATCGAGCATGCGCATCTCAACCACCTGCATGGTGTATTTATGCTTTTTGCGGTAAGCGGCATTACCCTCATCGGTATGACAGAAGGTACACTGCTCGGAAGGAACCAGGTGCTCACCGGGATTTTCGAGAATACTGAGTTTTTCTTCCGGGGTAATGGTCAGTTGCATATAGGTGTCCTTGAGACCACCAAGCTTTGCCTTCATATAGCCAAACACCCCGGGACGACCATGGCAATCGAGGCAGGAAACCCCGGCTTCGGCATGACCCGAATGCTCCCAGGAATCAACTTCGGCCAGAGCGCCGAAACCCTTGGCCGGATGGCAGAGATGACAGAACTCGGGCTCCGAGGTCATATGCAAGACCTGGATATTTACATAGCCGAATCCAGCAACCCCAACCAGCGTCAAAACCGTCACCAGAATCAGATGGCGACGACACCAGGCCAGAAAATCCTTTACATTCGCTCCCATGGTTCACCTTCCTCTTTTTTGAATACAGAACTGGACAGCCAGGCCATAAAATCTCCCGCCCACCCTTTATATGGTTATTTTTTCGCTAACCGCGTGCGCGGTAAAACCTGACATAAATACCCGATCCGGCGCCAGAATGCAACCCAAAAAGTTGCATACTGCATACAGCTTTAAAGGTTCGACCGAACCACGCAAACCTGAAACATTCGCGCCACCGCCACAGTTCGCCGCAACCTCTTTTTGCAGAACCGAACTTCCTGCACAACCAAAAAGAGGGCAGACCCGGTTTTGGGCCTGCCCTCTTTTTGAGTCGTACAAGCAGATCTGACTACTTGGCCAGCAGCTCCACCACTTTTTCGGTGAAGGGGTTGGCGAAGAGAATAATCATCGAAACAACAAAGACATAAATGGCCAGAGACTCGATCATTGCCAGACCGATCATCATCGTGGTCAGGATCTTGCCCGATGCGCCGGGATTGCGGGCAACGCCCTCAACAGCCGATTTGATAGCCAGACCCTGACCGATACCGGTACCGAAAGAACCAAGACCCATGCCGATACCGGCAGCAACCATACACCATGCAAAAAATTCCATTTTGTAACTCCTCTTTTCTACAGTTTTTATTGTTCCTATATCGTATAGGACTGCTCTTCGCCCCTGCGAAGAGTAAAAAGACTTAGTGGGCCTCTTCCAGAGCGCCGGCAATATAGATCATGGCCAACAGGGTAAAAACGAAGGTCTGGATAAAGGCAACCAGAACTCCCATCAGCATCATCGGCACCGGTACGACCAGTGGAACCAGACCAATAAAAATCATCAACACGATTTCGTGGCCCCACATATTACCGAAAAGCCGCAGGGTCAGGGAGAGCGGGCGGGCCAGGTGACCGATAATTTCTATGATGAAAATCAGCGGTGCCAGCCACCAGATCGGCCCCATGAAATGTTTGACATAAGCGGTGCCGTGTTTTTTGATCCCGACCGCATGGGTCATGACAAAAACCGTCAGGGCCAAAGCGGCATTGGTGTTGACATTGGCAGTCGGAGGCATGAAACCGGGGATCAAGGCGATAAGATTCGATACCAGGATAAATAGTGCGAAGGTCGCAATCAGCGGGAAATACGCCTTGCCTTCTTCGCCCATGGTTTCTTCGAGCAGATCATCAATCCCGCCAACAACCGTCTCCATCAGATTCTGGATGCCGCTCGGAACCAGCTTGATACTGCGCGACACCGCAAAAGCGATCGCCAGCAGAATTGCCATAACCAACCAGGTGTAGGTTACATGCTCACCGAGATTGATGTGCAGCTGCTCCGTCAGCCATTTCAAGAATAAAAACGGATGGGTCATGATGAAACTCCTTCTCTATATAAACAAACAGCCTAGTAGAAACGTTTTACCGTTGTCAGCAGCAAACTTACGACAACAACCGAAAGTCCGGTCACCAACGCCAGTGGATGAACCCCGCCGCGTACCAGCAGCAGATAGATCGCACTGCCAACGACCAGCAAACGGAAAAAATAGTTCCGCTTGAACCCCTGGGGGGAAAAGGTCTGCGGTGAACCTATCACCTTGAGCAATGAACGACCCAGCCAACCAAAGTTGAAGATAACCAGCAATCCGCCCGCCGCGACACCAAAGGTCACCGGCTTTGACTGCCAGAACAGGCTGCCCAGAACCATCAGCACCAGCACAACCCAGTTCAGACGGCCAATCTCTTTGAGTAGCTGGTCATCACGGCTGGTCACGGTCTGAATCCGTCTGTTCCTGATCGCTCTCCAGATCGTTGTCCTGCTGGCGGCGTAGCTCCCGAGCGGTCAGAATAAAAACATTCCGGAAGCCGGAAACAATCCCCAGCAACAAAAAAGCCAGGGTCAGCCAGGGTGAAGTCTCAAGCCAGCGGTCAAGATAGTAACCCATGGCCAGGCCGATAAAGGTCGCCGCGACCATCGATATTCCGACGCTCGAAAGAAAGCTCAGCGTTCGAAATAATTGTTTGTTGTCTTCTGCCATAGTCAATTCCCGACGAGCCTGAACAGGTGCCCGGGGATTGTATACAGCATACAATCTGCCGCAAAGCCGCACCTAAATAGCACAGCAACGGCCTGAAGTCAACGACCAAGTCGCCGCGTGCCGGGGTCTACAATGCTGCAAACGCCTTTGCTGCCGCATCGATGGTTCGATCAAGATCTTCCCGGCTGTGCGCCACACTCATAAAGCCCGCTTCGAACTGGGAAGGGGCCAGGTTGATTCCTTCGTCGAGCATGGTGCGAAAGAAACGACCGAAGGCTTGGGTATCACTTTCGGCCGCATCAGCAAACGAGGTCACCGGGCCTTGCTGAAAATAGGTACAGAACATCCCGCCGACACGTTGCCAGCAGGTCGCAAGCGATGATTTACCGGCAGCATCGAGCAGACCTCTTTCAAGATAGGCGCTCTTCTCTTCAATCTGCTGATAGAAACCTTCTTCCTGCAGCAGTTGCAAGGTTGCAATCCCGGCGCTCATCGCCAGCGGGTTGCCCGACAGAGTACCCGCCTGATACACGCCGCCTTCAGGAGAGAGGGCATCCATGATTTCCCGCTTACCGCCGAAGGCGCCGACCGGCAGACCTCCGCCGATGATCTTACCGAGACAGACCAGATCGCCACGCACCCCGAAACGTTCCTGAGCACCACCGTAGGCAACGCGAAAGCCGGTCATCACTTCATCGATAATCAGCAGAATGCCCTCGGCATCGCAGAGCGCACGCAAACCCTCAAGAAAACCGGCGACCGGCGGCACGCACCCCATATTGCCCGCTATCGGCTCAAGAATAATGCAGGCAAGCTCACCCTTGTTGGCCGCTGCGATCTGCTTTACATCTTCCAGATCATTGTAGGTTGCAGTCAGGGTGTATTTGGCAAAATCAGCCGGAACTCCCGGCGAAGTCGGCACTCCGAAGGTTGCCAGGCCGCTGCCGGCCTTGACCAGCAAACTGTCGGCATGACCGTGATAGCAGCCATCAAACTTGAGAATCTTGTCGCGCCCGGTGTAACCGCGGGCCAGGCGAATTGCGCTCATGGTCGCCTCGGTACCGGAAGAAACCATCCGCACCTTCTCAATATTGGGATAGGCCGCACAAACCATTTCGGCCAGCTCGGTTTCACGCGCGGTCGGTGCCCCGAACGAAGCCCCGCTGGCGGCGGTCTGCTGAATCGCTTCAACGACCTTGGGATGACAATGGCCCAGGATCATCGGCCCCCAGGAACCGACGTAATCGATATACTCGTTGCCGTCAGCATCAATGATGCGACAACCGGCAGCCTGCTTGATAAAAAGCGGATCGCAACCGACCGACTTAAAAGCCCGTACCGGACTGTTGACTCCACCGGGAATAACTGACTTGGCCCGAGCAAAAAGAGATTCCGAGGTCTGACGATTCATGAGGATTGGCCCTTTCCATGAAA
>JAJRWF010000105.1 GCA_024276905.1 Deltaproteobacteria bacterium
AGTGATCAAATCGAGGGGCGACCGCAAGTCGTCCCTCTTTTTTTCCATGGAGCGTAATGAACATGAAAAAACGGACTCTGGGCCCCTGTGTAACCTTTTTCCCCCAACCGACAACGATTATCAGCTCGGTTTCTCAAGACGGGCAGACCAACCTGATGACGGCATCCTGGGCCGGTATTGTCAGTAAGACGCCACCGACCATGGCTGTGTCCTTGAACCGTGGGCGCAAAACCTATGAAAATATTCTTCACAGCGGGGAGTTTGTCATCAATATGATTCCCGCCAGTTTGGCAGTCGAAGCGGACTATTGCGGGGTTCGCTCAGGGCGCGATGAAAATAAACTTGCGAATGCTTCTTTAACTCTTGAACCGGCAGCGAAACTTGCCGTGCCCCTGTTGGCAGAGTCACCGTTGAATGTTGAATGTCGGTTGCTGCGCGAGATTGAACTGGGAGAATATCGTTTGCTGCTGGGAGAAATTGTCGAGATCCACGCGATTGAAAGTGCCTTTTCTGCCAATGGTGAGATCGACACTCGGGCTTTCGACCCTCTGGTCTACCTGGGCGGAATTCGACAATACTGGAACCTGGGCGAAAAGTGTGCGGATGCCTATCAGGACGGTCTCCGTCTGGCGGATAAAAAATAGGCTCGACAGTCTTTCGGTGGCTGTGGTATACGGTAGAACGCTTTTATAGATCTGGTTAAAAAAATGAGACATCAGGTAGCCCGGGACTCGTACCGGAGCTGTGAAAACCTGATGAACACAACAGATACTGCCTGGATCCATTTGTGACCGGGACGGAATAGCGATAGCAAACAGGCTCAGGGGATTGCCCCTGCCGCCGTTCTATGCCTTCCGTTAACGGAAGGCTTTTTTTTTCTGACAGGATGAAGTCATTGAAGAAAAGAAAAACGATTCTCGATGTTGCCGGAATGAAGGACAGCGGCGAGAAAATCAGTGTATTGACCGCATATGATTACCCTTTTGCCCAGCTGATGGATCAGGTCGGGATCGATATTATCCTGGTCGGAGATTCGGTCGGGTCGGTTTTCTCCGGATATGAGAACACCCTGCCGGTGACCCTTGACGAAATGATCTATCACACTCGCCCCGTGGTACTGGCTTCAGAGCAGGCGCTGATTGTGACTGACATGCCCTTCATGTCCTACCAGGTTGATCTGAGTGAGGCGCGGCGCAACGCTGGACGTCTGATCAAGGAGGCCGGTGCCCAGGCGGTCAAACTTGAAGGGGGCGAGAACCTGGCTGAAACTATCGCCGCGATCACTGCAATCGATATCCCGGTGATGGCTCACATCGGTCTGACTCCGCAATCAATCCACCGTATGGGCGGTTTCAAGGTCCAGGGGCGGCAGGAGGCTCAGGCCGAACAGATTATGACCGATGCCAGGGCGGTTGAAGAGGCCGGGGCTTTTGCGGTCGTGCTGGAGGGGATTCCGGCCAAACTCGCAGCTCAGGTCAGTGCTGAACTTTCGATCCCGACCATCGGTATCGGAGCTGGCCCGGACTGTGATGGTCAGGTGCTGGTGATCCACGATATTCTCGGACTCTGTGATAAGTATTCTCCCAAGTTTGTCAAACGTTTCGCTGATGTGCGTCAGATCATCAGTGACGGAATCGGCACCTATATCAATGAAGTAAAAACAGGTGTCTTCCCCGGTGAAGAACATTCGTTCAAGTAGAAAAGGAGGCACCGGATACCGGATGTCCGGTGTTGATTGAAAATGAAAACAAATCTGGTTGTTGATGAAGTCAATGGATTTCCCTGTTACGAGCAGCTGGCCAGGGTTCTTGATTACCCGGTAGCCAGGGCGCGACTTCCACGGTCCGATTCCACGACGCTCACGATCACTTCCGTTGCGGAAATGCAGCAGTGGAGCCGGCTGCAGAAAGCGGCCGGTCGACGGATTGCCTTTGTGCCGACGATGGGTTTTCTACATCAGGGCCATCTGTCGCTGTTGGAAGAAGGGCGCAAGAATGCAGACTTGCTGGTTCTTTCAATCTTCGTCAATCCAACCCAATTTGGTGTCGGTGAGGATTACGAGGATTACCCGCGCGACCTGGAGGCCGATACCGCTCTGGCCGAACAGGCCGGTGTCGACGTCATATTTGCTCCCCAGCCATCACAGATGTATCCCGGTGGCTATGCCAGTCGGGTCGATGTCGCAGGAATCACCGATCTGCTTTGTGGCGCCAGTCGTCCCGGTCATTTTGGCGGCGTGACAACAGTCGTCAGCAAGTTGTTCAATATCGTGCTGCCCGATATTGCATATTTCGGCAACAAGGATTTTCAACAACTGGCAATTATCAGGCGCATGGTGATCGACCTGAACATGCCGCTCGAAATTGTCGGTATTCCGATTGTCCGTGAGGCTGACGGCCTGGCCATGAGCTCGCGCAACAGCTATTTATCTGCTTAAGAACGACGCCAGGCACTGGCGCTCTCAAAATCGATAGAGACAGCACGGCGGATGGTCGCAGACGGTATCCGTGACAGCGATAAAATACTGGCGGCAGTACGGGCACAGATTAAAACCTGCAGTGACTCGCGCATCGATTATCTGCAGATCTGTCATCAGCTCAGTTTGCAGAATCAGTCAAAGGTCGATGCCGATTCGGTATTGCTGTTGGCGGTTTTTATCGGTAAAACCCGGTTGATCGATAACAGTTTTCTGCTTGATTGAGCAGAGAAAGGGAGCATTCTCTGCCCGCAGTTTGCGGGAAGCGGTTGCTTCACGGTATGAATGTTCCTATGCCGAAATCCAAAGAAACAGCGCACGCAAATCTGAAAAACCTCTATCGTATCTTCACTGTCCCTGAAGCGCCCGAATCGACTCTGGGCGCCATAGATCAGGCGATTTCCGAGGATGTGTCCGGTTTTTTGCGCACCCATATTGTCGCCCTGGAACGCAACCTGGAACAAATCGAGGCCGATTTTCTGTCGACCGCAATCCCTGAAGAACCGCTCTTCGTCAGTGACTACACCGAATTTGTTAAAGAAAAACTGGTCTCCCAGTCGGTCCATACCGCAGCGCCGGGATTTGTCGGCCATATGACATCGGCGCTGCCCTATTTCATGCTGCCGTTATCGCGGATCATGACAGCGCTCAACCAGAACTTGGTCAAGGTAGAAACCTCCAAGGCCTTCACGCCGATGGAACGGCAGGTGCTGGCGATGCTGCATCGGTTGGTTTATCGTCACCGCTCGGACTTTTATCCGCAATGGGTACACAACAGTCGCCACGCCCTGGGGGCTTTCTGCTCGGGCGGGACGATTGCCAATGTCACCGCACTCTGGGTGGCACGCAACCGATTGTTGGGTGCATGCGATGATTTCAGGGGGATTGCCAATGAAGGCCTGCAGCGTTCGTTACAGCACCTCGGGGCTGATGGCTTGGCGGTGCTGGTTTCGCGCCGCGGTCACTATTCGCTGGCCAAGGCGGCGGACCTGCTCGGGATCGGGCGAGATAATCTGGTGTTGATCGATACCGATGATAAGAATCGTGTTGATCTCGCGTGTTTAAGGGGCCAGCTTAAGCAATTGCAGCAGCGAAATATCCGGCCGCTGGCCCTGGTCGGCATCGCCGGGACGACCGAGACCGGCAATGTTGACCCCCTCGATGAAATGGCGGATCTGGCGGCCGAATGGAACTGTCACTTTCATGTCGACGCCGCCTGGGGAGGGCCGACGCTCTTCTCGGATCGCTATCGGCATCTGCTGCGTGGTATCGAACGTGCTGACTCAGTCACTCTCGATGCCCACAAGCAGCTTTATGTACCGATGGGTGCCGGGATGGTCGTTTTCAAAGACCCAACCGCTCTGTCGGCGATCGAACATCACGCGGCCTATATCCTGCGCCAGGGATCCAAGGATCTCGGCAGCCATACCCTTGAAGGCTCACGGCCCGGCAAGTCGATGCTGGTCCATGCCGGACTGTCGATCATCGGCCGCAAGGGGTACGAATTGTTGATCGATATGGGGATTGAACGTGCACACACTTTTGCTGAGCGAATCAGGCAGCATCCTGATTTTGAACTGACCAGCGAACCCGAATTGAATATCCTGACTTACAGGTACTGCCCGTTGACTGTCTGTCGGGCTTTGCCGGACCTGGAAGTCACTCAATCCTGCCAGGTCAACCGGCTGCTGGACCAGATTAACCGTCTGATCCAGAAGGAACAACGCGAGGCCGGAAAAACATTTGTTTCCCGAACCCGCTTGCGATCGAAAATCTATGGCAAAAAGATCATTACCGTACTGCGAGTTGTGCTGGCCAACCCTCTGACCACCGACGGAATTCTTGAAGCGGTCCTTAAGGAACAGAGCGATCTCGGCACGCAGCCGGAGATAATGCGTTTGATCAGCCAGATTGAACGGTTGATTGCCACGTCCAGCACGCCGGATTCAACGGCCGGAGATTGAAGCCGATGTCGACAATTTACTGCGCCCGACATCTGCTATATACCCAGGCACCGCCGCTTGATGGGGGCGCATTGTTGGAGCAAAAAGGTCGAATTGTTGCGCTTGGTTCGCTCAATGAGATGAAGAAGAGTGCACCAGGCGCGCGGGTTGTCGATTTTGGTGAAGCAGTACTGTTGCCGACCTTTATCAACGCGCATACACACCTGGAGCTGAGTCATTATCCCGCCTGGGCCTCCGCGGTCGGGGTTTCTTCTGCCCCTACCGGTTTTGTAGACTGGATTCTGCGCCTGATCAAGGTCAAGCGCAGTGTCAATCCCGAAATGATGAACGAAGCCATTCGTTACGGTCTGCGCCTCTGTCTGGAATCCGGGACTGCTGCAATCGGCGATATCCTCTCCTGGTTTGGGGGTTGCGCCACCTATGCAGACACCCCGCTGTGTGGACGGATCTTCCTCGAATCCCTCGGCCAGGATCTGGCCCTGACCCAGAAACTCTACCAGCAGCTCGATGCGGTCCTGCAACAGCAGGAAATCAGCAATTTTGAACTTGGTATCAGCCCGCACAGCCCCTATACGATTCGGCCCAAGTATATGCGGCAGCTGTTCGAACGTTGCCGCCGGGATCATCTGGCCTGCTCGATCCATATCGCCGAGTCCGTGGCCGAGACCGATTTTCTCAACAGTGGTGAGGGGGAACTGGTTGAAAAACTCTACGCGGCGGTCAATTGGCATCAATACCGTCCGGAAGCCAGAATGATGCGTCCCATCGAGTTTCTTGATGAGCGGGGCGGACTGTTTGCTGACCAGCTGCTGGTTCATGGGGTGCAACTGAGCCGCAGTGAGATTAAGGCGATAGCCGCAGCCGGTGCCCAATTGGTGCTCTGTCCGCGCTCCAACGCACACTTGCAGGTCGGTACAGCTCCGGTGGCCGATCTGAAACAGGCCGGGGTTGGATTGGCACTAGGAACCGACAGTCTCGCCAGCAACCAGAGTTTGTCGCTCTGGGATGAACTCTCCTTTGCTGCCAAGGTCTATGCCGATGCGCTGAGTGCCGATGAACTGTTTGCGCTTGCCACCACCGGCGGTGCCCGAGCGCTCGGCTTGCAGAATCAGCTGGGCGAATTGAAGCCCGGCCTGCGCTGCAGCTTTCAGGTGGTTCGGCGTAAAGAGCCGCTGCGGACGCGGACACTGGTCGAAACCCTGATTGCAGAAGGGCAGGGGCAAAAGATTGATACCCTGATCCTCGACGGTGTTTCCGTGTTGTAAAGCCTTTCCTAACTCACTATACTCAAATTTCGAACACTGATTGCCGCAGGAGATTCGGGTGATTGTAGAATATGGAACCATTGTTGAGCTAAAGGGACGCCAGATCGCGGTTGTGATCTGCCAGAAACAGAGTGCCTGTCAGCATTGTCCTTCGTCCGGCGCCTGTCAGATCGGGGAAGACGGGAAGTCGATGCTGGTTGAGGCATTCAACCAGATCGGGGCGCAGGTCGGTGAAAAGGTCAAGGTTGTGACCAGCACCAAGCATTTTCTGCAGTCTTCCTTTATCCTTTACATGCTGCCGGTTATCGGGTTATTAATCGGCGCTGTTGCCGGGCAGCTGATCGCTGAAAATACCGACATCGGACTTGATCCCAAGCTGTTGTCAGCGTTGATCGGGGTCGCTTTTCTGGTTGGGACCTTTCTTGTTATCCGGATCGGTACCCGCGCCTTGCGGCGTGAAATTTTCATGCCGCGTATTGTAGAACTGCAATCAGAGCCGGACACTCAGGCCAAAGAGCTGCTGGAACATGGGCATTAAAATTATCGCCAGTAACAAAAAGGCCTACCACGACTATTTCATCGAAGAAACCTTTGAGGCCGGCCTGGTCCTGCAGGGTACCGAGGTCAAGTCGTTACGACTCGGACAGGTCAATATCAAGGAATCCTTTTGTCGTATCCGTAACGGCGAAGTGTTCATCAACAACATGAACATCAGCCCCTACGAGCAGGGCAACCGTGAAAACCACGATCCGACCCGGATGCGTAAACTGCTGCTGCACCATGTGGAAATCGACAAGCTGATCCGTTATACCGAACAGAAGGGTCTGGCCCTGTTGCCAACCAAAATCTACTTCAAGAACAGTCTGGTCAAACTTGAAATCGGTGTCGGGCGCGGTAAGAAACTGCACGACAAGCGCGAAACCCTCAAGCGCAAAGAAGCCAACCGCGAGATGGACCGTGCGATAAAGAATGCACTGCGCTGAACACTAATATTTGTTCCGCAGTCCGCACCAGATATGCCATAATGAATGATAGAGAGAAGTCCAGTGTCAAAGGCCCAGTGCCTGACGCCAGATTTTAATGGGGGTGCCAAGGTTTCGACGGGGGTTGGAAACGAAGGTGGCATGCCGGAGTGGGCAGGCTCCGTAAAAAAGCCCAACACTAACAAACGCCGACACTGACGTTCGTTACGCACTAGCAGCTTAAAGCTGCTACGTCTTGCCACTCATCGCCTGTGTGGCTGACAAGACGTTAATTCAGCAGGCTAGTTTCAGCGGTTGTCTGTGACGCTGGGGCGAAACTCAAGCAGACTCGCCTGATCAATATCCTGTCTGTGGGAGCCTGATCGGGTTAACTTAAAACATAGACTACGCATGTAGAAGCCTCTCGCAGAAGGCTTTCGGACGCGGGTTCGATTCCCGCCACCTCCACCATTTG
>JAJRWF010000106.1 GCA_024276905.1 Deltaproteobacteria bacterium
AACCAACTTCCGAGGAGACATCCCCCCCTTTCGGCCCAGCCGTCCCCGGCACATAGACAAGCTCATCCGAGCTGCCACCACAATCAACAAAAACATCAAAGTTGACCGTTGCACCCACCGCCGCCGCAATCGGACCGTTACCGCCCCCCACAGTCAAATCTGCAGTTGCTGCATGAAGTGACAGGGGCGAAAACAGCAGCAACAACAGCAGGTAGATTCTCATCGCCAAAACTCCATCAGTCGGACCATCCCCCTGCATTCACCTCGTCCAGGTCGAAGACTCTGTCCCCGGGACAATTCCTGACATTGTTCAACTCCCTCTTTTATCGGTTCAAATATTTCATATCATTAGTTTTTTCAGCAAATAGTCAGTGAACTTCATAAAAATCGCCGGTCCCAAGCTGATGGACCTTGATCAGATTGGTCGTTCCGGGAGCCGAAATCGGGAAACCCATGGTAATCACAACCGTGTCGCCACGTTTGAGTTCCCCTTGCGCCAAAACCACCGCTTCGACCGACTTAATCTGCGCCTCAGCACTGCCTTCAATCGCGACCCGCAGTGAATGGACACCACCATACAACGCCATCCGTCGTTTCACATGCCGCGAGGGCGTCACTGCCAGTACCGGAACACGGGGTCGAAATTTAGCCACCACCGCCGCTGTTCCACCCGTCTGAGTAAAGGCCAGAATTGCGCTGGCACCGACAGTGTCGGCGATCTGGCAGGCGGCCTGACCGATGGCTTCTGGCTGCCTGCGATGATCCGCCGCTTTCTCCGGCGGTGCCGGGCGCCGCTGCACCAGAGCGTCGGCCTCGACATCACGGGCCACTCGATCCATCACTGCTACCGCTTCAAAGGGGTAATCTCCGGACGCAGTTTCAGCCGACAGCATCACCGCATCGGTGCCATCAAGAATCGCGTTAGCAACATCCGAGGTCTCAGCACGAGTCGGTCGGGGGTTACTGATCATACTTTCAAGCATCTGGGTTGCGGTAATCACCGGTTTTCCGTGGATATTACACAGATGGATAATCCGTTTCTGGATCAACGGCACTCGTTCCGGCGGGATTTCAACCCCCAGGTCACCACGGGCCACCATGATACCGTCACTGGCTTCGAGAATCTCATTGAAGTTGTCGACAGCTTCGGGCTTTTCTATCTTGGCAATCACTCCGATACGACTCTTTCGTGCATAAAGCCGGCGTTTCAGATCATGAATTTCATCGGCATGGCGCACAAAACTGAGGGCAATCCAGTCGACCTGCTGCTCAATACAGAAAGAAAGGTCGAGTAGATCTTTTTCAGTCAGCGCCGGAGCAGAGACATTGACTCCAGGCAGATTAATCCCCTTGCGGTCCTTAAGCAGGCCGCCGATAACGACCTCGCAGTGAACATCATTGCCTCTGATTTCGAGGACTTTCAGTTCGAGGTTGCCATCATCGAGCAATATCTGGTCACCAGGGCGGACATCATGCGGCAGATTCTGATAAACCGTCGGGATCAACCCGTTTTCTCCCAGCAGGTCGCGTGTGGTCACCACCACCTCCTGCCCCTTAGCCAGCAACTGCCCGCCATCCTTCATCAGCCCACAACGAATTTTGGGCCCTTGCAGGTCACCAAGAATCGCGACGGCACGGTTGGCGGCACCCGACAACTCACGAATAGCGACAATCCACTGTGCCTTCTGCTCCTGAGTGCCATGGGAAAAGTTGAGACGAAAGACATTGACTCCGGAATCTATCAGCTTTTTCAGTCCCTCTTCATCCGCACAAGCAGGACCGACTGTGGCAACAATTTTGGTTCGACGGTACATTGTTGTCCCCTTCAAGATCGCAGTGAAGGGTGAGAGGTAGAATCAAAAAGCAAATGCCTTCACACCTCACCCCTAACGCCTCACCCACTGAGTCTGCGGCTCAGTGCGCTTCGCTCCAGTTGGCCCCGACGCCGATATCAACGACCAACGGCACCGACAGCGTTACAGCATTTTCCATCTCAAGCTTAACAAGTTGTGTGACCGCTTCAAGCTCAGCCTGTGGTACGTCAAAAACCAGTTCGTCATGGACCTGCAGCACCATGCGCGCCTGCAGACCCTCCTCCTTCAGGCGGCGGTCGATGTTAACCATCGCCACCTTGATGATATCAGCCGCGCTGCCCTGAATCGGATAATTGATCGCGTTGCGCTCGGCATAGCTGCGCACCGCACCGTTCTTGCTGTTGATCTCGGGAATCGCGCAGCGCCGACCAAGCAAGGTCGTCACGTACTGATTCTGACGCGCTTCTTCCTTACGCTCTTCCATGAATTTAAGCACCGCCGGGTAGCGTTCGAAGTAGCTGTCGATAAACTGCTGCGCTTCCTTGCGCGAGATCCCCAGATCCTTGGCCAGGCTGAAGGCGCCCATGCCGTAAAGCACCCCGAAGTTGATGGTTTTGGCCTGACGGCGCATCTCGTCACTGACCAGCTCGGGGAAAACATTGAAAATTTCACTGGCGGTGCGGCGGTGGATGTCATCTCCAGCCTCGAAGCTTTCTTTCAATGCTGCGACATCGGCGATATGGGCCATCACTCGCAGTTCGATCTGCGAGTAGTCGGCGGCCAGCAGCAGGTTGCCCTCGGCGGGAAGAAAGGCCTCACGGATCCGACGGCCTTCAGCGGTACGGATCGGAATATTCTGCAGATTGGGTTCGCTCGAAGACAGCCGCCCGGTCGCGGTCACCGCCTGGTTGAAGCTGGTATGAATGCGCCCGGTCGCCGGATTGATCAACTGCGGCAAGGCATCGGTATAAGTGTTCTTGAGCTTGGCCACCGAACGATACTCCAGAATTCTGGCGGCGATTTCATGCTCTGCCGCCAGATTGGTCAGCACCTCGACATTGGTCGACCAGCCGGTTTTGGTCTTCTTGCCGCGCGGCAGAGAAAGTTTTTCGAACAGAATTTCACCCAGCTGTTTGGGCGAATTGATATTGAACTGGCCGCCCGCCAGAGTGTGAATTTCCCCCTCAAGTCGTTGCAGGGCAACTCCCATCTCGGCCGACAGCTCAGCCAGCAGGTCAGCATCAACCCGAATCCCCCGCCATTCGACCCGGGTGAGCACATCAACCAGCGGCATCTCGATCTCACGGTAGAGTTTTTCGGCCCCACTCTCCGGCAGTTCGGGCAAGAGTTTCTCGGCGATCTGCCAGGTGATATCAGCATCTTCAGCTGCGTAAATCGCCGCCTTCTCGACTTCGACTTCGGCAAAACCGATCTGCTTCTGACCTGTGCCGGTCAACTCCCTGTAAGGGATCATACGGTGATTCAAATGATCGCTGGCCAGCGCGTCGAGCCCGTGAGATTTTGCTTCGGGATGGGTCAGATAGGAAAGGACCATGGTGTCATCGCTGACCCCGGCCAGTGCGACCCCGGCGTTACGCAACACCAACGCATCGTATTTGATATTCTGGCCGACCTTGGCGATAGCGGGATCTTCCAGCAGCGGCTTCAGTTGTTCAAGCACCAGAGCCAGATCAAGCTGCTCCGGCACCCCCAGATAATGGTGGCCGACCGGCAGATACCAGCCGCTGCCCGCTGCCAGGGAAAATGAGAATCCGACCAGTTCGGCCTGCACTGCCTTGAGGCTGGTGGTTTCGGTATCAAAGGCAAAGCGCCCGGCACTGCGCAGCTGCGCGATCAGCGTCTCCAGGGCCGCAAGCGTCGTCACGGTCTGATAATCACCCGCTTCTGCACTGCGTTCGGCAGTCTTGCCGGTCGCTCCAAGATCCTGCAGCAATTGGTGGAATTCGAGCTGCGCATAGAGTTCAGACAACTGGTCCCTGTCCGGTTCCCCGAGCGCGAGATCGGCATAGTCAATCTCAACTGGCAGATCGTAAATCAGCTCGGCCAGCTGGCGCGACAGCCGGGCCTGATCGGCAAATTCCCGCAGATTTTCCTGCCGCTTCTTACCCTTAACCTGATCAACATTGGCCAACAGGTTCTCAATATCTCCGAATTCCTGAATCAGGGCACTGGCGGTTTTTTCGCCGATACCAGGTACTCCGGGGATATTGTCCGAGGTGTCACCGGCCAGGCCCAGAATTTCCAGCACCTGGTGCGGCGGTACTCCGAAACGTTCGATCACCTCAGGCTCGCGTGAGCGCTTGCCCTTCATCGTATCGAGCAGACTGACCCGATCACTGACAATCTGCATCAGATCCTTGTCGCCGGTCACCACCGTCACATCCAGCCCCAACGATGCATAGCGCCGGGCCAGGGTGGCGATGATATCGTCGGCCTCGTAACCCTGCAGTTCAAGCAGGGGTAGTTTTAAGGCACGCACCAGCTCCTTGATCAGTGGAATCTGCGGCACCAGATCCTCCGGCATCGCCGAACGATTAGCCTTGTAGTCAGGATAGAGTTCCTTACGGAAGGTCGGACCTTTGGCATCAAAAATCACCGCCAGATGATCAGGCTGCTCCTGTTTGATCAAGGTCTGCAGCATTTTGGTGAAGCCGTAAACCGCGTTGGTTGCCTCGCCTTTGCTGTTAGACAAATGACGGATGGCGTAATAGGCACGGTAGATATAACTGGAACCGTCGACCAGATAGAGATTTCCACTGACCTCAGACATGGACCCTCACGAAAAAAGTTGGCAATTTACAGGGATTGACAAACAAAAAGGCATTATCCCACAGAAGAACGGCCAGCGAAAGAAATCTATAGCGGCCTGCCTCCTGGAATAAAACCTTGGGCCCGGAGATTTTTTCAGCCCGTGCACACTCAGAACAGGTAGCCAACCCCCGCCATGACAGCATAGGATTCCCAGATCACTTCCTGCAGTCTGGTTTGCGCCCTTGTCCCACTGGAAAAAAAGATCGTATCCCGCCCGGGATCAACCTGCCACTGCTGGAGATTACCCTGCAGATTCAGAGTCCAGCCTTTCCCCAGTGCAATATCCACCCCCAGCTCATAAACCAGACCTGTCCCCTCCCCATCATGACGAAAGCTGACCGGGTGGGCCAGATCGCTGCGCAGGTTCCAGTCAGCATCAGCCGTAAAATTGACCCAGTGGTATTCCAGGCCGCCATGAACAACTATCCCGGTCCCGAGCTTTTTCTGCGCTCTCAAGCCCAGCCAGGGTCCGCGCCCCTCGGTTTCATAGCTGCTGTCCAGCCCGGCGAAAGGACCGGTCGGCAGCAGGGTTATCACACCGGGTCCGTAGACCGCATCAACGATGGCCTGGTTGGAGAGGGTTTGATCGCCATCGGTCATCCGCAAATTCTGCTGATGAAGTGAATACCCAAGCTGAGGCATGAGGGAAAAACCCTCCGCGATATTCAGTTTCAGGCCGAACCCGCCAGAGAGATCGAAAACACTCCCGTCATCTGCAGCATTATTCGACCTTGACCATTCCAGAGTCCGGTTGTCACCGCCGTAATCGGAATCCTGATTATCACCGGAAAAAACCGTTCCATATCCAACCAGCCACGAAATCTGCGGCGTCAGCTTTCTGCCATTGTCACTGCCAAATTCGATGTATCCCCGATGCTGAATCTGGAAAACTTTCAAATCGTCCCAGGTCAGTTCCGAGAGGATATTGGGGTTGGTGCCTGCGTTATTACCGGCAATACTCCACTGTAATTGATCGACCCGGTAACCGGCGCCGAGATCAAGCTTTATGTCCTTTATAATCCCCGCAGCTGACACCGGGGGACAGATGCCGCAAAGCAACATTCCTGCGACGACCAAGGCTGATACCAATTTTTTTGTGTCTGAAATCATTTAACCATCCTGTAAAATTACTTACGCAAAAAAAACTTTCGCGACCAGATCTGCTACGATGCCTTTAACCTTCGAAAAGAAATCCAGTGCCCCAATACTATCGAATCTTCAGCATTTTTTCAGGTGTGTTCTCTAATTTTTTACAGACAATCTGAAACTGGCTTTATCTTCGCCTTCGCACAATTGACAAACTCACTGAAACCCTGCAGAAAGACACTGTTTTATTTATATTCTGGGTGGGGGGGGGAATTGCCTTGAGGATTTTATGCGTTCTGCCACCGACCTTTTCACTTCGGACATTTCGACCAACAAATTTTGTCCGCCGCAGATCGATCCAGCCCACTATCTTGTCCGTACCCGATTGCTGGACAACCTCCAGGCCGCTGATCCACCTCCGAAGCTGATCCTGATCGAAGCCCAGGCCGGAAAGGGAAAATCAACCCTGGCGGCGCAGTATCTCTCCCGCCTCGATTGCCACACCGCTGCTACCAGATCGGCCTCGAGGATGGTGAACCGGCGCTGATTTTTGATGATCTGCACCTGCTCGAAGAATTGCCGCACAGCCTGGCCCTATTGGGTTACTTGATCGAAAGGTCACCCGCCCACTTGCGTTTCCTGCTGGTCTCACGGCGACCAATTCACCTGAGCGAGCAGATTGAAGCCATGAGAAAACTGAGTTACACCATCGACAACGCGCAACTTGCTTTCGCCGAAGCAGATGTCTTCATCCTGTACAACGACCTGTTGGATATCCCCCTGTCACATCCCGAAGCGCGGGAACTCTGCCAGGCTACCGAAGGCGGGGGCATGGGGACGGTGCTTGCCAGCCGTCTGCCCTGCGCTCGGAGGAGTACCCACCCAGCGAGATTGAAGGCACTCTGAAAGCGGTCTGGAGTTCGGTTGCGGTGGCGTAAGGGAGAAATGAGACAGATTTATTTTCGGTACTCGCGAACAACTTCAGCACACTGCTTTTTAAAAAGAGCACACTTCTCAGCTTGTCCTTCAACACCAGCCCATCGTTCAATTTCTTCAAAGTCAATCTCGGCATCAGTCGCAACCAGCATGGCCTGTTCAAGGCACTCAAGATCGTTCCAGTAAAAGTATGCGGCCAACCTGTCCTTGACACAATCGGTTGGTGAAAGAGCCGTCAGCTCTCCTGTTGAGAACTTGAGAATCCTGATTTCCTGCGGCGGCTCACCTCCGATAGCTAAGGGTCCGGCAGGGAACTCAACGAAGTATTCGGTATCCGGGTGGCGGAAATATTTGTCGCTTTCCTCAAAACCGATAGCAGCCAGGACTGCTTTCAGCTTTCTGCGACCCAATGACAACCTTTCGATAAAATCCAGATCGTAAGAAACATATTTTCCGCTGCTATAGATCGCGACACAGCCACCTCCGGAGAGGACGACATCAATACCCTGAGTTTTCAAGTGCGAACAAACATAAGCGGCCAATTCACCCATGCTCATTTCTTTTAGCGGCTTCATACGGGCTTCCCCTTTCGCCGTGGGCGTCGTCTGCCCATCACTAACCGTTCTCTTTCTTCTGCGGGATAAAAAGACAGTGCCTTTTCGAGCAATTCTTGCAACGGCATCAGGAGTGGGTAACGAGGGTTGAACGCATAGAGACGTGTATTGCCGACCATGCGACTATAGAGCACACCACCTGCCTCCAGCTTTTCGAACTGATTTTGAATTGACCTGAGATCAACAGCATAAAACCTTGCGACTTCTCGTGGATAGCCCTCCTGACGAGACAGTAAATAAAACAGGACTTTTTCCCGGTTAACGGTTCCGAATAGTGGTTCAAGCATCACAAACTCCATGACGTAATATTTGAATCGTACGACGTATATATTTAGTCTTCTATCAGAGATCAGCATCATAGGCAACCTGGAAATCAAAAATATCCGGCTATATATCCGTATCCCCGTGAAATAAAATTACAATCCTGCAATCTTACTGCGTGCTGAGAAATATCTGAGAGGAGCAATAGGAGGAGCAATAGGGGTCACATCCCAACTATCAACTATTTGCGGTTAGTTTTTTAACTCTTTTCGCGGCCTAAAACCCCGAAAGAGATTTTCAAAAACCGCACCTGGTCCAGCAACGGATCAGGTGCGGTTTTTTCGTTAGCAGTCTGACAACCAAGGCGACCTTGCCTCACTCCCCCTCTTTCCACTAGATGCCCCAGACAATCCCAACGGCATGCCTAAACAATAAAATTAACGGAATCTTGTATTTGAATTTTTTAGTGATATAAGGTTCTTCGTTGCTATTGAAAATCTTAATTAGACGAGACCATTGTGGTCATCTTTACAACCCTCTGCCACGGGTTGGATGGCTGCTGCAGGAGGAGTCCGAGTCTTTCCGGCCCTTCCCCAAACAAACGGAACGACACAGGTTCCACAGTATCTGCAGAAATATTGGCAGGTGCGAACCGGTTGTTTGCACTGCCGTTTACACCATACTTCTGGCAAGGAGGCGCTATGAACGTTTGCTCAAGGATCTCAGCCCTACTGGCGGCCCTGCTGCTGGTCGGCGCGGTCTGCCAGGTCTCGGCAGCGACCCGGATCAGTGGGCGTGCGAGTACCGAGTTCGAATGGTATGACAATGCCGACGAGGACACCGCCACCCCGATCTATCAGTATCTGCTGTTCAACGCTGATGACATCGCAGACTCGGGCTGGACCTTCCGTGGCTACGGCCGTCTGGCGGATGACTTCTCCGATAAGGCCGAAACCGATTCCACCCTCTACTATGCTTACCTTGAGAAACGGAATCTGCTGAAGGATCTCGATCTGAAGCTCGGTCGGCAGTTCATCGTCACCAGTGCCGGAGCCTCGGTCATGGACGGCCTCTACCTCGACTACCGCAATCTCGGCCTGCTCGATGTCTCTTTTTTCGGCGGCGGCGATGTCAAGTTCGACGACGACTACAACAGTGGCGACTGGATAGTCGGTGGCGAAATCTCATCCCGGCGACTGATCAAACACCTTGTCGCCGATTTTTCATACCTGCAGAAATGGGAAGACAGCGAACTCGGCTACGAACTGTTCGGCCTCGACCTCGACTACAAAATACCCAACCTGATGCGCTTCTACAGCGAACCCAGTACAGCTATCTGACCGCCGAAGTCACCTACTTCACCCTCGGCGCCAACTATTATCGCAGCCCCAAATGGTCGCTGCGTACCGAGTATCTTTATTCTCTGCCGGTTTTCTCTTCAACATCGATCTACTCGGTCTTTGCCGTCGACCAATACCAGGAGGTGCTGCTTGAGGTGAACTACCTGATCCGTCGCGGTCTGAATGCCTTCGGTCGTTACACTCACGAATTCTACGAAAGCGTAAAAGATGCGAATGTCTTTGAAACCGGTCTCGAAATGCTGCGCACCGCCAAGCTTTCCGGTTACCTGATCGGCACCTACCGCAAAGACGATGACGGTCAGGACATCAAAGGGATCAAGGCTCGCGTCGCCTACCTGTTCCATCCCAAACTTGAAGCCGGGGTCGGAGCAACCTTTGATATTCTTGAACGGCAGATCGGCTTTCTCAGCGACCAGTACAACGATGAAGATGACACCACAAGTCAACGTTACTGGGTTGATGCAACCGCCTATCTGACAAAAAAGATCAATCTCCAGCTTAAGCTCGAATCGGTTAAAAGCGATCTGTGGGATGAATACTTTCGAGGCCGTTTGCGCCTGAATTATCTCTTTTGAGTAAAGGAGCAAGCAATATGGTTCGCACCTTATTGATATTCTGTTTCATCCTGACCGGCAGCGTTCCAGCTCTGGCCATTACCTTCAACCATGACGAACACAACGGCTATGTCGAGGACGCACCCTGCGCAACCTGTCACATCGAAGAAGCGCAGAGCATTGTGCCGGACAAGGAGGTCTGCCAGCAATGCCACGATGACGATTTTGCCAGAGATGTCGACTACCCGAGCCTGAACAGTCACACCCCGCTCTGGGGCTTTCAACATCGCACTGAGGCCAAAAGCCAGGCGATCAACTGTTCCCAGTGTCACCAACAGAACTTCTGTCTTGAATGCCACATCGACGGGCGGGCCGACGAGCAGGGGGAGCTTGGCAACAATCTGGCCAACATCCACCGCGGTGACTTTCAGGTCAGCCATCCGATCGCAGCGCGCACCGACCCGCAACTCTGCAGCAGCTGTCACGAGAACAGCTTCTGCGTCGATTGCCACGACACGTTCAACCGCAACGATCTGGCCTTTGACTCACACCGCCGCAGCTGGAGCGACCTGAAGGTCAGCCCCTCAGGCCCGGAACACAAGTTTTACACCGAAAGCCAATGCCAGACCTGCCACCCCAACTCGGTGCTCCCGTCTCACGACTGGAGCGGCAGCCACGCGCGGGAAGCACGTAAAAATCTGGCGACCTGTCAGGCCTGTCATCCAGACGGGGATGTCTGCCTGACCTGCCACAGTGCCCGTTCGGGGCTCGGCATCAATCCGCACCCGAAGGATTGGGGCGACATCAAAGGCCGTTTGGATCGCGCCAGCGGCGGCAAGACCTGCCGCCGGTGTCACTGATCGAGTTTATGCACCCTATAACAGGAGGACCTCATGTCTGGAAAACTGATTGCATACCTGTCTGCAATACTCATAATCGCACCTCTCTGGGGCTGCGGCAGCAGCCGTGATTCCAGCGGAAACGCATCCTCAGTACAAACCCCGGAGTCAGTCCTCGCCTCGGCATCATTTGTAGGCTCGACCAAGTGTCTTTCATGTCACGCAGAAAAAACGAACTGGGGCCACACCCTGCACAAAGCCGTGCTGAGAGCTCCGAATGCCTTTTCTTCAGCCCAAGCGAATACCGAATCCTTCTATGCCGGAACGATCAACAAGGGGCTGCTGCTGTCACTCGGAACCGGCGTTCCCGACGGCCTGAATGATGCGGGCACACCGGATGGCGAGTTCGTCGCCTATTATGTTGATGACCAAGGCACATCATCGACAAGTGACGACAGCTGGAAAACCCACTACGAACTTGGTCTCGGTGCGACTAACAACACCGGCTCCCTGCCGGCAACCAGCGGAACCTATGCGCTAAAGTATGCCGCACAGATCATTTCATCCGGCGGAGAATATTTCGTCCAGTTCACCAACCTGGCCGGAGCGGGAACCGCTCAATACAAGATCCTGTTCACCTACGGCGGTGAGGGGAACTACAAGCAGCGCTACGTGCTGGTTGACGACAACAACAACTCGGGCGCCCTGCTCGGTGCCAGTAAACATATCTCTCCGCTGCAGTACAATGACAAATGGAGCGGTTATGTTGACCCCACCAGCCCGGCGACTCCGGACCTGAATTACAAATGGGTCAACTATAACAGTCAGCGCTGGTACAACCTGACCGGCAGCACCCTGGCCACTCCGGGATCGAAAGATTCCTTTGACGGCAACTGCGCCGGCTGTCACTTCACCGGCTATCAGCTGGCGAAAAATGGTGGTGGTGAAGAGATCGCCGATGCGGCGGACGACATCAACGGAGCGGTCTACTTCGACGGCGACGGAACGATGGATGAAATCAACATCGGCTGCGAAGCTTGTCACGGCGCCGGCAGTGAGCATGCCACGACCCAGAACCCTGCGTACATTGTCAATCCCGCCGACTTGACCGCGGCTCAGGCCAATATGATCTGCGGCCAGTGTCACATCCGCGGCAAATCGGTCGATACTTTCACCGACCACTTCGCCGAAGCATCTTCCTCGTCAGCGGTTACGGCACCCTTCCCGGCCAAGCGCGCCGCCGACGGTACGGTCATGAAATTCCGTCCCGGCCTCGATGATCTGGCCGAATTCTACACCTACGACAGCGGCATAGGCACCTACGACGGTCAATACTGGGGTGGCGAACCCTCCAGCGGCAATTTCCAGGCCTCGGTCAAACACCACCAGCAGTATATCGACATGCTGCAGGGGCCTCACTCCTCCGCAAGTACTGACCCGGATGTGCCCCGTTGTTTCAGTTGCCATGACATGCACAACAACGCGTCAACTGGCCGCCACCAGATCGTGACCAGCCTCAGCGAAGACAATGTGGTGGTCAAAACCGCCAACGATGATAACTCGCTGTGCCTGACCTGTCATGCTGGCCGTGCCCCCTTTGCCAGCCTGACAGTTGAGGATGTCGCCGAGATCAATGTCAACAGCACCTTTAACGACCTGATGGATCCGGTCAAAGAAGCCGTGACCAACCACACCCAGCACTACTACGATCCGGCCAAGGCCGACAGCAGCAGCAACGGTTCGAGCCGCTGCAGTCGCTGCCATATGCCGAAAACCGCAAAATCGGCTCTCAAGAGCGAGATCCGCGCGCTTGAGACGGCCCTGCTCACCGACATCATGTCCTATGCCGCCGCCACAATCGGCACGGAGCTGGTTTATGACGACACCACCTACCCCTACTTCTTCATTGACTCCAATGCCAATGGGGTCGTCGATACCGGAGAAAACAGCTTTGCCAACGCCTACACGGCCTTTGACACCAAGCTGATTCGGGCCGCCTACAACTACGCCTTCAGCCTTAAAGAGCCCCATGGCTACATCCACCACCCGGACTACATTGCTCAGCTGTTGATTGATTCGATGGAAGACCTGGTTGGAAGTGCGACGATTGCCACCCGTGGCTACGTTCGTCCGTAACCCGGTGGGTGGGTAAAAACATCAGGGCCGCTGCCATTGTGGCAGCGACCCTTGGTCTGCAGTTAAAACCTGCCTCAGAAACCCACTTAAGCAGTCGAATGTAGCAACATAACCCCCTTATTTTCTTGATTTTTATTCTCCAAAACGTTAAAACAATGCCGAGGTATTTTATCTGTGCGCAGAGAGCCCGCGCAGATAAAAACGACAACAGATGCTCTATCCTTATGGCTGCCGATGCTGATCAATCTGTTGCAACGACATCATCTGTGGATTTTCGTTCTCCTGAGCGGTCTCAGCGGACTGGCTACGGGGCACCTCGGCGCCACGGCTGTCGGTTTCCTGGCAAATCCGGCCCTCATATCCGGAGCGCCCCCGAGGGGACCGGCCAAACAGACCGCAGCCAGGGCTCCCCTCGTCAGCTACCAGACAATCCTTAAACGCAATATTTTCAATTCCGCCGGTGCGACCCAGAGTTTCAAGCGTCTTGCCGACGCACAAACAGCAAAAAATAGCCCGGTCAAGACAGCTTCAAAATGGACTCTTGTCGGCACCATCAGTGGAGGGCATTCGCCGCTGGCAACCCTGAGCAGCAACGGCGAAACAGCAACCTACCGGCTGAACGAAAATTTGCCTGACGGCGCGGTATTATCCGCCATCGCTCGCAACCGCGCCGAGTTGCGCTACCCGGATGGCCGGGTACAGGTCCTTGAACTGATCCAGAACAAACTGCTCCCGGCAGTTCCCCCAAGGAAAACAGCCCAAAAACCTCGGGTCATCAAACAACAGGTTGAAAACCTCGGGCAAAACCGCTGGCGGATTCCGGCGCGGGTTGCCGAAGATGCCAGATCGAACATTGGCAACCTGCTCAGACAAGCCCAGGCAGTTCCTTACCTGGAAGGGAAAAAGACGACCGGTTTTCAAATCATTATGATTCAGCCCGGCTCAATGTTAGCCCAGATCGGGCTTAAAAAAGGCGATATCCTACGTGAAATAAACGGTCTGCAACTCAATTCACCGGAAAAAGCGCTGCAGATTTTCGGCCAGTTGCGTCAGGCGAAACAGGTCAGCATCGGCCTTGAACGGAGGGGCAAAGCGATGACCTTTGCCTATGAAATCAGATGACATTGAATGCCCCCGGTAAAATACTGTTGCTGTTTGCCCTGACACTGCTGATTGGCCTGGCTTCGTTCCCGGTTATCAGCCTGGCGCAACCCGCTCAAGAGAAAAAAGGAATCTCTCTCGATTTCAAGGATGTCGAACTGCGCGATCTGATCAAGACGGTTTCAGAAATGACCGGTCGCAACTTTGTCTACGATGAACGGGTGCGGGGCAAGGTGACGATCATCTCCCCGGACAGAATGAGTGAAGAAGAAGCCTATCAGTTGTTCCTGACCGTACTCAACGTCAAGGGTTATACCCTGGTTCCGAGCGGCAAAATCAACAAGATTGTACCCCTGCAAAATGCTCGTCAGAACAGTCTGCCGGTTTCAAATCTGCGCAAGGGAGAAAGCTACGTTACACGGCTGATTCGCCTCAAGTATGCTGATGCCCAGACCCTGGCAAGCAGTGTACTGCTGCCCCTGATCCCCAAAACCAGTAACTTGACTATCTATGCTCCGTCCAACACGCTGATTTTGACTGACAGTGCCGCCAACATCAACCGCCTGATTGAAATCATCGAAAAACTCGATATTCCTTCAAGCCTTTCCAGATTGAGAGTCTTCAGCCTGAACCATGCCGAAGCGACTGAAATTGCCAAAATTGCGAACACCCTTCTGAACAAGCAGGCAATCTCCAACAAGCCCAGAGGGGCAAACAAGTCGCAGCGAGGTCAGGTTATCGCCTACTCACGCACCAACACCCTGCTTGCCATAGTTTCAGCGGAGGAAATTGACCTGCTGACGAACCTGATCGAGACCCTCGACACCCCGCAGGAGCAGGACCGTTCCAATATCAATGTCTACTATCTGAAAAATGCCGATGCCGAAGGCTTGGCAAAAACGTTAAAAGAAATCATGGCCAATTCACAGGGGAGCGCGGCGAACAAGGATCAGGCCGCAACCAAGGGACCGGTCACGATTACCGCCGACAAACCGACCAATTCCCTGTTGATCAGCGCCGGTCCAGACGACTATGCTCTGGCTAAACAGGTGATCGACAAGCTCGACATCAAGCGCAACCAGGTCTATGTCGAAGCATTGATCCTGGAATTGTCGATGGATGCCACCCGCGAAATCGGAGCGTCCTTGCAGGGAGCTGCGGGCATCAATGGCCGCAGCGTCGCCTTTGGTACCAGCAATCTCAACTCCGGCTCAGTCGGCCTGGGCAGCCTTACTCCGGCATCCGATGGCTCAACCGGCCAGCTACCAAGCCTGCTGGCCCAATCCGTGTCTGGCCTGATGCTCGGCGGCTTCTTCAACCCGATCACAACTATCGGCCCCGATGGCAACACGATAACAGTTCCGGCAATTTCGGCCCTGATCCAGCTGTCGGAAACCAGCAGCGACATCAATATTCTTTCGGCACCACGCCTTTTGACCTCGGATAACGAAGAGGCCGAAATTATCGTCGGTTCGAATGTTCCGATCATCACCAACCGCCTGACTGACTCTGGCAGCACCGGATTGGCGACAAATGTTTCTGTTGAACGCAAGGATGTCGCCCTGACCCTGCGCTTTACACCGCAGGTCACCGAAGGGAATCTGGTACGACTCAATGTCTACCAGGAAATTACCGATATTGCCGCCAACCAGGTCGGCAAAATCGACCAGGTCGGGCCAACTTTTACCAAGCGCCAGTTACGTAACACGGTGCTGGCAGAAGATGGAAAAACCGTTGTTCTTGGCGGCTTGATCGGCACCAACATCCAGAAAAAAGAGTTCAAGGTCCCGCTGCTGGGTGATATCCCGTTTTTCGGGCGGCTCTTCCGTTCGAAATCGACCACCACCCAGAAAACCAATCTGTTGATTTTTATCACGCCGCGGGTCATCCACAATTCCGGCGACATGGCTGAAATCACCCGCCGTGCACGTTTTACCGGCCAGGGGCTCCAGACCGAGGAATTGCGTAAATCGGTCAACTCAAGGGCTCTGACCACTGACCTGGAAGCAGAAAAGCCACAGGAGGGTCCGGCCCAAAATGAGTAGTTGGCAAAAGCTGGGAGAAATCCTGCAGCAGGATGTCAGTCTCCCCGCACAGACCATTGAAGAGGCCCTGCAACGGCAGCAGCAAGAATCGCAACGTCTCGGCCAGATCCTGCAGAACAGCTACGGACTCAGCAACAGCGACCTGACCCGTGCACTGGCCAAACAGTTCGACCTCGACTATTTAGCCAGCTTGCCGCGCGACAGTGGAGTCTCCGAGCTGATCAATCGTCTGCCCCTTGAATATTTGCGCGAACAGTGCATTTTCCCCCTGCAGATGTCCGATACCTTGCTCCACCTGGCAATAACTGACCCGGCCAATAGTACGCCACTCAACGACCTCACGACCCTGACCGGTCGTCGGGTTGTCATTTGTCTTGCGCCCGAGGAAGAAATTCTGCGCGCCATAAACCATGCCTACGCTCAACAGGCCGGCGAAGCGTCCGACCTGACTCCCGATCTTGACGGTGAAGGCGAAGACCTGAATTCCAGCCTCGGCCCAACCGACCTGCTCGACAGCAGCGATGAAGCCCCGATCATCCGTTTCGTGAACGGGCTGCTCGCCCGTGCCTGCCGCGAACGTGCCAGCGATATCCATCTCGAACCCTATGAAGTCGAGATGATCATTCGTTACCGGATTGACGGTGTCCTCTACGAGATACTGCGCCCGCCGCAAAAAGCCAGAGCGGCGATCATTTCGCGGATCAAAATCATGGCCGGACTCAACATCGCTGAAAAACGCCTGCCCCAGGATGGGCGTTTTCGGGTGCGGATCGCCGGTCGCGATGTCGACGTGCGAGTATCATCGCTACCGACCGCCTTTGGGGAACGCCTGGTGCTGCGTCTGCTTGAAAAGAGTTCAAGTCATATCGAACTCGCGCAAATCGGCCTCGATGAGCAGCTCCGACAGCAGATCGATCAACTGATTCGACAACCGCACGGAATCTTCCTGGTCACCGGCCCGACCGGTTCGGGAAAAACCACCACACTTTATGCGGCACTCAGCCGTTTGAACGATCAGACCAAAAACATCATTACGGTTGAAGACCCGATCGAATATCAGCTGAACGGCGTTGGCCAGATTCAGGTCAATCCGAAGATCGACCTGACCTTCGCCGCCGGCCTGCGTTCAATCCTGCGCCAGGATCCGGACATCATCATGGTCGGTGAAATCCGCGACGGGGAAACGGCCGAAATCGCCGTGCAGTCGGCTCTGACCGGGCATATGGTTTTTTCGACCCTGCACACCAACGACGCGGCCGGCGCACTGACCCGCCTGCTCGATATGAAGATCGAGCCCTTCCTGGTCTCATCGGCCGTGACCGGTATTCTGGCGCAACGTCTGGTCCGCAAGCTCTGCCCCGACTGTCGCAGCAGCTATAAACCGAGTACAGACCTGATCCGACATTTTTCAGGACTTCTTTCTGATCAACCGGACCTGCAGTTTTTTCGCAGTACTGGTTGCGACAGCTGTCAACAGATCGGTTACCGCGGACGAACCGGCATCTATGAACTCCTGCTGTTGACAGACGAGATCCGTGAACTGTTGATGGCCGGAGCCGATGCGGCCAGTATTCGCCAGGCCGCGCAAAAGTCCGGAATGCTCAGCCTGCGTGAAGATGGGCTGAAAAAGGCAAAAACAGGTGAAACCTCGCTTGAAGAAGTCCTGCGCGTCACCCGGGTTGACGGCTGAGGGGCCGAATCTGATGAGAGAACCAGTGTCCGCAAGCATAATATCCGCCGTGAGGAACCAGGCTCAACTATCATTTGCATGTTCACTCCTCACTCCTCACTCCTCACCCCTCAGGGGCCACTAAAGCTATGGCGCTCTTCGATTACAGCGGTTACGATAATCACGGTCAGAAGGTCAACGGGCGCTGCGAAGGGAACGGGCAACGTACGGTAATAGAAAGTTTGCGCCAACAGGGGATCTTTACCACCAAGGTTGTGGCGGTCAGCAGTCATTCCGGACAAGGTTTGTTGCAGTTTCGCTCCGCGCAGGTGCCCGTCGCCGACCTGGCCATTGCCACCCGGCAGCTCGCGACCCTGCTCGGTGCAGGCCTTGCTCTTGACCAGGCCCTGCTGACAGTTGCCGGACAACTTGAGCGTCCACAACTGGCTACGGCACTGAATCGGGTCCGCGAAGCGGTGGTCGAAGGTGCGGCACTCCATCAGGCGCTGGCAGCCGAGCAGCGGATTTTCCCGACGATTTACCTCAGCATGGTCGAGGTCGGCGAAAACAGCGGCACTCTGGACCAGGCGCTTGACAGCCTCGCCGACCTGCTCGAAGAACAGGCCCGTCTGCGCAGTAGAATTACCGCGGCACTGGCCTATCCACTACTGATGGCACTGGTTGGCAGCGGCGTGCTGCTCTTCCTGGTCGGCTACGTGCTGCCTAAGGTCACCCGGATGCTGATCGAACTTGACCAGGTCCTGCCCTTGCCGACCCGGATGCTGATCACCGGCAGCAATTTGCTGCAGAACTACGGCTGGTTGATATTCAGCCTGTTGATTGGAGCATTGTTACTGGCAAAACGCTGGGCAGGAAAGGAACAGGGCCGATTGGCTCTTGATCGCTGGCGCCTCAAACTGCCACTTTTCGGCCGTCTCAGCCTGCAGATTGCCACCAGTCGCTTCAGTCGCACCCTGGCAACCCTGCTCGGCAGCGGACAACCGTTGCTGCGGGCATTGGAAATCTCCGGCAAACTGTTGGACAATCAGGTACTGCGCCAGGCGATCGAACGGGCCGGTCGCCAGGTCCGCGAAGGCGCGTCACTGGCAGCTCCGCTGCAGAAAGACGGGCTTTTCCCGGTGATGCTGATTCAGATGATTGCCATCGGTGAAAAAAGTGGCGAACTTGAGCAGATGCTGCGAAGAGTGGCAGACACCAGCGATCAGCAGATCGAACTTTCGATCAATCGCCTGCTCGCTCTGCTGGAACCGATGATGATTCTGCTGATGGGTGGTGCCGTCGGATTTATCGTACTGGCGATTCTGTTACCGATTTTTCAGGCCAGCCAGAGTCTGGGATAAGGTGTCAGGTAAGAAAACTCTCAAGTTGAAACCAGAAGGAGCAAGTATGTCAAAACGAAAAGCTGTCGTAGTCGACAACCAGCGCGGCTTCACCCTGATCGAAATCCTGGTCGTGGTTATGATTCTCGGCATTCTTGCCGCAGTTGTCGTCCCACGCCTGCTAGATGAACCCGAAAAAGCCAAACGCACCACAACTGCAGTTCAAATCAGGGGGCTCGAACAATCCCTCGCAAGATTCAAACTCGACAATGGGTTTTTCCCAGACACAGAACAGGGTCTGGATGCTCTGGTCGAAAAGCCGCAAACGGGAAGAATCCCGACCCGCTACAATGAAAAGGGCTACATCAAAAGGATTCCGGCGGACCCCTGGGGCAACCCCTACATTTACCTTTCACCGGGGATTCATGACGATTACGACATTAGCTCTTACGGTCCCGACGGAGCGACAGGTGGCGACGGCGATGATGCCGATATCAACAGCTGGGAGATCGATTAAAACGATGATCAGGGGTCAGACCGGGTTCACCCTGATAGAACTGGTACTGGTGGTCCTGCTGCTGGGTCTGCTGGCCAGCCTCAGCCTGCCGCTGATCGATGGGCTGGGCACAGATGGGCTGCGTACAACCGCCAGAAGACTGTCCGGGACGGTAAAATATCTCTACAATGAAGCGGCCATGACCGGAAGAGAACATCGCCTGACATTTAACCTGTCGAATGGCAGCTACCGGGCAACAAAGCGCAGCATAACAGGAGAACTGCAACCGCTGCAGGGAATTGCCGCCGGATATCAACTGGCAAACGGGGTACACTTTGTCAATATCTACCAACCGCAGATTGGCGAGCAAAACCATGGAGAGGTAACAACGGCCCTGCTTCCGGGTGGTTGGCTGAGAGAGACGATCATTCATCTGCAAGATGATGAGGGCCGTAAAATGACCCTGCGCCTCGCCCCATTGACCGGGTTGACCGAGATCTATGATGGCTATCGGGACTTCAAATGAAAGTGACTGGATGCAGGGATAACTGCGGATTCACCCTCCTGGAGGTAATGATCGCCCTGGCGATTGTCGGAATTGCCCTGGTGGTCATGCTCGGCCTGGCACAACGCAGCATCCTGGTCAACAAGCAGCTGCAACAGATAACCCGTGCAACCTTGCTGGCCAAGCAGAAAATGGCCGAAATTGAAAACAATGTCGGGGACGAAGACACAAGAAATGAAGGGACTTTCGCCAATCCGAACCAGAATTACCACTGGCGCAGCGAGTATACTCCGACCCCGATCAGAGGAATTGCTCAAGTCGACCTGAGCGTCATCTGGGGACGCGAAAAAAACAATGAGTTCGTCACCTTGACCTCATTTGTCAGCGAGGTCCGCTGATGAGCAGGAACACCGGCTTCACCCTGCTGGAGGTCCTGGTGGCTATCACCCTGGCCAGCCTGCTGCTGACAAGTATTTACGGGGTTTTCTCCGTCACTGCCACAGTAAAGGAACAGGTGGAAAAACAGGGGGCGGCCCTGCACCTCGGCCGGGTATTGATTGCACGTCTCGACCGCGAGCTGCTCGGACTGGCCCTTGAGAATCTGAACAAACGCCCTGCAATCGCTGGAGGGAAAAATCCTCTGGATGAACCTTTTCTTGAGCTGGTAACCAACTCGGGCGGGTCAGCGCAACCCGGGATGCGTCAAATCCGCTACCGGCTTGGACCGGACCAGAACGATCAGCTGACCCTGTGGCGCGCCGAAAAAAGTCTGAACAACCTGACGCCGGCAACAGAAGAAAAACTGGCACAGGGAATAACGGCGTTGACATTCAGCTTTTACGATGGGCAAGACTGGCGTGATCAATGGGACAGTTTAAATAATGGCCGTCCAATCCTCGTCCGCGCCGAGCTTGAATTTCTGGACCTCGATGACAAAACACCGTTGTCGAGTATTTTCGATCTGCCTCAAAAACGGAGAGATCGATGACACCAATAGCTAACGATCGCGGCATGGTGCTGCTGCTGGTGCTGGTAGTCGTTGCTCTGTTAAGTGCACTGCTCAGCGAATTTGCGTTTTCGACCCTGGTTGATCTGCGATTAACGGAAACATTTCGCGACACCACGCGGGCCGAGTACCTGGCGCGTGGCGGCATTACTGCAGGACGGATGATTTTGCAAAACGACCGCAACAGCTACGATGCGAAAAATGACCCGGATGAACTCTGGTCACTCGGCGTACAGGATTACCCGCTGGCCGAAGGAACGATCAGCGTCAGGATCGACGATCTCGATGGGCGCTTGCTGCTGAACAAGCTGGTTGATCAACAGGGGAACATCGACAGCGTTTACCGTGATCGTTTTGTCAGGCTATGTGAAGAATTGGCCCTGGATGATCCGGAAGGTCTGGCCAACGCCCTGATTGACTGGCTTGATCCAGATCATGACCGCGAACCCGGCGGTGCGGAAGATGTTGATTACCTCGCCCTGAACCCGCCCTACGAAGCCACAGATGGACCCTTGTCCAGCATCGACGAGTTACCTCTGATCGCAGGATTTGATGCCGAGACGGTTAAACGTTTGAGTCCCTTTGTCACCAGCTTCGGCAGTGGGACTTTGAATATCAATACCGCCACCCCTGAACTGCTGCGCAGCTGGGATACGGATACAGTCACAGCGATAGAAGCTCTGCTCGACAGGCGGTCTGAGGAGGGTCCGTTCAAACTCCTGGATGAAGTGCGCACGACCCTTGGAGTCGATGCCTTTACCGCCATGAACCGCAACCTCGATCTCGCGGTTGCAAGCTCTTATTATCTGATCAACAGTCGGGGACGGGTCAACGACGGAGTTCGCAGCATGCAGGCAATCGTCAAAAAAACCGATGACCAGCTTATCTGGCAGAAGGTGAACTGAAAAAAGATGCGCCGAAGATATATCGCCCTGCAACAGGCTCCCGAGCAATGGAGGTTCGCCGTCGCTTTTAGTGATCGGGCCGAAACGACCCTGCTTGAAACTGGCTGTTTTAAGCGCAATCCCCAGCTGTCACTGGCGGATCAACTGAGTGAAATCCTCGGCCCGCTGCAGATAACCGACCGCCTTGCCTGCGCCTTGCCTGCCTGCAGTTCTCTGCTGCGCTGGCTTGAGTTTCCCTTTGATGACCCACGCAAAATCGCGGCGGCGGCAGGGCCGGAAATGGCACGCCAGCTCCCTGAATCCCTGGATAACCGCATTGTATTTCACCAGCACCTTGGCAACGGCAAGGTGCTGACGGCAGCGGTCGCTCAACACCAGATTGAAGAACAACTTGCACGCTTTGATGACAACCGCGAACCACTCGGCTATCTTGGTTTGGCCCCGTTCTGTCATGTCAGCGGACTCAGCTGGCCGGTCGACAGTCTGTTGCTGTGCCGTGATGAAGAAGGCATACTGCTCGGCCGCATCGAGGCGGCCAGGCTGGTCGATCTGCGCATTCTGCCGCAAACCGATGCCAGTCTCCCGACAGCAGAAATCGTTCAGCAGGCACAAGCCCTGGCCCGTAACAGGCCATCAGCAATCATGCGTCTGCGCCTGCTGGGGGAAAACTGCGCCAGCCCTCTTGCTCTAAGCCTCAAAGAGGCCGGGTTTGAGATCGAACCTGCTCTGCTGACAGCTGAAACCGGTGAAGTCCGCCATGAGTTGTCCCAGGTTGCAACTCTGGCTCTCGCCGCTGCAAATGCCAAATCTGATGGCCTGAACTTGCGCTCAGGCCCCTACAAACTGAAAAACGACTGGCAGACGATTAAATGGCGGGCCGGAATTGCGGCGGCGCTTTTAGTGACGTCACTACTCCTGTTCGTCACTAACGGTTATCTGCAATACCATCAACGCACAACAGAACTGAAGGAACTGCAACAACAGGCCAAAAGCCTTTACCAGAAACAGTTTCCAGGCGAAAAACTACGGGTCGCAGCTCTCCTGCAATTGCAATCCAAAATGAAAGCACTGCAGAAAAAATCGAACCAATTCGGCACCGATTCTCCGGGAGCCTTGCAAGTCCTGCTTGCTGTCTCCAACAGAATAGACCCTGCGCTGACAGTCGATGTTCGGGAATACCTTCATAATGAAGCCGGACTCCGTCTTTCGGGCAGCACCGAAAGCTTCGATGCAGTCAGCCAGTTACTCCATGGTCTGCAACAGGAACCGCTCTTCAATGAGGTGCGGATTCTGGACAGCAAACAGACAATCGATGGCCAGCGGGTTGACTTCCAGCTGCAAATTCAACTGGAACAGGCAAAGGACAATTAGATGAGCGGCTTTGACCGAGAGAGACATCTGAAACCGTTGATTGCAGCTGGCCTTGTTCTGCTGCTGATTGGCAGCGTATTGATTTACGACAGCTATAAGCAAACCCTGAAACGCCTCGATCGCAAAGTCACCAGTGCGCGGAATGACCTGTCACAGCTTGAGGTTTCACTGCAGCAATACCGCGAGCTTGACGCCCGCCTGCGCAAGCTCAAACGCCAAAGCAATGCAACCGCCGGCCGTAATCTGATCACCACCGTTGAAAATGCGGCAGAGAAAATTGACGCCCGCAACCAACTGGTCTACGTCAGACCGCAACCGGACAAAACCCACGAAGATCTGACAGAAGAAGGGGTCGAAATCAGGATGGTCAAGCTCCAGTTGCACCAGCTGGTTGAACTGCTCCATCAGTTCGATCAGATCGGTCAGCGCCTCAAAGTGTCTCAACTGCGAATACGCACCAGATTTGACGATCAGGAGCTGCTTGACACCTCAATGATTCTGAGCCGTTTCAGGGAGAACCGCTGATGAGTAAACGTTTTCCCAGCCGTGTTAAGCAACTGTTATGTCAGCCGGTTTTCCTTTGTCTCGTCAGTTTCATCTGTTGTTCCTTCATCGCCCTGCTCTTCTTTCTGCCGCTTGAACCTTTTGCCCGCCAACTGGAGCAACAGGCCGAAAGACAGGGCTTTGAGCTGCAAGTTGAGCAGCCACGGCTGCTCTTCCCCTTTGGCCTTGGCGCAGACAGGGTCCAGATCAGCCACAAACAACGACAACACCCCCCTTTTATGCTTGAACATATCGACCTGCGCCCCCTGTGGCTGAGTCTGCTCGGCGCCAACCCGGGACTCGGCTTTAAACTTGAAACCTGGCAGGGCAAAATCATCGGGACCGCTCACCGCAACGGCAAAGTTCAGGCGACCCTGAGCGGATTGCACTTCAAGGAACGTCTGGACCCCAAGTTAGCCTTGATTCTGGCGGGAACCCTGAAAAAGGGCACATTTGACGGCACGCTGCCATTGGCGGGGAAAAATCGCAGCCAGTTAAAGCTCGAACTGAGCGACCTGCAGCTGACAGGGTTGCAGAAATTTGGGAGTGGTAGCGACCTGCTGTCGCTCGGACGTCTGACATGCACGGTGGAGTCAAAAGGGTCATTGATTCAAATCAATCGGCTATCATCCACAGGCCCGGCGTTTGATATCACGGCAAATGGCAGTCTGCGCATTGGTCGCACCGTTGCCGGCAGCAGCCTTAATCTCACCCTGTTCCTGACGCCAAAAGATCTTGATCCGGCCTTACGCGACCTGTTGACCCTGATCAAAAAACCACAACAAGATGGCAGCTACCAATTCAGACTGCGTGGTTCATTGTCACAGGTACGAATCAACTGACTCGCACGTGTGACAATATTATCAGCAAGAAAGTAAACTGTATGATTAAGTACTTCGGGATCGCCCTTTGTGTTTTTCTGTTCATTGGAAGTGAACAGTCCCTAGCGCTAAATGCCGGATCTTCAGCATTATCGACAGGAAATGAACCCCCGATCTCAAACAGCGCCCCTGAATTCATCCCCTTCCTCAGAATCCCCGTCAAAACGATCCTTGTCGAAAATGCTCCTGAGGCGATACCGACCTGGCGAGAATTTTCCCCCATTAAACCGGCCCTTGTTCTGCTGTCGCAAAATCCTTTTTTAATGCCAATCCCGGCTCAGCTGAAAAAGGAAGCTTCACAACTCGTGTACCATGGGACTCTTCAAGAATTCAAAACCAAAGCAACACGACTCACAGCAAATCCCGTGTTACTGCCAGGGATGGCCCTCCGAGCGGCCTTGGAAAGTCACTTTTTCTCCAAAATTATCTGGGTGCTCCAAAATGGCGATGCAAAAAACAGCGTTTCGCTGAAGGCGTTCCTTGAGATTTTGATCAACAGTGGAGTAGCGACAACCGATGAAGCAAATCAATTTGTCCAGGAAAAGGATATTTTTTCAGGCAGGATTGGCAAAACACCGATTCTGATCGTACCCTGGTACACACTCAAAAAAATCGACCAACCAGTCATTGTCCATTTTGATTTGAGTTTTTTCAAATCACGTTATCAGAATGAAATAAAAACCCCGATCTATGAATTAACTCGCACTATCCTGAGAAAATTGCGGGAAACAATATCCGAAGTTTACACTGTCACAGTCTCCAGCTCCCATCAAAGTGGGAAAATTTCGTTGGAAGTTCGTTTTCTGCGAGATTTTATCGCCCGGATTTTCACACAACCGGAGCTGCTTAACCGGCCTCTGAAGAAAAATGATGCTCGCCTCAGAAAGGCACTCTATCTGGAAAACTTCTTCCAGAAAGAAAGAGTCCGGAAACTCTACCTGGCGATGGAAAAAGAGTCCCCTGCGGATGCTTCGGTTGCCTACCATCTCTATCTGAATGCGCGTCAATTCAAACAGGGTGGTACTGCCTTGAAATATTTGAAACAGGCCGTCGCACTTGATGACATTTACGCCCTTGAGTATCTGACTCTGGCCCCGCTGGCGTTGGAGAAAGGACGACCGGACGAGGCTCAGCGCATGTTGGAGTTAGCCGCAAAGGCTTTTCCACAAAACCCTTTTATTCTGTTACGCCAAGCAGAACTTGCCGTAATGCAACGGCAGAAGAACGTCGCAACACAACTGCTGAAACGGTTGGAAAAACTTTCGTGGTCGGAGATTTTTCATCCTCAAGTACCCGGCCTGATCACATCTCTCAAATCGGCCAATAGTAACACTCCAGAATCTCGAGAGCGCCGCAAAGAACAATAATCAACGGCCAACTTCCCACTTAACTTCTGCCAATACACGACAGAACACCTCTTTTCCGCAGCTGAAAACAAGAGGAAGGGCCGGGGAAAACCCCGGCCCTTCCCTGATTGTCAGCAGGGGTGGATGCTGCCACTCCCTACGACTTTAGGTTTCTGGTATCTTTTCATAACTTCTCCTTGTGAATGAGGTTCTACCTTCCTTCAAACTACCAGGGGGTTACCGTATTCCAACCACCACCTGAACCGGCAGCATCGTCGGGATGCAGCGGATCATCACCTGCAAGCCGGTGACAGTTCTGAGCGGTTGACCAGTTGGAAACCGTGGTGCCACGCAGAATTGTCGGGATGCTGACGGTAGATCCATCTTTCTGGATTCCTTCCTGCGTATCGGCAGCATTGACACCCACCTGCATCTGAGCTTCTGTGAGAGTTGTTGAGCCAGTGTTCTTGCCCGTATTGCCGTCCCAGCTGTCATCCACCGTGCCACCATTGTCCCAGGTATTGTGCTTGGTATCCAGGCAGTTGGTGATCATCAACCGCGGCAAGCGTGATGCATGTGGGTTATGGCATTTCGAACAGCTGAAATGGTGAAAATCCGGATTG
>JAJRWF010000107.1 GCA_024276905.1 Deltaproteobacteria bacterium
CAAAGGCACAGATTTCACCTCGGAGTATGAACGAATCTTTGAACTATTCCCACGCTTACACGAACGACGCAAACAGCGCAGTGAGTCTCTTTCTGGTGGCGAACAACAGATGCTGGCAGTCGGCCGTGCCCTGCTGACCGGCTGTAACTTTCTGATGCTCGACGAACCCTCGATGGGACTGGCCCCGGTATTGAAATATGAGTTGTTCCGTAAACTCAAACAGCTCAATGACGAAGGAATGACGATTCTGCTCATCGAACAGAACGCTAACCTGGCCCTGCATCTGGCCCATCGCGGCTATGTTCTCGATACCGGAAAAATCGTCGCCGAGGGCACAAGTGAAGAGTTGCTGGGGAATCCCGAGGTTAAAAAGGCCTACCTGGGCGGATAATACTTTTATTCTCCGACTTTCTTACCGAGCAGTTCCACTCTCTGCACGACCCAGTAGGCCCCGGTGACCGCAAGGATCAGAACCGCCAGTCCGATCATTGCTGTGTACTCGACCTCCTTGTAATCAACCAGCACCACCTTTCTGGCCAACGCCAGCAGGGAAACCAGCAGGACTGCGCGGACTTTGACCACTGCTGTGCCGCTTGAAATTTCCGGCAGCACGGTGTGATTGAATTCCAGCGCGATCAGTACGGTCATGAAGGCTCCGAAGACACTGATAAATGCCGTATGATTGAGTGCGGCGGGCCCGGCGACCACAACATGGTACAGCTCAACCGCCGCGTGTAGCAGAGTCATGACCACGGAGAGCGAAACCATCAGGGTGAGCGCCGCAACCATCAGAATTTCAAACCAGTTATAACCCTTGGTCCCGAACAACAAACGTTTCATGCCAGCTCCTTGCAAATCTTCAGGTATACGCATTCTAAACTTCAGATATAAACAATTTTAAATTACAGCGGGATTTTAAACTTCTGCCCGAAGACGATTGGCGGCAGCGACCAGCTCATAAAGACGCGGCAAGACCAGATGCCCGACCTTCCAGGGAAAGAGGATATCGAGTCCTTGTTTCTCAACGTCGGCCAGCGCCTGCCGCAGAGCTCCAACCAGCCCATCGGGATGATCCGCGTAGCAACGGATACTGTATTCGAGCAGTCGGCCAATGGCTTCAGTCTGTCCCTGATCAACCAACTGCTCAACCCGGCTCAGATCGATGCGATGGCGTCCGTAATCGATCAGTCGTCCTTCGCGGACATCGATACGCAACTTACCATCATCACGGCGGGCATCAAAACGACCGGGATCAAAGGAGCGCTTGTGCACCACATGCAGTGCAGATCCGGAAGCGGACAAAGACGGTGGCTCCCCAGCCAGAGCTGCCGCTTTATCACTTACATCATAGGGACGATAATTGTCCATTAAAATCACCCGATCGGCGACCGCCAGATAATCCCCTGAACCACCCGTGACAATGATACTGGAAACCCCTTCTCGCTCATAGAGTTCGCGTACCCGGTGCAGCAATGGAGTAATCGGTTCCTGTTCAGAGCTGACCAACTGCTGCATGCGCCGGTCGCGAATCATGAAATTGGTCGCAGAGGTATCTTCGTCGATCAGCAAACAGTCGGCACCACATTCGAGTGCTTCAATAATATTGGCCGCCTGCGAGGTACTGCCGCTGGCATTTTCGGTCGAAAAACAGGTTGTTGAACGGTTCCCGGGCAGGGTGCCGATAAAGGGGCTGATATCGACCTGATGGATGGCACGGTGGTCTTCGGCACGGATCTTTACTGCACCGGCGGTAGTCACCACCAACTCACGGCCATCAGCGGGCCGGTGATTATAAACTCCATA
This sequence comes from Deltaproteobacteria bacterium, assembly GCA_024276905.1. Taxonomy (GTDB): domain Bacteria; phylum Desulfobacterota; class Desulfuromonadia; order Desulfuromonadales; family Geopsychrobacteraceae; genus Geopsychrobacter. Next base: position 1,804 of record JAJRWF010000107.1, read on the forward strand.
CTCCAGAGCCTGTAACAGGGTTGATTTACCGTGAAATCCACCGCCGACAATCAGGGTTACCCCGCGCGGAATCAGCATGCCGCTGATCTCACCACCATGAGGTAAGGTTGTTCGACAACGCAGGCTGTCCGGAGCAGAAAAAGCAACACCTCCAGCCAACGGCCGGTCGTCGACACCGCTGCGGCGCGGCAGCAGGGAATGGTCGGCAACAAAGGCCACCGCCTGAACCTCGCTCAACCAACCGCGCAACCAGTCCTGATCCTCAACCTGTTCGACATGACGGAATAGCGGAGACAGATCCTGCCCTTGGTACAGAAGGGCCTCATCAACAACCCGCGGTAATTCCTCAAATAACATCTGGCGGGCATCTTCCACCCGGAGAGAGCGCCCATCGGCCGGCAGAGCGAGTAACAGACGCGCTTCAATACCAGAGCGTTCAATCAGGACTGCGTTTCGCCGCAAAACCTGCTGGCCACTGGTGGCAATTCTTACCTCACCGCTGTGGCCGGTACCACGTTGCCCCCTGACGTGCTGCCTGATGGACCGGTCAACGGCACGGGCGAGAAAATCCTCCAACGCCGTCTGCCGAACAGGGTTGGAACTAAGTTCAACCGCTAGCCCATGTTGTGCAGCCTCGACCCAGATACTGATCCGCGAGGGCAAAGCATAGGGATCTCCCTGGACATGATCAAAGGTTAAACGGAAGGTGCTGAACCGGTAACTTCCGGCCAGTTGCTTGTAGGCCTTGTAGCCCTTACCGGCAATCCTGTCCAGACAATCTTTCAGTTGTTGCATGGTTATCGCCCAGTGACAGATGGCAAGTCCCGCAGTCTTGTCCCTGCTATTGTACCTTAAACTTTGGTCCGGCGGCCCGAAGTCCGCGCGCAAAAAAAGTCCGACCTTCGGCACACGAAGATCGGACTTAATTCAAAAGCGTCCAAGGAAAGAGATCAGAGTCCCAGATAGGCCTTTTTAACCGCATCATTTTCAAGCAAAACCGAGGCTTTATCGACCAGGGTGATACGACCATTCTCCATCACATAACCGCGGTGTGCAAGTTTGAGTGCCTGGTTGGCATTCTGTTCAACCAGAAAGATGGTTGTTCCACTCTCTTCATTGATCTTTTTGATGATCTCGAAAATCTGCTGGATGATCAAGGGAGCAAGACCGAGCGACGGTTCATCGAGCAGCAACAGACGCGGCCTGGCCATCAGCGCCCGCGAGATAGCAAGCATCTGCTGCTCACCACCGGACAGGGTTCCGCCAAGCTGACTACGACGTTGATCAAGGATCGGAAAGAGATCGAAGACCATGTCGAGATCGGTCTTGATCGCGGCCTTGTCCTTGCGCAGAAAAGCGCCCATATCAAGATTCTCAAGAACCGTCATCCCCGGGAAAATTCGGCGACCTTCGGGAACCTGGCAGATCCCGAGTTGCACGATAGATTCGGGTTTAAGCTGATGGATACGGCTGCCCTTGAAGGCGATCTCGCCCTTGCGCGGCGGGGTGATTCCGCAGATCGACATCAGGGTGGTTGTTTTCCCCGCGCCGTTGGCGCCGATCAGGGTAACGATCTCGCCCTCTTCAATGTCTATTGTGACATCCTTGAGAGCCTGGATATTGCCGTAATATGTCTGGATATTCTGCAGTCTAAGCATCAGTTTCTCACTAAGATTGAATAGGAGATGGCTAAGCTTCGGCCTCTTCGCCGAGATAAGCTTCTATGACCTTCGGGTTATCTTTAATCTCATTCGGGGTCCCTGTCGCGATCTTCTTGCCATACTCCATGACATGGATCTTGTCAGAGATGTTCATTACCAGCTTCATGTCATGTTCGATCAACAGGATGGCAATCTGTTCTTCGTCGCGAATGCGACAGATCAATGCATCCAGATCGGTCGTCTCCTGCGGGTTCATCCCGGCAGCAGGCTCATCGAGCAACAGCAAAAAGGGTTCAGTCGCCATCGCACGGGCAATTTCAAGTCGGCGCTGTGCACCATAGGGCAAATTTTTCGAATATTCGTTGGCAAATTCGTCCAGCCCGACTTTTTCAAGCAGGCAGTAACTGAACTCAACGATTTCCTGTTCTTCCTTGCGCGCCGCCGCACCACGCAGGATTGCACCGGTCAGACCGGTACGGGTCCGGCAATGGCGACCGATCATGACATTTTCAAGGACCGTCATATCCGGGAAGAGGCGGATATTCTGAAAGGTTCGTGCCATTCCCAGCGTGGTCACCTTGTTCGGCTTGCTGCCATTGACCCGGCGAGTCGGCTTCCCCTTGGGATGGAGCAAGATGTCTCCAGCTGTCGGAGTATAAATCCCCGTGACACAGTTGAAAAAAGTGGTTTTCCCGGCACCGTTAGGACCGATAAGGGCAGCTATCTCGCCCTCGGAGACACTCAGATCGATCGAATCAACGGCACGCAGCCCGCCGAAATCCATCGTCAGGCCCTTGACCTCAAGTAACACTTGCTTATCGGTATCAGACATTTTCGGTCTTTTCCTTCAATCCCTTGAATTGATATTTCTGACGGACATTGCTGATAATCCCCTGCGGACGGAAAATCATCATCAGCACCATGGCCGCACCAAAAATGATCATCCGATACTCGGAGAAAGCACGCAGGTACTCCGGCATCAGGATCAGGATCATTGCACCAAGGATGACGCCGAGAATCGAACCCATACCACCCAGTACGACAATCGAGAGAATGATCGCTGATTCCATGAACGTAAAACTGGCCGGATTGATAAAGGTGGTCTTGGCAGCAAACATGACGCCGACCATCCCGGCCCAAAAGGCGCCAAGAGCATAGGCCGACAGTTTGGTGCGCGCCATATCGATCCCCATGGCAACACAGGCAATCTCATCCTCGCGCAGTGCGATCCAGGCACGACCGATCCGCGAGTTCTTTAAACGCCCGGTGACAATAACCGTGAGGATCACCAGTGCAATCATAATGTAGTAGATATAGGTGGTTGAAGCGGCAATATCCATCTTCAGACCGAACAGACTTGGCTTGTCGATATTGGCAATACCACTGGGCCCGAAAGAAAAATCACTCCAGTTTTCAAGAACGACTTTAATAATCATGCCGAACCCAAGAGTGACAATCGCAAGATAGTCTCCGCGCAGACGCAGAATCGGAAAACCGAGAATAACCCCGAACAGACAGCTGAGAATTCCACCCACCGGCAGAACCGTCCAGAACCCAAGACCGAAATGGTGATTGAGCAGGGCGTAGGAATAGGCTCCGACCGCAAAAAAAGCGACATACCCCAGATCAAGCAGCCCCGCCAATCCAACCGTGATATTGAGGCCGAGTCCCAGCACCACGTAGATCAGGGCTGAAATCATGATTGTGCTCTGATAGGTATCGAACACCCAGGGAAAAGCCAGAGCAACGATTAACAGTGCAAACATGGCCCTGGTCCGCAGCTTCTGGTCTTCGAGCATTGCCTGGATTCTGGTTGGTTTGTTCAGATCATCCTGCCCGCTCTGGGCCGCCATCTGTCGCGCCTCTTTGCGCGCCAGGGCGTGACGCCAGACGAAAGAGAGGAGGAAAATCGCCAATCCGACCCAGAGAATATTCATCCAGCGCCACTGAACGATCTTATCACTGGTATTGACCTTGACCACCATCAGTGGAAAGGTCAGAAAGATAAACCAGAGTGAAACGGCAAGAGACTGTTTTAAATTTTTCATCGATTACGCCTGTTGATAGCGGCTATGGCCAATTAAACTTTTTGCTTGGTCGCGCGACCAAGAATCCCGGCTGGTCGCAAAATAAGAATCAACACCAGCAGGCCGAAGGCGAAAACATCTTCGTAGTCGCTCGAAATATATCCGGCTGCGAAACTTTCAGTCAGCCCCAGAACAAGGCCGCCGAGTACCGCACCGGGAACCGAACCGATGCCCCCCAGAACTGCAGCGGTAAAGGCCTTTACCCCGGCGAGAAAGCCAATATAAAAATTGACCTGACCGATGTAGGACGCGACCAGCACGCCACCAATTGCTGCCAGCGCCGATCCGATGACAAAGGTCGTCGAGATCACCCGATCGACATTGATCCCAACCAGCCGTGCCATACTCATATCCTGCTGCGTGGCGCGCATCGCCTTGCCGATCTTGGTGTACTTGATCAACAGGGTCAACATGATCATTGTCACCAGAGTCGTCACCAGGATCACCAGCTCAGGCGAACCGATGATATGGGCAATCGGTTCCATGAATTCGAAATCGGGAATCAGGGCCGGAAAGGGCAGAAAATCCGGGGTCTGGGCCAGGAGGACATAGTTCTGGAGAAAGATCGACATGCCGATCGCACTGATCAGCGGCGACAGGCGTGGTGCATTACGCAACGGACGGTACGCCACCTTCTCCAGGGTATACCCGTAAGCACAGGAATAGACCACTGCCAACAATCCGGCGATGATCAGAATCGACACCCCGTGAAAACCGTAGATCGTCAAGACACCACAGACGATATAAGCAACAAAGGCACCGATCATATAAATTTCACCGTGGGCGAAGTTGATCAGCTGTATGATGCCGTAGACCATGGTGTAACCAAGGGCTATCAGAGCATAGATGCTCCCCCTGGTCAGACCGCCGAGAAAGAGTTCAATAAAGTATTCCATGGAAATTCAGACCAATTGGGCAAAGCAAACAAAACCGAACGCCAGTTTGGCGCCAACAACATTCAGTTTCTTCCCGCTTAAATCAGCGCAAAAAACTGTAGAATTCTTTGTCTTAAACATGTTTCAGGGGACCGGCCATTGCCGGTCCCCTGAAACGAGGTGATACAGGGCCAGGTCAGTGAACCCGACCTGCCGAAGAAGCAGCCTAATGGCGCTTACTTCAGCTCGGCAAATTGGCCACCTTTGACCTGATAAACCGAGAAGCCGACACCTTCGGCGTCGCCCTTGCCGTCAAACTTGATCTTGCCGACCGGAGTCTCGACATACTGGGTTTGCAGCGCCTTGGTCACCGCGGCGTAATCGGTCGAGCCCGCTTTTTCGATGGCATTCAGCAGCGCCATGGCTGCAGAGTACCCTTCCTGAAAAAACGCACCCGGATCTTCGCCGTATGCGGCTTTAAATTCTGCAGTGGCAGCAGCGTTGAGCGGGATCGTTGACAGATCACGAGGACCGGTCATATAGGCACCCTCAGCAGCGGCACCGGCAACCTTGATGAAGCTTACATCCTTGACTCCGTCATCAGACAGGAAGGCCGTCTTCATCCGCTTACGCTTCATCTGGGCAACCAGTTTCGAAGCCTCGGGATGATAGCCACCGAAGATCAGGATGTCAGCCTTGACGCGACGGATTTTCTGCACGATTGAAGAATAATCCATGGCACCTGGGGTAATCCCTTCAAACAGAACGACTTCAGCCTTGCCTGATTCGTCGACGAACTTCTTGGCAAATTCCGCAAAACCTTTGCCGTAGTCGCCCTTGTCGTGCAGAACGGCAACCTTCTTGGCCCCAAGCTTGTCAATGGCAAAGTCAACCGCCAGTTTGGCCTGCATGTCATCAGAAGCGATGGTGCGATAGAAGTTGGGATAATCACCCGACTGGGTCAGGCCGGGGTTAGTTGCCGAAGGAGACATGACCGGAATTTTGGCATCCTTGTAAATACCCAGTGCCGCCTTGGTTGCACCCGAACAGATATGCCCAAGAACCACGTCAGCACCCTGAGTCACCAGCTTGGTCGCGGTATTGGTTGCAATTTCCGGCTTGCACTGATCATCCTGGATCAGCAACTCAACCTGCTTACCGAGAACACCGCCCTTGGCATTGATTTTCTTGACCACCAGCTGGGCAGCCTTCATTGCCGGAATACCGTAAGGGGCAAGGTCACCGCTGTGAGGACCGGCAACACCGAGTTTGATGGTATCAGCGGCCAGGGTCGGAGTGGCCAGTGTGACACAGGCGACCAGGGCTGCCAGAAGAAGATTGAAACCTTTCATTGAAGAGACCTCCTTGCATGAGTTTAAGTGGCGAGAAAACAATGTTTGATAAGATTTGCCTAGATATAATTGAATCGACCTGCGCGGTCAAGAACAAACCCGCCCAGACCTGAGCAGAACCACCCACGAAAACAAAGATGGCCATCCATGGCCACTTCAGGCGAATAATAGCCAGCCATCTGCCCGGCATGGCCCTTATTCCAACAACCCTGTCTCAACGCAGTAACCGCGCCAGGTAGAAAAAGGTTCCACCGACACCGATACTGGTCAGAAAGTTGCCGACATTGTGAACATACTGCGAGAGACTGTAGCGCAAAGGATAAACATCGCTGAGATCCTCCAGATGGTAGACCTGAATGTAAAGCTCAGATCCCTTCCACAAAAAAATGGCCGCAAAGACCGCCATAAAAGCGATAAATCCGCGACTGATCGGGCTGTCGGAGATCGCCTGATGAATCTTGCGAATCATATCGATATTTATCAGGGCCAGAAAAACCCAGCAGCTGTTTTCTACCACGCTGATCGTCCGCAGCGTGGCGGCATCAGGGGCGGGATTGATGGCGATAAAAATCATCGAAGCAATGATAACCGCAAGAACAGACAGATAGACCGTGAGCTTTTCACCTTCCAGTTCGAGGGTACGACTGAACAGGTAATATTCCTGAAAACCATGAGTAATCGCCATGATTGCAATTGTCCCGAAGATGTAACCAAGGGCCTGCACCTGCGGATACTCCAACCCCGGAAGCAACGGCATCGCCGCCGGGATGACTTCGGCAATCAGAATCAGAAAAAAACCGACGGTGATACTGGTCCAGACCCGGGCATTCCCAAGGCTGAAATAAAATGACACCATTCCGGCAATCAACCAGAGAACAACTTGCAGCAGACTCCAGTCCAACATCATACCTCCAGTGATCATAACATTTACGAGTGAAGTATCAGCATGAGAAACGAATCAACACTTGCTGCGCAACAGGAGGCACGCATCTCAGGCCCTACATTAAATCCTTGGCCCCGCGCCGCATCTCTTCCACCATTTCCGTGACCTTCGATGGACCGGCAACCAACTTGGCCATTCTGGTCATATCGTTCAAAAAGTGATCAACTTCAGCAAAGGACATCGTTGGGCTGACCTTTCGGAAGGCCTTTTCAACCTGGGTTACACCGAACTGCCCGACATGACGTTCAGCGACCCCGCGAAAGAGAGCAAAAAGGCGCTCACGCCTAACCTTCAGTTCGTCATCACTCAACGTTCCACTATGTGATTCGCGGAGTTTACGCTCTTCAAGCAATCTGTTGCGTGCTTTTTCCCACATCGGCCCAAGATCCGCCGACGCCATCAGATCCGCCATCCGCTTCCCCTCTGCGGTTACGGTCGACAACAGGTCCATCTTGGCCCCCGGAAGGGCTGCCACGGACATCGAGGTATCCGCAGTCGTTTCCAGCTCAGTCGAGCCATCATGGAAGAAACCAAGCGCGCTTCCGGTCTCGTAAAAAATTAACGCCACCCGTTCATCCGTGTAGATCCGCAGACAACCGCTCAAACGATCATTACGGATTCGATCGAGCAACCCCCTGATATTAATCAGCTTGATATCCTGACCATGATAGACATACTCGCCATGCAGCAAGGCATGGACACTGATGGCAACCTCGGATGAGAGTCGATAGATATTCAGAACAGCGTTTCCAAGGATAGACATCTCGAAGATACGCGTAATCGCGTCATAAGCGATGATGCGGCCCTCGACATCGATTTCCTGCATCAGGGCGCTGATCAAATGCCCGTCCTGAAAGATGATAATTCCAGTTCCAACCGGAGAATCAAAACGCAGGTAACCGGAGAATCCGCTTTCTGCAAGTTTTTCCATCGCTTCGGGAAGATTCACCCGCGCCGGATTAATTTTTTCCTTAACCGGACTTCCCTTGGGAAGCAAAATCATACAAACCTCTTTTTCTGTGAAAAACTCCTGAATCCGCAGCGATCCGATCTATCCCGAAGCCTGCTGCCTACGCAGAAAGTAAAGCTGTCCACTTCAGATTGTCAATCGCTCCCCCCCAGAGCGATGTATCAATGGCATCAGAATTCCGCGGCAAGTCCGGCACGTAGTCGCTTACGCAGTGCCGCACAACTGCGATACCAGTCAGCGCTCAAAGCCCGGCGGCCGGAAACTGCCGGATAAATCATCATCAGGCCCGGAAACTGTTCGGCCAGAGTCCGCCCCGTGGCTCGTCGTACCAGAGTCTGCCAACCACTGTCAGCTGCGGGCTGAAAAAGGTCCGTTTCATAATGTACGCCATCAGCATCCGGCAACACTAACCGCAACTGCGAAATCAAGCCATCAGCCTCTACACCGGTGCGCACCACGGCTGCCTGCCCCGCACCCCAGAAGGGTTGCAACCGATGTCCGGACATCAATTCGGTCAGGCAATCAGCATGCAACAACCAGCGGCGGCGGTGTGGCAAGGATTCACAATAATGGGCCAGATCAAAACAGGCCAACTCGCCACAGAGCGGGCATATCACCTCAACCCGGCGAAATCGCGGCGGCAAGGCTCCGTCAAGACGCAGTCGCTGCAAACGACAGGAGCTGTCAGTGCCCGACTCGAATCTCTGCAGCACCAGCTGTGCCAAATGGTGCAACAGCTGATGTGCACGGCTATCCGGCATGCGGGTCAAGACCGACCCACCGGCACCACGAGTCGCCTGCGGCAACTGCGTATCAACCACAAATTCACCATCAAGTACCTGACAGCCACGCTCACGGGCAGCAAAGCGCAGCAGTTCAAGCTGGCGTTTCTGCTGTTGCGGATCTTCGATCATCGCCGGAATCAACCAGAGCATCTGGTCATTACCGCCTCCAGCCTTAATCTCACGTCGGATGCCTGACAGCGCCACCAAACCGGCAGCATCCTTTAATGGTGAAAGAACCAGATCGGCAGCCTGCAAAGCTGCGGCCGCCGGCTTTTCTCCCAGCGACCCGGCGTCGACAATCAAAATCCCGGGAAAGCGGCTCTCCCGCAGCAGGGCACGCAATCGCGAGGGCCAGATTTGCGGCAGAGCCCCTGTTGTCAGATATTCAACACCGAATTGGCCAAGCGTCAGCTGCTCTTCAATATTCAGCCCCGCAAACAGATCGCAAACCCCGGACGCCGCATTGCCGGCCAGTTCGAAGGTCTGCGCCGGGTCATGCCCTGGATCAAACGAGACCACTGCCAAAGGAAGATCTTCAGCCAGCCCTCTCAGGTAGACGGCCAGATTCGCAGCCAGGGTCGAACGGCCGACCCGGCTGGCGGCTGCCGCCAGGACAACAACGTATGGAGAGGCCCTCCTCATGATGACTCCGACAGAGTTTCCCAGCGTTTATAGCGCTCTTCAAGCCGATCTTTGACCTGTCGATGGGACTGACTGGCACTGCGCCATTTGTCCTGATCCTGATACAACTGCGGATCTGCCATCAACTGCTCAATATCTGACAACTCCTTTTCAAGACCCTCAATTTCAGTCTCCAGCTGTTTCAGCTCCCGTTCGCGTTTTTGCTGCTTACGTTGTTGCTGTTTGCGTTCGGCATGGCCCTGGCGGCGATCGTCCCTGGACTGCACCGACCCGCCTTCCGACCTGCTGACCACCTGCTCGACCCGCCGACTGCTATGGCTGAGGTCGCCGAGCTTCTGCTTGGCCCGCAGAAAATCTTCGTAATTACCAAAATAGGACTCAACCCGTCCGGCGTCGATTTCGAGCACCCGGCTGGCGAGCTGATCAACAAAATAGCGATCATGCGAAACAAAAACAATCGTCCCCTTGTAGCCCTTCAACGCTTCAAGCAGCACCTGTTTCGACTGCAGATCGAGATGATTGGTCGGTTCATCCAGAAGCAACAGATTGGCCGGCCGTAACAGCAGCTTGGCCAGTGCCAGACGGTTGCGCTCGCCTCCAGAGAGGACGCGCACCGGTTTTTCAACCTCATCCCCCGAGAAGAGAAAGCTCCCGAGGATATTCCGCAGTTTCGGCACCATATCATAGGGGGAATCAGCGGAAAGTTCCGCCAGCACATCACGACGGGGATTGAGTTCCGCGGCCTGATCCTGCGCAAAATAGGCCTGGACCAGATTATGCCCGGTCATTCTTTCCCCGGCCGCGGGATCTTCCACTCCGGCCAGCAGACGCATCAAAGTCGACTTGCCGGCACCGTTCGGACCGATCAATGCAATCCGCTCCCCTTGTTCAACCACCAGATCAATATCCTTGAGGACCTGCAGTTCCCCATAACTCTGACCCGCTTTTTTCAGTTCAAGGGCAATCCGGCCACCTTTGGGTGGGGCGGGGAAACTGAATGCAATCCGCTTGCGTTCAGGCGGCAGGCTGATCCGTTCAATTTTATCAAGCTGCTTAACACGGCTCTGAACCAGTGCCGCCTTGTTGGCTTGATAACGAAAACGGGTGATAAACGCCTGAATTCGTTCAATCTCGTCATCCTGTTGGCGCTTGGCCTCACGCAATGCCCGCACCCGCTCATCACGGGCGATCAGGTAGCGGCTGTAATTGCCGGGGTATTCAGTCAGCTGGCCGTTCCAGATTTCAACAATACGCCCGACCACCTGATCAAGAAAGAAGCGATCATGGGAGACCAGAACCACCGCATAGGGATAATGACACAGATAGTCTTCGAGCCAGTTGCGGGCTGGCAGATCAAGGTGATTGGTCGGCTCATCGAGCAGCAGCAGGGTCGGTCGTTGCAGCAGCAGCCGTGCCAGGGCGATCCGCATCTGCCAACCACCAGAAAACTCTTCACAGGGTCGCTTGTAATCACTGGTTGAAAACCCGAGTCCTGAGAGGACCTTACCGACCTCGGCCTCCATACTGTAGCCACCGCGATCCTCGAACAGGGTCTGCAGTTCGGCATAACGATCGAGATCAGTGGCAGAGTGACTTGCGGCCAGCCTGGTTTCGAGCGCACTCAGCTCAGCCTGGATCGCCAGCAACTCTTCCAGAGCACTGTGGACCTCATCAAACAGACTGCGCCCTCTGTGCTCCAGACCATCCTGCGGCAGATAACCAAAGGTTGTGCCCTTTGCCGACTGAAGCTGGCCGCTGTCTGCCTCAACCCGTCCGGCGAGCAACTTGAGCAGGGTTGATTTACCCGCACCGTTCTCACCGCACAAACCGATCCGGTCACCGGAACGAACATGCCAATCGATCGCATTAAAGATCTGTCGATCAGCAAAAAATTTATTAACTCCACGCAGTTGCAGCATGGCGCGTGTTATAGCACAAAACGGGGGGCAGAGAAAACAGCAGGCCAAGAGTCCATCCTTGGTCAACCTGAGAACCAAGGTCGCGCCTCCACAGAGGAGCCCGCTGGCGGGGCTGATTGAATGCTTTTACGAACCGAAGAAAGTCGCATTCTTCAGGACTATGGGTATGGCAGGTGCGGATCCCAATGACAGGTTTGATCTCCCCGACATACATACCGGTATTCCGGAACATCTTTTCTCCAAATGTAGAGAGAGAAATTTGTTCCGGAGGCAACTGATTCGAAATCAATTTCTGTCTCGTCATCCTGAACGCTTGCGGTCAGCTCCGGATCATATGTTGTGAGTATTTTATTGAATTCAGCTCGATCGGCCGGGTAATATTCGCGATCTGAATAACTGGCCTCCAGTACCGTCAGAATGTGCTGGGCCGTAACTTCCAAATGCTGAAACTTTGCTAGCGAAGCATTGTACTGACCTGACCTGACGATGTGGAAAATCGCCAGAACAATCAAAACACCGACAACACAGGCAACGCCAATTTTCAGCATTTCACGATCACGACTAATGGGGGTCATGAACAGGTTTCCTCATTGCATAGGATAATTCAGCGTACTGCGTTCTGCTCTTGTCGAGGAATTTCCACCAGAACTTTGAGAGGCTTTGACGCATAAAAATATCTGCCACTACCCATGACATCAGCATGACGGAAATCAAACCGGCGATATTCGAGGGGAAGGGGCAACAGAGCCTCAGCATTCCATGCCTCAACCAGCTCCAACGAGTCATGCGTCGCAACGTAATTGGCCAACCGATCACCAAGTTCCGCGACCAGAAGCTCTTCATCAGAGGGGATATATTCTTGCGGCTTGGCCCCGAAGGCAACCTTGCCCCTTTCCCAGCGGCCAGCGAGCCTTAAGTTTTTGCAGGACCAGTGCAGAGACAGCAGAGAATTAACCGGGCTGAAACGATCAGGACATTCTGACGCCGCATATTTGTATTCTCCTTTTCCCCTGGCCATAAATAAGAGCGAAATCGAAGAAAGCAAAACAGGGACTACGGCAGCAACTTGCAGCCAGTGGAGGCCAGAGAACACCAGCCGCTATTTTTATTCATCCCGTCCAGAGGAACCGAAGACCTGAATCCAGATTGAAAACATTGACAAGAGGGGGAACTCAGTCCGTTCCGAGGCAAACGACATCACTTGTTCACGGCATCCCACATCTCGATAAAGTGAAAACCACTTACCCCGCTTTTTTTTCTCTTGCGCTCCAGAGCGATCCGTTTTTCAAGCACGTTTGCCGCTTCAACCGAAAATTTCAGCCGGTCCTTACGTGCATATTTTTCAGGGTGTGCCACAAGCCGCAACGCGTCAATGGCATTTCGATGAACCTGATGAGCCCGGCCATCATCCTTCACACCGGTTTTTTCAGTAGCATAAACCAAAGAGTCAACGATTTTCACCACCTCCTTTTTCTCGCCCCATCCGATCAGCACAAGGGCCTGTGTCGCAGCAGAAACCGGCTTATCCAAGCCGTCGTATATCTCACTCAAAAAAATTGACTGCAAGCTCTTGCGGTTTTGTTCCCTGTCGAGTTCATAAACGGACGTTACATCGGATGATTCTCCGGGTTCCGGGACGATGAGGCGCTCTAAAACCTTCCACACCGCCGGAGCCAGGGATTCATCCTTTTCGATAACCTCCAGCAGCCTGCGGAGCAGCATTGATACCGCCTTGTCGCTAATGACGGGAGAGGGAACAACGGGTCCCTCCGCCAACACATCCAGCGCGGCGCGGCGAACGTCTTGGGCGTTCAGCGGCATAAAACGATCTTTATCTTTCCAATACTCTTGACGTCGATAGCCCAAGATGTCACTCAGAGCATAGTATGTCGCGACCCCTAGAGCGTGATACCTCTGAGCCCGATCCTTGTATGCCGGGGACGCCATATCCGGAGCAGCAAGCGACAGGGCATAAAAAATCTGCAGTGCCGCCTTTGCGGTTTTGCCGTATCCTGGCTCGTATCCGGGGTAACGCATCGACCTGGCGTACTCTTCGATCAGCAAGTAAGGTAAGCGGTAGTGGGGTATCCCGATATCGAGATACGTCACGTTGGTCGGAAATAAAAAAATCGGGTCGATCGGATTACGATCCATCAGCTGAAAACGCTCCAGCATTTCTTGCAGCGTGCCCTCTTCACCACGCGGTGCACCCTGTTTCCCGAATCTCATCAGTGCCCCCTCTTCGAGGCCATTGACACTCTCTTCCGTCTCTCCGCCACCAGGCAACCCCATGGATCCATCAGGGTCGAGTGCCGAAAAAATGGCTCGTAGATGCCGCAGACTGCCAAATTCAACGTTCATGATCTCGTGGCGATTCGAAAATATCCGTGCATAATCGGCAAGGGTATCAATACTGTTAAATCCCAGACCCCTCTTCAGCCACTTGGTGTTGATGATGACGGGCTTGCGACTTTTCGGCTCTCCGCCTTCAGCGTAGGCTTCAAAAACAATCTTCGCGAAATGATCGGGACTTGCATTGCTTGCAGATGGATCTACCGGCGGAATAACCTTGAGAATCCGGCCTGCGAAATAGTGCATCCCAAAGAGATCATCTATGCTGGATTTTGCCGGAGCAAGTTGTCGATTTAACTCAGCCAGCCGTTCTTTTGCTTCCAGGTCAAGTCGACGCAACAACTTTTCAGGAAATTCGCTACCCCCGTTTTCGTAACTTTTGCGCGACTTTTCAACGTCAAGCGGCTGCCAGACGCCGATACGGTCGGCAACAACCGAAACGGGAACAGCCAACACGGCGACGACACCAAGGACAAGACAAGCGCGATGTCCAGCGTTCATGATTGCCTCCTGTTCTTCTGTGGGATCTTTAATTTGCTACAGACTACTATACTTGAGGGTCAAGAGGAATATAGGTAAGATACGCCATGCGCCGATTCATGTCATTGACATCTGTCTTCGAGCTCCTCCTTCTTATCCTCCTGTCGACCGCCGGGAATGTTGCGGCCAAAGACGACCCGAATCCCCCGCCCATCGATGAGACCATTGGCTTCAATCTGCCAGGTGTCGATGGAGAGGAAGCAGCAGTCCGCGCAGCGTTGGTCCGTCTCCGTAAAGGACAGGTCGAAGGTGTTTCAGATCAGGAACTGGGTCATCGCAAACTTAAGCTGATGAAAGCTGAGCAGGCATATCGTTCGGCGTTAGCCAGGGCTATCTATGGCCGAACTCAAGAAGTACGTAGCGTTAATCAGCTCAGTTTCAAGGCAGAATTATATAAGAAAAAGATTTCGGATGAAGAACGGAACCATCGCTGGCATGAATTTTTGAGCAAATTCCCAGGGTCTCAATACTCCAGGGCCAAATCAGCTCGTAAACGTGCCGACGAAATGTCGGCAATCCGGCTCAAAACCTATCTTGATAAAACCCCCAACTTCATTGAGCGCTGGACAGGTCTGGGAGCCAGTGGCCTTGACACTGCCATCAAGGCACGCATTGAAGCACAATTACGCCTTGCCAGGCTGTGGGAATCTGCCGCCTTCGAAGTGTTGTCCATCAACAAGCCAGTTGTTTGTATCAACCTGCCAGACTCCGTTCCCCTGCCCGGCTCGTTGGCAGAAAGATTCAATGGACGCTGCACCAGCCAGACTATTTATCGGTTGGCAGAACTTTCTGAACGTATAGCAGCAAGTTTTCCGGCAAGCTATGTACGCACCAAAGGTGAAAGGGATGCCGATTTACGTACCGACCTGGTCAAGGAAATGGCTGGCATCCGCAACCGTCTCGACATGGAAGAATACCGCCGGCTAGCGTTAACTGGCCTGGTCGTGGACCCTGAAACAAATGTGCCCGTGGGCGGAATTCTTCGCATCCGGGTTGCGGAACAAGCGGAAAAAGCCCTGGTTCAGTATCTCGACCGCGTCGGACGGCTCGGTGAGTTTCGAAAATTGTGGTCGAGTGAACCATTGCGTGATCTTGGCAAATCGCTGGTTGAAAAAATCAAATATCGCCCAGATTACAAGATCCTGCACTATCTGGAAACCGGTGAAACACCAACGCCAAAGCATTTCTTCCTGATTGTTGCAAACGTGATTCGCACCGAGCAGGAAGCGCTGGTATCAGTGTACCGAGACGGCTATCTCGGTGGAAAATGGGACCAGGTCGATCTTGAACAACTCATGCGCGTCGCCAATTTGTACGGTGACGGTGATGACAACATCGAGGAGGTAAAAGAAAGGCTGAACCGGTTCATCAAGGAGATGGATACTGCTCATGACGCGTTATTAAACGCCCGTAAAATGAGCCCGGAGCAGCTCGAACAAGACAAGCCGCGCCACTATCAGTTGATGCGCCAGATGGGCTATATCGATATTCCAGATAATGATCAGAAACGCGCCCGTTATGTAATTCCTGAAACAGCGCGCAGTTTCCGTTCCTTTGCCGAACGGGCGAGTAACAACGTTGACATCCCGGGCAAGGGCATACTGGCAGCCGTTAATTTACGCACTGCCGGGCAGGCTGCCATCTCGGCAATTCTGCCGGAGTTGGCGGGAGCCCAGTTCGCTGCCTATGGTCGCAATGTGTTCGTGTCAGAGCGGGCTTATGCGGCGGCAACATTGGCCGGCGAAGCGATAGCGGGGACCTTGCTGGATGCCTCAATGGAAAGCTTCTTCAACAGAAGAGATGCCAGGCCCGGCCAAAAAATCAAAGGTGTCGAATGGGACCGCCTGATCCTGGAATCAATGATTTTGGGCACAGTCACACAATTCACGGGCGGGGTGGTTGATGAAGCCTTTGATGTCACCCTCAAAACACTCGGCTCAAAAACTCCCAATTCGGCCCTCTATAAGGCCATAAAAAAACATCCCCTGATGGCCAAGCATGTTGAAGCCTATGCTCGTACCGCTCTGGGACTCGCCAGTGAAACGTCGCTGACTACGTTTTTTCAGATGTACGTCCAGGGCAACATGGATGAGACCTCATGGCAGGCAGTACTGATAAATTCCGCCTTGTCGCGCGCGGTCGCTAAAGGTGTGAATCTTGCGGAAAGTCCAAAAGTCACCTGGCAGGAAATTAAGAGGTACCTGCCCAAAGAATCGCGGCCTGTATTCGATGCCAATCCCCGACTGATCGCGGAGACCCGGGAGAACATCAACCGCCAGCGGGAAGAAGCACGTAAAACACTCAAGGACTTTCAGGAACGGACCGCTGGGGAAATAATCACCAGCAAGCGCCTGTTTCGAGAACTGGCGCAGGGTGAACTCAGTTGGCGCAACCTGACCAAGGTTATTTACCCGGCAATGAAAGACAGACTAAGAGGGCCGATGGAATCACTCCGCGTGATGCGCAAAAGATCATTTGACAAAATGAAGCGCAAAGCCATCAAACGTTCAATCCGTGACATCAATAGATTCTTCGACCTGCTGACAATAAAGGCGAACAACAAGAGCAAAACCAAAACTGAGCTAACAACGAAACTGAAAAAAATTGAAGCCCGTCGCGAAGCTGAGCTTCAATTGGTCCGCAAAAAAATTATCGCCCCGGGCTCTCAAGATCCGACCAGTGACATAGACCGTTCCAGCCGCTCTCAATGGGTCCGCCGCCATCTGCGGGCGATTTACGATGCGGAAATTCGTTTGTCCAGAGTCGGAGACGGGCCCTCATCGGCCCGTGCCTTCGACGTTAACGAATACATCAATGTGATGCCGTTTATCTCCGAGACCGGTCAGTACATGTCAGCAATGCGCAGCTTCACCGCCAAGGAGGGCCCGGGAAACCTGGGCCATTCCGTCGCCATGGAAGCTCTCAGCCTGGCCGCTGTCATGCGGTTCATGAGTGCACCTGAACGACTGATATTTCTGGACAATAAACGTGCTGCGTTGAAGGCCGAAATAGACGCCGGGCAGGCGATGGCGGTCGATTCCGGACGACTGGAACGACAAATCGAGTTCGCCATGAACAGTATTGCAAAAGCCGAAAAAGTATTCCAGATAGAGCGGGCAGAGGTTGCCAAAAGAAAACCCGGCCTGAGGGACAGTGAGATAGACCTGCTGGCCACCGATGCCATCTATGATCGCAAGATGGCGAAAATCAGTAATAAACAGTTCGAGCTGTCGCTGATCGAGAACCAGAACAGCCCGGAAGCACTGGGTTTGCGCGCCGAAATCATGCGAGACATGGCTGACGGATTGCGCAGTGGCATAGAAACCTATTCGAGTCCAGTCGGCATTGATATTATCGTTAGTCGAATCCAGGGAGCCAAACGTCCGGATGGCAGCAAGAAAAAGGTAGCAGACCGTCTGGAAGAAGCTGGTTTCACTCTTAAGGGTGAGCTTTCTGATTTTTCATCACATGACATAAAAGCCATGATCAACGATCAATTGATGTTCATCACGGAACATGTTCACGGTTTTAGCAGCGGGCACGAAGGGGCCTATGAAACCGGGCGGGCACTTGGAAAATATATTGAACGGGCCTTCCTCGGCATGAAAATCCTGGGGCTGGACATTGGCGAAGTGCGCCGCCGCCCGGAATACGATCCGCATCGTCGGCTACTGGAAGCCGCTCAATCCCTGGCTGCGGTCAAGGATAATCCTGAAGCATTGCTGGAACGATTGAAGGACTTTTCCCGGACGTCACCCCCATCATACGAATCAGGCATGGCCGAAATTTTCTGGCTCATTGAAAAGGTATTGCCTGGGATGAAAAACCTGACCGGAGTATCGGCGGACGCGCCACCAATCAAGGCAACCTCGGCCGCGGAATCACGACAGCTGGATGCAACTTATCGTCGGGCCAGAATGATCGCACGTTTACACTGGCGAGATGAACTGACTCTCGTGCGTGAGACCCTTGGCCCGGAACACGCGATCAAACTTGTTAGTACCGACATTGCAGGGACCAAGGCAAAAATAGCATCGATCAACCAGAGAATGGCTGCAATGGCCAAACTCGGAGAAGATTACCAGTCCAAGGACTGGGGAGTCGTAAGTCGATTACAGAACGCCCTCTACGAAGTCCGGGTTCTGGCGGCGAACCTTACCGATCCCAAAGCCCCGCTGCTCAAAGAAATCCATAAGCAGAAAAAGGCTGTCGAAGCACAGCTGGAATCCCTTCGCCGGCCACTACTCCAGGAAATGATTAAACACCGCCTCTACGCTTCCGGTGCCGGCTACCGACGCCTCGCCAATCGCAGGATGTACCTGCGCGAGCGTCTTCAATGGTTGCAAGATGATCTGGGCAGAGAAAAACAAGGGGCTGAAAAAGCACGACAGTTAATGAAATTTGACCTCACGGGACGCTGGATGTGCGAATCGGCATCCCTGTCCGACATTTCTGCTGCAGTCTCCGTCAATGAAAACCGGGTGACTATGGAACTGAAAATTCCCGCACCACTGAGCATTTCCGCCAAGCTGGATGCAGTGCGCCGCTGGGGTATTATCAAAGGAGTCTGGCAAGTGCCCGTCGATACCGCGATTGGTGCCGCCATTGGAGCTGCCGGACTCATCGAAGCCAGGTCGAGTGATGATGGCAAGGAGATCCATTTCACGACCGGCAGTACGGGTGACCCGATGTTGCCACTTAACTGGAGTTCTTTGGTTTGCCGATCTGACCAAAGGGGAAAAAAATCAGCCCCCGACAAGCCATTCTTATATCCTACATATGTGCCTCAGCACGATGACTCTGAGTTTACGCCGAACTGGTCGATCAAAGTGAATGGCGCAGAAGACAACACCCTGTTGCTGCCGATACGTATTCGCCGAGGCCGCAAGGTTTATTACGATACGATCAGAGGCACGCCCAATTCCAAACTGGAGCCAGGGCGCTATCAGGCGGCGATTACACTTGCCGGCCGGACAATCACTCAACCCATCGAGATTAAACCGGGCATGATTACAAACATCAACGTGCATCCTGCCACGGTACGCCTGACCGGTATCCCGGCCGATGACTCTGAGGTTAAATTTCGGTTACATCTCGCGGGCGAACGCAAGAGGGGCCTGCCCAGGTTCCGTGCCGGCACCAAAATTCCTGTTGTCCCAGGTTCTTACGATCTGGAATTGTCCACTATCCTTGGCTCAACCTGGATTACCGGTCTTGACCTCAAACCGGGACAAGTGCTCGATGTCAAGACACGTACCGGCACATTGACTTTTCAAGGAACTCCCGGCAGTAACTTACGGTTCAGACGCGCCCAAGTCGAAGGAGCTGGTGAAAGGACTTGGCTGGGCGTATTCCCCGGGGAGCAACCCAACCAGATCCCACCGGGTAACTATGATCTCGCCTGGGAAGAAGGGGGTAAAACCCAACAGCGTCAAATCAGGGTGAAGCCGGGGCAAGAAACGCATGTTGATCTACGTTGAGGTCACCCTGGAGAAATTGTGACATATTCAAAGACTCAAATGGTGATTTTCAATGTTGTGCTACTCCTTGGAGGATGCTCTGCCCCAATCGGGAATGCCCGCGCAGATGAAATATTTGCCCGTTTCCCGGCGCAACCTCTGGCGCTTAAAGCACCGCCAGAGGTTGACCTGCAAAGCCACCCCCTCGCCTATTCATACCGGACGCAGATCAAAAGAGGCGTTGCCGCTGGGCCGAACTTTGCCGGACAGTACACGATTGTAGAAATCGGTTGTGGAACAGCCTGCCAGAATCTGGTGATTGTAGACCTGCGCTCAGGAAGAATAATCGACTGGATATCAACAGAACTCGGTTCGAGCTATACACGGGAAAGCCGGTTACTAATCCTCAATCCGGATTCCGACGAGTGCCACAGGACAGGGCTGTGCGAAACGAAAGACATGGTTTTGCGTGATGGTGCGCTTGTTTCGATCCCTGATCCTTAAGGCACAACCTAAATATAACGGAGAGATGTATCAAGTGAAATCTGCCGCAAAAAAGGTTGCATGTCATGGGTCCCCAGAGAGTAAAGTCAGAAAAGCATCCTATTTCTTCAGATCGGGCAGCATTTCACTGCTTGATGACATCGATACAGGGATTTCAGAGGCGGATGGCGGGACCTGAATTTTTTTTGGCAACAACTGATACCCATTAGTAGATTTTCGTAGTTGGAAGCTGTCCATGCCGCGCTGGACCATGCCGCCGCCCTCATCGATTTCGATGTGGACAGTGACTTCGACGATGTCGTCTGCAAGAGGATGCTGTGCCAGATAGGAAAACTGGGGAGAAAAAGGTTGCTTGTAACGCCAGAAGCCCGCGGGGTGCGACACCTCTGGCCGTTTTTCACGGACAAAAAAATCTCCGGAAATCAGGCTTTTCCGCTTGATATCAGTACCGGTCAGATCGTAGTAGCGACTGAGCTCGGCCCAGGCATTCGCCGACAACATGGTTCTGATAGAATCAACCGCTTGTTGCGGGTCTTCGAAGTAGGCCATTTTCTCCTCCGGTTGAACTGCCGGGGTCATCGAGCAACCGCTTACGATTACCCCCAGGACCACCAGGATAATGGTGCTTGCCAATAATGTCCGGATAATTCGAAAATGGGTATCTGGCATATGTGACTCCATTGCTAAACGGGTGGGGAATCTCCGTGGTAACCCTCTGTGAAAAGTTATGGATTTTCTGAAAATAGTGCCAGATTGTCCGTTTACAGTTGTCATGATAAATATCCTAGCGACCACATGATCTTTTCACAAGCAATAAAGAAGGGAGGCTTTTCGACCCCATGAATCTGGCCATCGACGTTGACTACAAATCCTCTGGTGCTCACATTGCGGGCGTTGCCTTTTCTTCCTGGTATGACAGCAAGCCATCGGCGATATACACCAGCAGGCTTACCGATGTGGCAGACTATGAACCAGGCAATTTTTTCAAACGGGAACTGCCATGCATTTTGCGCCTGCTACAGGAGCACAACCTGACTCCTGACAGCATCATCATCGACGGCTTCGTCTATCTGGATGGTCATAAAAAACCGGGACTTGGAAAGTACCTGCATGAGTCCCTGAATGGGGAAACAACCGTTATCGGCGTAGCAAAACGACACTTTGTCAGCGTTCCGAGTCAGTGCAGAATTTATCGTGGCCACAGCGGCAAGCCACTCTACGTAACTGCCGCAGGAATCGCGCTTGATACGGCGAAAGAGCATATTCTTTCAATGCACGGTGACTATCGTATGCCCGACCTGCTGAAGAAAGTCGACATGATTTGCCGCTCGACAGAGTGCTGAGATACCATGAATAAAGGAGGAGGAATTGAGATCAAACTACCGAGATGAACAAGGGAGCACCAACCCGGTCCTGACTCTTGCAATACTGCTTAGCATGGGGATTCTGGCGTACCTGGTAGTTGACGCCAGCAACCCGAACGACCCGGCTACGATGTCACTGTCGTCAATCTACACCACCTGGCTGGGCTGGTCATGGTGGGCAAAGGGACTCTCTGTTATCGGCCCGGTCGCCATGCTGCTGATCGGCTCAAAACTCGACAGCCACTCGGGGTTCACGAAACTGCCGACAGATGATGAAGAGGACTTGTAGGGGGATCTCATGCGGAAGATATTTTCGGCCCTGTTGAAATGTCTGGCCGCCCTCGTTCTGCTGGCTTTCCTGCTGGCAGCCTGGACCGTCTATGATACTCAGCGCTATAAAGCCTTCCACAACCCTGAGAATGTTCCCGACCTTGCTCACTTTGTTGAATATTACGGTAGCCCCGAAAAGATGTATCTGGTTCACATAGGGCAAAAGAGCTATTACGAACTGATCGCGCCCAAAGGGGATTTCAAGGTGCTGGTCTCCGGACCACCAACATTTCTTTATGATATGCATGGCAATTTCCGGGATTACACCTGGAATGTCGGTGATGTCAATTTTGTGAATGGTAACTTTCAGAGCGGTTTGATCACCAGAGATAAAGAGCTGGCAAACCCGCTGCAGGTTATTCGAAAAATTACGAATGCTCGTGATAATTAAAAGGGTTATTCAATCGTATCTTTCTGCGGCGTTTTTTTCAATTCGGGCCGCAAGTAAACTGATTATTTCATCATCTGCGTAGGATTCTGCGACCTGCAGCAGACTATTGCCATCCTTATCGATAATGGTCAGATCAGCACCCTGTGCAATCAGCCCGGCAACCAACTCTCGGTTGCCATTTTCAATTGCGCCATGCAGCAATGTCCAGCCGTCATCGTCGGTGTCATTGATCTCCGCTCCGGCAGCAATAAGCAGTTCGACCAGCTCCACACTGCCTTTCTCTGCACCGGTATGAAGTGCCGTCCAGCCATAATCATCACGAATACTGACATCGGCGCCTTTAGAAAGAAGCAATGCCGCTAACTGCTTGCTGCCGATACGCGTAGCAAAATGAAGAATTGTCCGGCCATCGTTATCCCTGGCATTTACGTCTGCCCCCCGGGCAATGAGACATTCAACCATCTCCAGCGTGCCTTTTGGGGTAGCGACCGCATGGAGTACAGTCCAGCCATCATCAGCCCTAGTCCCGATGTCGGCACCGCGGGCAATCAGCCAATCGACAAGCTCAGGGTTGCCTCCCGCCGCCGCCAGATGAAGGGCTGTCAAGCCAGAGTTATTTCTAGCGGTCAGATCCGCACCATGAGTCGCCAGCAACGCGACCAGTTTTTCATTGCCGCCATGCGCCGCACAATGAAGGACGGTAAAACCCTCTTTGTCATCTTTTATATTCAGGTCTGCTCCGTGAGCAACAAGCAGTTCGACCAGCTCCCTGTTGTGTCCCAGAACCGCAGCATGAAGGACAGTCCAGTTGTGCTCTGTTCTGGCGTTGACATCCGCTCCGGCAGCAATAAGTGTTGTCAGCCGTTGTGCGTCTTCATCCGCCACAGCCTTGAACATTTCATCACGCATCTGATGATTCCTGACTTTGCCATTTTTCAAGTTGTCGATAAAAAATGCCGACATACCCCCCTTTCCGCAGACGATAGATAACCAGCAGAATTCTCAGTGGCTCGCACACGCCGAGGACAAGCAGCCAGTAGAGATCCGGCCGGGTCAACCCGTACAGACTAAGGGCAACGAACGGGATGTACCAGCACGCTTCCAGTCGGTTGCCGATGCGAAAAACATTGCAGAACAGGAAAAAAGAACCGCCGACATAAACCGGGATCAGATAGATGAAATGAGCAGTAAACGCATCCCTGCCCAACCAGCTTAACAAGCCGACACTGACCAGCATCAGAAGATCAATCAGGCTCAGGCGAAAGCCGGGTTCATGACATATTCCATGTGTGTGCCATCTCATCATTTCGCTGTTTTCCGGGAAAGTGAGGGGCCGGAGGCTGGCGACAGGCTGTCGGGTCTTGATGATTGCTCAACGGCCACCAAACAAACGACCCAGCAGCATCGCCAGAAAACCGAAACAGAGAAAACCACTTACGAAGAGGCTCGTGCCCCAGACCCAGGATTGCATCAACAGTCCGGCGCCAAGGCAGCCGATGGCATACCAGGGTGCAACCATCATTTCGAGACACCCGAAACCGGGATTACCCCCATAGTTTTGCGGGACTATTTCCCGGACAAAGATGACGCACTGATAACTGACTCCCAGCACTCCAGCAATCAACAGTATGGTTCCAAGCAGCTCCCACATGCCATCTGTCCCCTTCTGGTATCGACCAGACAAAATCATAACCTATTTTCATAGGTTAGCTTAGCCTCTTTTTCATACGGACTGCCGACCTGTTCATTTTTCGGAACCGATCAATTTGGATCATGCTAGACTGACACGGATTAACAACAAACGGTTAGCAGCAAGAACCTTCGGGAGGCCGGAGTCGATGAGTGCACGTGAAAAACTCTGTATTGAATACTGGCAGGACCTCATAGGAAAACTTAAAAAGTTCGATGTCCTTGATGATGCCGAAGTCGTTTTTGGCGCCCGAACCGGGGGGGGTGGGCACCACTATCGGAGGCTGCCGATTGTTACAGACCAGGAAATTTCCGATTTTGAAAAGAATAACGGCTTTGAACTGCCACTTGAATACAGAACCTATCTGCAGACATTCGGTGCCGGCGGCGGTGGCCCCTATTACGGCCTCTACGACTTTCGAAAATACATTCTCCCCTACACCTACAAGGAACCCTTTCCTTGTACCGAAGAGGTCTGGTATGAAGACATCGATGACGATGATCCGATATGGGAGCATCCGGGCATTGCGTTCTTTGGAGACATGGGCTGTGGCGCGACTTTCGGCATTGAACTTAACGGCAATTCACCAGGGCGCCTGTGGGTTGATTGGGCTGACGCCTGTTCGCCAAGCGGCACCCTCATCGAGTTTTACCAGAAATGGATCGACAAGGTAGAAAATGGTCTTGAACGTTATCAGCTGCTGAAGTCACTCATGCACGGTGAAAAGCGCCTCGACAGACCTCAAGGGATGACCCTGGATGATCTTGCTTCTCACCTCCAGTGCGACTACAGGGACTGGGGGATGACAGGGCTCTCGACTCTGATTCAGAAAGGCGAGAGATGGGTCCGATTTGATAAAACCCCGGCACGAGTCGTGATTGATGAAAATAATGTCGTGTTAAGCATTGAGGTTTTTGATAAATGTTCCATCAACTGACCCCACCCTCTGTTTTTTTTGCTTCCCTGAAAACAGTTTAGCGCGAATCCAGATCCAGATCTTTTTCCAGCCAGAATAGCGCATCCCTTATAGGCAAAAAATCCACGTTTTTTTCAGTTGCCAATTGCTCTATAAGTTTTTTAGCTCCGGCATTATCCCCGGCGAGGGCTCGGGCCATTGCCGTCAGGAACACAATTCCGGGTCGTTGCCGATTGACAGCAAGCGTTTCGATCGTCCTGGAAATCTCAGCCGGGTTCGATGACGGCATAAGCAGTCGGGCTTTCAGGGAGGAAGCCAGAGCCGGATAATGTGCGGGAAATTCTTCAAGAATAGAGTCAAATATTTGCAGTGCTTTCGGATACTCGCCTTGATCCAGTGCGTCGACCCCCTCAAAGTACAGCTGATCAACGGAAATCCCCTGGCTATCCCTACCCAGAGAATCTGAAATCCAGTTTTTTATCCGTTCGGTGTCAATCCTGCCACCTTCAGTTAAAAAAATGGTCGGTGCGGAAAACGACCTGACCAGGTCAAGATACCTTACGCGATGAATCTTCCTCAACTCCTCTTTGGCCAGAGGGTCCCCGGGTGCCACCTGCAGAATAAGATTCAAGACGATATAGGCATTATCGTAATCGCCTTCCCTGAGATAATTTCCCGCTTCCGCCGTTTTCGAAAAAATGTAGGTCCGCCTGAACGGTTTCGCATTCTGCAGGTACTCCGAGTATTCCGGCATCAGGGAATATCCGGGCTTCCATTTGCGAGATGAAATAGTGTTGCGGGTTTTTAACTTGAAAAAGAGTTCCTTTTCAGTTTTAGCCCACGACAGCACAACTCGGTCCTCGGTCCGGATGACCTTGGCATTTGTTTCAAGCAGCTTTTCGTCCCGATTCAGTTCACGAATAAACCGGCCAGACTGGAGTTCTATTTCAGTGAATTCTTCAAGCGATTTCAGATTGTGATACCCGGCCTGGACGTTGAGCTGAAGACGATCAGCTTTCACACGCAGGTTCCGACGAACAGCAGACAAATCGGCAGCAGCAAAGGACTCATTTTGCACAATATCAAAAATGAGCTCCGAAAAATCCCGGCGGCGACCATAAGAATTTTGAGCATCCGAACCAACCGGGTAGAGAACAACTTCCATGCTCCCTGTCGAGTTGCTGACAGGTCGAACCCTGACCTCCAGGGTATCCCAGGTCAGACAGCCTGTAAGAAAAAAGAAGAACAGAAATATCAGCCACTTTGCTTGCGCAAAAATCCCGATTAACGTCCTGTTTGCTGACAACGTCAGGCCTCTGAAAATTTTACCGTGGAGGTTCAATCAATGGTCCTTTTCTGAGAGAAAACTGTGCATTTAAGAGCACAATCTGCCTTGTTGTTTTTCGTGTAATTTCACATCTTACTTAATACGCACTCAACTTGCTGTCAATTCTAATCCCTGTTGTGATCAGCAGCCTGAATTTAAGAATACGCAGTCTCACCACCCCTGCAGAAACCAACAAAACACGTTTTTCCTAGCTTTATCGCTGCTTTCTGTTATAGTCCCTGCTCGAAGGACACGAGTTTTACCGGATCGACCTCCGCCGAACCCAGGCGTTGAGGCCGCCGGTTTACCGCCCCATTTCGGGGCCCTCCCATGTTGTGGGAGAATGACAGATCAAGCCCGTATCAGACACAGTGGACCCCGTTGACAACGGTGCGGTCCAGGCTGTGAGAACGGGTGTGGTACCGGGGGGTACCGGGAAGGTTGACATTATGAGCAGGAAGATGCTGATCAATGCATCGCACCCTGAAGAAAACCGGGTTGCGATTGTCGTTGACGGAATACTCAGCGAACTCGACATCGAACTCGCTGGCCAGCAGCAGACCAAAGGGAATATCTATAAGGCGGTTGTGGTGCGGGTTGAACCCGGACTGCAGGCCGCCTTTGTCGATTATGGCGCTGAAAAGCACGGATTTCTGCAAATCGGCGAAATCCATCCCCAGCTTCATCCGGAAAAAAAATCCACTTCAAAAGAACGGCAGCGAATTAACGACATACTCCATCGTGGGCAGGAAATTCTGGTCCAGGTGGTCAAGGGCGAACGGGGCACCAAGGGTGCGGCATTGACCACCTACCTGTCGCTACCGGGTCGTTACATGGTGCTGATGCCCGACAGTGACACCAAGGGGGTTTCGCGCAAGATCCAGGACGACAAGGAACGCAAGACGCTCAAAAAGACCATGGCACAGCTCGATCTACCCACGGAAATGGGTTATATCGTGCGTACCGCCGGGATCGGTAAAGAAGAGGCCGAGCTTAAACGCGACTTCAACTACCTGGTCAGTCTCTACAAAGGCATTCTCGCCCGCAAGGAAAAGATCAAGGCTCCGGCCCAGCTTTATCAGGAATCCGATATTGTCATCCGCAGTATCCGCGATTACTTTGCCACCGACATGGATGAAGTCCTGATCGACGATCCGCAAGTTTACCAGCAGGCGCGCGATTTCTTTTCACTGGTCATGCCCGACCAGCTGCAACTGGTCAAACAGCACCGAGAAAAACGTCCGATTTTCTCCCGCTACCAGATTGAAGAGCAGATCGAATCCCTGGCCCGCAATCAAGTATCGCTCCCTTCCGGTGGCTCGATCGTCATCGACCAGACCGAAGCACTGGTCGCCATTGACGTCAACTCAGGAAGAATGGCGGGCGAAAAAGGGATCGAGGCCACTGCGGCTCGTTCCAACATCGAAGCCGCCGCCGAAATCGGACGTCAGTTGCGCCTACGAGATCTGGGGGGATTGATCGTCATCGATTTTATCGATATGCGCGATCGCAAAAAGGTCCGTGAGGTTGAACAGACCCTGTGGAAAAGTGTCAAGGACGATAAAGCCCGCGTCACCGTCGGACGGATCAGCCAGTTCGGACTCCTCGAAATGTCACGCCAGCGCATCCGTCCGACCCTGTCGGTCGGAGCCTACCTTGAATGTCCTCATTGTCAGGGCAAAGGCCGGATCAAGTCTCCGGAAGCCCAGGCGGTCGCCTTACTGCGCCAACTCCATGCATCAGTGTCAAAGGGGCAAATCGGCACAATCGAGGCCCAGATTCCACTGGATGTTGCCAACTACCTGCTGAACGAACACCGGCAGTCGTTGAGTGAACTGGAGAAGCGTTTCGATCTTAAAATCCAGATTTACGGCAGCCTTGACGCGATTCCTGGCCAGATTGAACTGGAACTGATCAAACGGACAAAGACCCAGGTCGAAAAAACTGCGCAAGCTCCGGTCTCCCATGCCGACGGACTCGAAGAAGCGCTGGCTGTTGCCAATTCCCCCGCAGAGGAACCCGCAGCAGAAACAACCGAAGAATCAGCCGAGACTGAAACCGAAACCCCGACTGAAGGGACTCCCGCCAAGCGCCGCAGAAGACGGAGACGCAGACGGCGCAGCGGTACTGCAGGGTCACAGCAAACCGACGAGCAATCTTCCGAACCTGCTGAAAAACAGGAAGAGGAACCCACAGGAGAAACTGTCGCTGCAGAAATCACGGCTGACAGTTCTGCCTCCGCCGCAGAGAAACCAAAACGGCGGAGACGCAGATCCGCCGCAAAGAAGACTGAACCTTCAGACCAAACTGAAACGGCGACCGGGAGCAAAGAAACGCCTCAACAGCACACTGCTGAGCCCAGCACCGAAAATGTTGCCGAGGGACACGCCGAGACCCCGATTACAGCCACGACCGCTACCGAAGTGAAACCACAACGCCGTACACGCAGACCAGCGGTGAAAAAAGTCCCGGAGGCGGCCACAGAAGGCACAACCGAAGTCAGTGCCGTGGTTGAAGAAAAACCGCAGCGGCGTACACGCAGACCGGCGACTAAAAAAGCCCCGGAGGCGGCCACAGAGGGCACAACCGAAGTCAGTGCCGAGGTTGAAGAAAAACCGCAGCGGCGTACACGCAGACCGGCGGCTAAAAAAGCCCCGGAGACGGCCGCTGAGGAAACAACCGGAGTCTCCGCTGCGACTGAGGTCAAACCGCAGCGACGCACACGCAGACCGGCGGCGAAAAAAGTCCCGGAGTCCGGCATGGAAAGCACAACGGAAGTGGCTGCCGTGGTTGAAGAAAAACCCAAGCGCCGCACACGCAAACCGGCCGTTAAAAAAACGCCGGAGACGGTCACAGAGGGCACAACCGAAGCCAGTGCCGTGGTTGAAGAAAAACCGCAGCGCCGCACACGCAAGACACCGACAAAGAAAGCGGCGAAATCTGCCGTTGAAAAACCGAGTGAGGGCACAACAGCACCGGCAGAGAAACCCAAACGGCGCTCATCCAGATCTGCGGCCATAAAAACCGAGAAACCAGGTACCGAGGTTCCGACTGAAGCAATAACGCCCGCGGAAGAGAAACCAAAACGCCGCCCCCGTAAACCGGCGACGAAAAAGAGTGCAGACTAAACTGATCCCGGAGTGTCGAACGGATGAGAAACCGATCTGCAAGAGGTCAGTCCGGGAGAGTCAAACCGCTCTGTCGCAAAAAATTGTCCAGTTCATCGGGCAACGGTGCTGTCACCGTGATCGGCTCGCCCCCGAACGGGCTGTGAAAAGAAAGTCTGTAGCTGTGCAGAAAAATCCGTGACAGTCCCGATGGACAGGGTCCGTGATAGCGCCGGTCTCCGAACAACGGATGCCCCTGTTGTGCCAGTTGCTGGCGGATCTGGTGCTGGCGGCCGGTCAACAGATCAACTTCAAGCAGGCTGGCGGTCCGGTTGGCCGTCAGAGTTGTCACCCGGCAACGCGCCTCTTTGACCTTGCCTTTGGCCCGCACTGCCGACACCAGTTCATCAGAACCGCTGTACACCCCGTTCACCAGTGTCAGATAAGTTTTTCTCAGCTGCCGGTCCATCAACAACTGCCCCAGTTCCCCCAGAGCCTTACGGCCCTTGCCGAACAGGCAGGCCCCGGAAGTTTCAAGATCAAGTCGCTGTACCGGCGCAATTTTAAATTTTGTTCCCTGGCTGTCAGCCTGCTTCTGCAGCA
The DNA here is from genome assembly GCA_024276905.1 of Deltaproteobacteria bacterium. Classification (GTDB taxonomy): domain Bacteria; phylum Desulfobacterota; class Desulfuromonadia; order Desulfuromonadales; family Geopsychrobacteraceae; genus Geopsychrobacter. Next base: position 31,621 of record JAJRWF010000107.1, read on the forward strand.
GTCCAGTCAGGTTTATCGTCTCATGCCCGACAGCGGCATGGACTGCCAGACCAGCCGGTTTGTCGACAATAAGAATTTCACTGTTTTCAAACAGAACCTGCGGCATCACCGGCTGCTGCCGCGAAAGGGCAACCAGCTCCTGCAAGCGGGCGCTGTCCGGAAGAGTAAGAACTTCACCCGCACTGAGTAGCTCATCTCCAGCTACAGGCATCCCGGAACGCAGAACCTTTTTCTTTTTGAACAGCTGATTCAGATAAGCCGTCGGAGCGGCAGCAATTTCCCGCTGCAGAAAATCACGGGCACTCACCCCCCTGTCCGACGTGTCCAGCTCAAATTCAATGGCCATCAGTCCGTCACCTTCTGTTGCTTTTTCAAAAACACCACCAGCGCACCCTTGCCGCCATACTGCCGGGGAGCCCTTCCCCACTCGGCAACCAGTCGCCTGCCATTCTCGGCCAGATACCTTTCAGCTTCATCCCGCAGTACCGCTTGTCCATCGGCGGAATGCAAGCCGCGTCCGGTAACAATCACCAGGGTCTGCCACTGCTGATACGCCGCATCCTGCAGGAAATGAGAAATTTTACCGGCCACCTGATGACGCCGTAGCCCGTGCAAATCAAGGCGCGCATCGGGGATCAGACGGCCCTGTCGAAGCTGCTTGAGTCGCCGCGGTTTTGCGGCTTGAACTTCAACCGGAAACTGATCCGAAAAATGCACATCGAGTTGACCGAGGGACTCCATAAAAAGCTGCTCATCACTCTGCTCTTCTGCCGGTTCAACAGGAGTTGCCGTGGGCTCAATTGTATCATCACTGGGCTTCCGTTGTTCTGCCAATGGATCAACCCCGAGAAAATCCATTTCCTCGGCAAAGGAACGCTCCTTAGCCTGAACGGCAGGTTCAATTTTCTCCGCGGCAGGCAGTGCCTCATCTTCTGCGTCAGAAACAGCAAACCCCTTCAGTGCCCTGAAGGGGTTATTGTTCATAGTTTCCGGGGTGTTTTTTGGACTGCGTTTCTTTTTTGCCATCGTTACCAGACGGTCCCTTCGCAGTTGAAAAATCAGCGCCGTACCATCTTGCGCCGACCGGTCATCGCCTTGGTCTGTTTTTTGATAATTGCACCGGGCTTTTCGAGGTGAAACTGGTACCACATGTCGCCGAAAGCCTTCATCTTCATCTTCTTGCCGTTCTGAAGCAGTTCAAGGTTCTCATTCAGGCCTTCATCACCCGGATTTTTCTTCAAGCCCTTCTCCAGGGTCGCAATTGCCTGAGAGCGCTCGCCGCTCTTGTCCAGACAATAGGCATAGACGGCCCAGACCAGCGGTTCTTTCTTCGCTGCCGAAGTTGCCTTATTGAAAGTTTCGATCATCTTCTGCTGCTTGTTCTTCTTCATATAGCTGATGCCGAGCATCGCCATTGCTACCCAGTGACGGATAAAAGCCTTTTCCAGGTAGGGCAGTGCTTCATTGAAGTCTCGCTTGAGGTAAAGAATGCTGCCGATCTGGGCGTTGATCTGCTCCTTGACGTAAAGCTGCCAGGGTGCGTACTTGAAAGCACTCTTCATCACCTGCACCGCCCGATCGGCACGGTTGGCCTGCACATCACGCTGCGCTTCCTCCATCAGGGCAGAAAACTTTTTCATGACAACACGCATTATCAGGACATAGGTGACAGCAAAAACGGCAAGGGCGGAAATGCCCGACACCCAGATATTTTGACCGGCGAGTTCTAACATCGCAAATGAAACGGCCGTCGAACAAACGAATGAAATCAGCAGGTTATACATAAAATCGGTCCTTTAATTCTATTCAAGCAAAAAGCCCGGAAAGACGGGCCATTTCAGGCTGCAAACTGTAACAATCCGGGGCTTAAATGTCAAAGCAAACCGCGTCGCAAGCTTATCTTGGCAGATGCGGATGTTCCACCAGGCGATCAATACCCAAAGAGCCGAGATCTGCCGGAAGATTGCGATTTTCTATAAATTGACTGTTCCCGGCCTGCAACAGCGGGTGTGCTGTCTGCGGCGTCTCTAAACGAAACACCTCTCCACAACCGACAGAACAACGGCGCCCGCTCTTGTCGTGATGATAGGGACAATTGCGGCTGCTGGTCACCAGCAGCCAGGGGTAATGCAGTGAACCCTTGAGGTCTGCAGGCAGCGGCGCAATCCCCTGCAGAAGATTATCCAGTTCGACCCGCTTGATACCGATTTCGGCCAGCAATCTACCTGCTTCCCGACCGTACCAGCGCCCCTGTCTGAAATAATCTGTCGCCGCGACGGAGAGCTGCAGTTCCTCGATACGCGGACCGCGCTTCTGACCGGAGAGGGCACGGCCAAGAAGAACCTGCGCCTGAGGCAGAATTTTCCGGGCGGGTTCAAGGGTGCCAAAATCCGAGATCAGCAGTTCATCCTCGTCCTGCCAGCCGGAAGCCAGTTGGGAGAAAAGCTCTGACATCTCGGCCAGAGTCTCTTCGCGCAAAATCGGTGTCATCAGGGTAAACGCCAGCCCGGCGCTGCGAGCCCGGCACCGCGCTTGGAGGATTTCATCCTGTGGCGGCATCGCCCAGCTACAGAATTCTGCTCCGAAATAGAGCCGCATATAATCTTTAAAATCGGCGGATTCATCCAGGCGGTAAAGTGCCAGGACCCTGTCAGGGACTGACTTCATCAACTGCGGCGTGACGCCGGAACGTGCAGGGTCAGCTTCTGCCCCGGGCGCAGAACATGATTACGGGTCAGATCATTCCAGAGTCGGATATTCTCGGTCGCAACATCGAACTGCCGTCCAATCCCCCAGAGGGTGTCGCCACGGCGGACCAGGTAGACCATCTTTTTCGATGGACCCTTATAGCGGGCGGTCTTCTTGCGCACCACTTTTTTCTGCCCGCGTTTGGAAACCGCCAGCACCTGACCGGGCCGCAAGATGTTACTCCAGCCAAGGCGATTCCAGATCCGCAACTGTTTCTGCGTCACTCCGAAACGCTGTGAAATTTTCCACAAACTGTCACCGGAACGGACCGTATAGAGCTGACGCCGACTACGTAGATAATCATCAGCCAGTTCATCAATCGGCAACTGGGTAAAGCCCTCACGCAGCGGCAGGATCAGATCCTGACCGATCTGCAGAGCCCTGGGGTTCTTGATTTTGTTAAGGCTGACGATGTCATCAACGCGGATACGATATTTCCTGGCCAACGAGCGTAAATTATCTCCGGCAGCAATCTTGTGCCGGTGGTAACGGGCACGATCTTTTTGCGGCAGATCGGCATAGGCGGTACGAAAAATATCTCCGCGACCGGCCGGGACTCGCAACTGGTAATCACGGACTCCCGGTGGCGTGCACCAGCGCTTGAGTTCGGGATTCAATGCTTTGAGTTCCGCGTAGCCACTGCCGCTCAGCTCGGCCACAACTTCGAGGTCGGTGGTAGTCGGCAGAGTCACAACTTCATATTTCGGTTGATGCTCAAAATCGAGATCTGCGAAACCATAGGCTTCCAGATCGCGCACGATGGTCAATGCGGCGAGCAGTTTCGGGACGTAGTTTTTGGTTTCGGCACGCAAAACCTTACCACGGGCCAGGGTCCAGAAATCACGGCTGCCTGCTTTACGAATGGCTTTACGTACCTTGCCGCCACCGGCATTATACGCGGCAACCGCCAGATACCAGTGACCATCGAAACGCTGGTTGAGATACTTGAGAAAACGGGCTGCAGCCCGCGTCGACTTCTCAATATCGCGCCGCTCATCGAGCCACCAGTTATTGTCGAGTCCGTAGATCCGCCCGGTACTTTCGATAAACTGCCAGGGTCCTGCGGCATGCGCCCAGCTGTAAGCCTTTTCATTGAAGCCTGATTCGATCATCGCCAGGTAGGCCAGATCGAGTGGCAGCCCTTCACTGGCAAAAACCATCTGGATGCGGGGAATGTGCTTACCTGCCCGCTCCAGCCAACGGCCGAACATTTTTCGTGCCGGACCGGCGTAGTAGGCAACCAGCTTGTCAACCCGCGGGTTACTCTCAATCGGAATATCCCCGGTGTACTGCAACGGAGGTCGATGGGCAATAAAATCTTCAACCGACGGCGGAACCGGGGCGAGCAAACCGGCCTGGACCGCGGCAGTCAAAAGAGGGTCGTACGCGGGAAGCGCTTCGACCACGGGAACCACAGGCTCGACCACAGCAAGCGGAACAGCAGTCTCACCGGCAGCGCGAAGATGGAGAGGGGCAGAGGGCAGACACCCGGCGGCAATCATCAGCAGCGCTGTTCCCCAGACCAATCGTAACATTGCATAGCCTCCATAACCACCAAAAACAAACAGGACAATTTCATGAAGCTCCTGTAAATTCGGCAGTTTTTGACAATCTGTATACAATCTGACGGCGCCAGACTAACGGAAATCTTGCCTGAATGTCAAGTCGGTGAAGGCTCTTCCTGCGGCCAGAAGCGGCGCTGCATTTCAACCAACAAAGGTTTGAAAGATCCACGATCAAGAGCGCTTATCGGCAGGGCGTCGTAGCGGCGGCAAAGTGCGGCAACCTCGTCTTTGTCCAGTTGATCGACCTTGTTGAAGACCAGCAACTGTGCCCGTTGGCCCAGATCAAGACTGGCGAGAATCTTTTCAACAGCCTCGATCTGTTCCGTGAAGCGCGGATTCGACAGATCGACCAGATGCAGCAGCAGCCCGGCATCTTCGAGCTCTTCGAGGGTCGCACGAAAGGCCCCGACCAGACTGGGGGGCAGATCACGAATAAAGCCGACGGTATCGGTGATGATGACTTCGCGGTCGAGCGGAAAACGCAACCTTCGCGTGGCGGTATCGAGGGTGGCAAAGAGCAGGTTTTCGGTCAACACATCACTCTGGGTCAGAGCGTTGAGCAATGTTGATTTCCCGGCGTTGGTATAACCGACAATTGAGATGATCGGCACTCCGGCACGCACCCGTTTCTGACGCCGTTGTTGGCGGCCACGACCAAGGGATTCGAGTTCTTTTTCAAGACGACGGATTCGGTCGCGGGTTCTCCGCCGATCGATTTCGAGCTTGGTTTCTCCGGGGCCACGGCCGCCAATCCCGCCCATCAGCCGTGACAATGCGGTCCCTTTGCCGCTCAAGCGTGGCAAAATGTATTTAAGTTGAGCCAGCTCAACCTGCACCTTGCCATCACGAGATTGAGCCCGACGAGCAAAGATATCCAGAATCAACTGGGTGCGGTCGATAACCTTGACCTCGGTGATCTCGCTGATAGCACGCACCTGATTGGGTGTCAGGTCACGATCAAAAACCAGCAGGGTCACGCGTTGCTGCAATGCATTGATCACGATCTCGCGCAGCTTGCCTTCACCAACCAGATAACGTGGATGCAGTCGACGCGGACGCTGGACAATCTGATCGACTACCTGCAGGTCAGCGGTTTTGGCCAATTCACGCAATTCGGCCAGGGAGTCTTCCATCTGACGTTTTGAGCTATGGCCAACACAGATCAGTAAGGCTCGCTCGCGACCATCTTCCAGATCGACTGTTTCGTTAGCCAGCCTTTCCATCTCAGCATCGAGTGCCTGGATGAAGGCAGAAAAATCGAGTTCAAGCTGATAGAAATCGTCACCTTGTACCCGTTCAATCTGAGCCTTATCACGGGTCGGCAAGAGATGGGCATATTCAACCCGGCCCGGCAGGCCCTGGGCCCCGACCCCAATGGCGACCATAGTATCAAGACGCAAGAGTTCAAGGTCGGTCAGGTCGTCACGCGAGAGGGGTTCCTGCTTGAGGTGGGTATGGACGCAACGCAAGCCACGCAAGCCGCTGCGACCAAGAGCGAATCCCGAGAGATCGGGGATGAGGATTTCGCGATTATCCCCGACGATGACGTGCAACACCTCGCCAGCCCGGTTGATGATCAGACCAATCTGCCGTCCGATGCGCGCTGAGTGTTCGGTCAGATAACGCGCCAGTTCGTTACCGATCAGACTGTCGGTCGGAACACGGCGGCGAAAGATCCGCTCCAGAGCTTTGAGGTCACTCGGCTTCAGGCCACTGATTTTGCCATGAATCATTTATTCTGCCTGTCATCAGAAACGGAAAAGGCCCCATACGGGGCCTTTTCACGAAAATCTGCTAAAAAAATCTCACCCTTCAGCAATGCTGAATCCACCATCAACGTAGTGAACTTCACCGGTCACACCAGTAGCGAGATCGGAGAGCAGATAAAGAGAAGCCTTGCCGACTTCCTCCTGGGAGACAGTCCGCTTGAGCGGCGACCGCGCTTCCATTACCCGCAGTTTTTCATTGAAATTGCCTACTCCCGAGGCGGCCAGCGTCTTGATCGGACCCGCGGAGACCGCATTCACCCGAATGCCCTTCTCTCCAAGTTCGGCTGCCAGGTAGCGCACGGATGCTTCAAGGGCCGCTTTAGCCACACCCATGATGTTATATCCGGGAATCGCACGCATGGCACCAAGGTAGGTCATGGTGACAATGCTGCCTCCCTCATTCATGATCGGTAATGCCGCACGGGTCATTGAAATTAACGAGTAGGCGCTGACGTCAAGAGCCAGCTGAAACCCTTCGCGACTTGTCTGTGAAAAAGGGTTTTTCAGATCGTCCCGGTTAGCAAACGCAACAGCATGGACCACAAAATCGATGTTCCCCCAGCGTTCTCCAAGTTCCGTAAAGACTGCCTCAAGCTGCGCTTCATCCTGCACGTCACAGGGCAGGACAACTTCAGACCCGAGGCTTTCAGCCAAAGGCCGAACCCGCTTTTCAAGAGCCGAGTTCAGATAGGTAAAAGCGATTTCGGCGCCCGCTTCTTTTAACTGCTGCGCAACCCCCCAGGCGATACTTTTGTTGTTTGCGACGCCGACAATAATGCCACGTTTACCCTTCATCAATCCCATATTTACCACTCCTGTTTATAATCCCGATTCGAATGGACCTTTTTAACAGAAACGCCTCGTCAAAACAAGGGGCTCAGGTCGCCTTGACAACAAACATTCCGGCTGCCAGAATCAGCAGAGAAATAATCAGACAGACCGCTGCGATCCCGCCCATCAGCAAAGCAGCGCCGGTATGTTTCTGCCGCACACAGCTGAACGCCAGGTAAGCAGTAACCAGACCGACAGGCACAAAGAAAATCAGAAAAAACATCTTTCACAATCCAGTTTTTTATCTTTGGGTGAATCCATACAGAAATTAACGCGGATGAGACACTACGATCCTATTTTTACACGAATCCCCGGCAAAAGAAAACCAGGATCAAAAAGAACTTTCGGTTCACCGCGGGAAAATCTGAACGAACTCGGAGGGAGGGAAACTTCTATCGCCTGGCAACTATTGCGACTACTCACTATCAATGGCCAGTCGCACTTCCTTGAGAATTATTTCGACCCGGTAGGGTTTACCGACAAAGGCTGCGGCACCCAGGTCTATAACCCGTTGCGCCTGATCCTTGGTCGCGTAGCCGCTGGCAATCAGCACCCGGACATCAGGATCAGCTGCACGCAACGCTTCAAGACACTTTTCGCCCCCCATCCCCGGCATGCCGAGATCAAGGATAACCAACGAAATGTCCTCTCTTCTGCGCGCATAGATCTCCAGGGCCTCTTCTCCGGTTGCGGCCTGGATAATCCGGTAACCACCCTCCTCCAGAATCGAGCGCGCAAAATTGGCCACCGAGACATCATCGTCGACAATCAGCAGGGTCTCTTCTCCACCAGGCAGCGGACAGTATTCCGCCGGGCTCGACTGTCCAGTTAAGGACTCAGAGGCCAGCGGCAGATAGATCAGAAAAACTGTACCTTTGCCGGGTTCACTGTAGCACTGTATCGTGCCCATATGGTTGCGCACAATACCATAGGCGCTCGACAGTCCGAGGCCGGTGCCTTCACCGATATCCTTGGTGGTGAAGAAAGGTTCAAAAATGTGATCAAGCACCTGAGGACTCATGCCAAGACCACTGTCGGCGACCCTGAGCTGCGCATACGTCCCCGGCGAGAGTCCATCCCGTCCCTGACAAAAAGTCTTGTCAAGTTCAACCTTTTCCGTCGAAAATGTCAGGATTCCGCCTTTCGGCATCGCGGCCTGGGCATTGTTAGCCAGGTTCAATAGAACCTGTTCGAGTTGTCCGGTATCGCCATTTACAATCAACGATTCATCACTGAGGTGTTTATCAATCCGCACCATCTTGACCAGCGTGCGTTCCAGCAGCTTTGATGCCTGTTCCACACATTCATTCAGATCGATGGGCTGCAGCTGACTCTCACCGCGCCGACTGGCGATCAACAACTGCTTGACCAGATCAGCGGCGCGCTCGGTTGACAGGGAAATAGAGTCTAGAAAAGAGCCCTCACGGCTGTCACTCTCGATACGTCTCTGCAACAGCTGCGTGTAGCCTGATATAGCTTGTAACAAGTTATTAAAGTCATGCGCGATACCGCCGGTGAGGGTTCCGATTGCCTGCATCTTCTGGGAATGACGGAGTTGGTTTTCGAGCCGATGCTGCTCGGTCACATCCCGCAATACCAACACCTGCAGACTTTCCGCATCTCCGATCTGCGGGGCGGGAATCCCGCTGACGGCAACCCGCAATATTTCCCCGGAACGGTTCTGCAAACTGACCTCAAACCCGGCCAGTGATTTGCCGCTGGCAATCTGTCGCTGCAACCATTCACCTTTTTCACCGCTCTCTTCACAGAGCAGGGGACATTCTTCCGTTGAAAAATCTTCAGGGGCCCAACCGAACGTTTTGGAAAACTCCTGATTTACGTAAAGCGGAACACACTGTCGATTGAAGACAGCGACCGGATCAGGCAGTTGCTGCAGAAACAACCGATGGCGTTCTTCGCTCTGACGCAGCTCCTCCTCGGCAAGACATCTTTCCACCATCTCCTGCTGCAACGCGGCCGTCCGGGTTTCGACCATCTCCTCAAGGCTTTCCTTATAGTGACGTAACTCATCACTGACCAGGCTCAAGTGGTCAATACTTTCCTGCAACGCCTGCCGCTGACGGCAGGTTCCGATCGCCTGGGTCAGACGGGCGGCGATCGGCAACAACTCTTTGACGATCAGTGGATCAAGACTGGTCTCACATTTGAGCAACAGCAAAAAGCCGTGCGGTAGAAGGTCGAAAAAGTAGAATCGGTCACCATTGAGACAGCTCCCGCTCAAGGGCAGACGTTCCGAGAACTGATCGAGGCTGTCACGGGTCGGCGGTTGTGGCAATTGCGCCAGAGCCTCGGCATAGGAAGCGATCCGCGCGCTGGTCCGTGGAATCGTGGCCGCCGGATAGAACCCCGGCAAACTGTCAGGTTCAATATCGAGTAAATGAATGCCGCCGGCGCAACAGTTCAACTTGCGAACCATCGTAGTCAGGGACTGCTTCAGCATCTGCGGCAGTTCCGAAGCATCATTGATGGCCATCGCCATCTCGTAATAGATCTGAATCAGTTCGGATTTTGACGGGCTCATAAATCGATGACCCCGACCACCGCCGTCTTGTTGAACAATTCCAGATAGGATCTGCCGCTGTTGGCAATTTCACCTATCGTCAGGGCGCCGACCACGGTCCTGCCGGGTTGATCAAAAACGTTCAGTTCATCGTCAAACCGCTCACCCATAAAAAGGGCGCGGGAGATACAGTCAAACAGCAGGACAGGCAGATCTTCGCCCCGTCCCGGACATTGCGCCAACGCAAGGCGTAACGCCTCGGAGGCCGCATCAACCAGCGTTGGGACATCGCTGGTCAGAACATACAGATAACTGTTCAGCGGCACGTCACCGACACAGATAATTTCACCCTTTTCTCCAACCTGAAAAGGGTCGCGCACCACCATCTCGGCATCAAGTTTCCGGAGACCGAAGGGATACTTCTGCGCGGTCGCGTAAAAATCATCGGGATCGAAAACCTCCCCCGGTCGGGCTTCAACAACCTGGCGATAGACTTCGTAGGCCGGTTGCCAGTCAAGGCTGGCTATCGTCCCCTGGTGGCACTCCGTGGCCTTGAAAGGACCGGCGACAGAACTCCAGCCATGCTGCACACCGACGCCGCTGGGCAGATCAAGCAGCGCAATCACCGCCGCATCCTCCAACATCCCCTGATTGGTCAGCAGGCAGGGTTTGCGCTCCAGAGTCAGCGAACCCGCTCCGCCGCCCAGATAGTTGACTTCCAGGCCGAAATTGTTGAACAACCCCTCAAGCAGGGCCGCAATCCGTCCGGCAAATCCATCGACAAATACCAGCGCCGTCCGGGCATTTCCAGGCTCGGGCACGGTGCGGTTGATCAGTTCATCATAATCGACGTTTTCGTCACTGAGCCCGGCAACGCTGAAGATACGGGCCCGGTTCTTCATCCCGATCACAATAGTACCGCGGCTGATTTTTCTGTTACCGCTGACAAGTTCAGGAAAAACAGCCCCGATAACAGGGAGTGTCCGGCCCTTGAGGAGTAAATCGAGATTGTCAGGCCGATAGCCGTTAGCATCACAGGCCAGGATTAATAATCCGGCGATGTCGTCACGAGATTCGAATTCGACGCAGATTTCCTGCAGGGCTTCAATCCGGCCACTCTCTTCAACCCGTAAAAAATGCTCCACGGTACTCCCTCGACTATTGGCAAACGCAAGCGATGGGGGAAAGCCTGAAATGGACTCCGGAGAATATTTTAGCAGATCCATGCGGGATGTGTAGCCCTGACCTCAAGAAAGCGGAAAGGGGATTCTACGGCAAAGCCCGAGGCAGCAATCAATCTCTGGCGCTGATCACGTACTTGAGGTAATTCCCTTCAGGAAAGCTGACCGGTACCGGAAAATCTGCCGGCTGACCACCCCGATAGATCGTGCGCAATTCGCTGCCAACCTCAATAGCTCCACGCCGCAACTCCTTGAGGTAGCTTGTCATATCGACTTTCTGATGGTTGGAGGACGCAATGAGCAACCCACCACTTTCGAGCAACGGCAGACTGGCTTGCACCAACTGTGCGGTGCCGCCACGGGTTGAAAACCGGCTCTTTTTGGTGGTCGAAAATGAGGGCGGATCAAACAAGATAATATCGAAACGTGCGCCGGTCTGTTGCAGTTTTTCCAGTTCGCCGAAAACATCGCCAATAATAAAACGATGCTGCTTGGGATTGATCCTGTTTAGTGAAAAATTCTCACGGGCCACGGCGAGATAGCGGGCCGAAACATCGATACTGGTGACCTGTTTCGCACCGGCAGCGGCTGCGGCCACTGAAAATGCCCCGGTAAACGCGAACAGGTTAAGAAAACGCTTGCCCTTGACACGCTGCATCAGGTCGAGGCGATGGCGGCGTTGATCGGGAAAAATTCCGGTGTTCAGCCCTTCCCGCAGGTCGGTCTGATAACGCAGACCATTCTCCTCGACCAGTAATGGCACCGGCGCTGCCTGACCGCGTACCAGCTGACTGTATTTTTTGTCGCCACTTCTGGCTTCCAGTTGGCGCGTCTCCTGCGGGCGTAATTTGCGGTAGATCCCCAAGGGCGCAAAAAGCTCCTGCAGGACCTCCAGCAGAATCGGCAGGTAACTGTCCCAAGCCGGGGTATAGAGCTGAACCATCAGATAATCGGCATAGCAATCGATGGTCAAGCCGGGCAGCCCGTCTCCCTCGCCGTTGGCCAGTCGGTAGACATCCGTATCTTCCAGCCCCGCCTGCAGGCGCAACTGTTTCGCCCGCTGCAGGCGGTTGCGAAACCAGCCGCCGTCGGGTCGTATTCCCGGTGGACCGAGGATGCGTGCCACCACCCGGTCACCGGGATCAAGCAGCGCCGTGGCCAGAGGCCGCTGTCGATCATCACAGAGCAAAGCCAACTCGCCGGTCCTTGCACCCGACCATTGTTTGGTGTAACGGTCCGCCAACACCCAGGGATGCCGCAGGGCAATCATGCGGACAGTCTCCGGTCCGACCTGATATTTGTTCATCAATAAAAACCTCTGATAAAAATTTGCCGCATTGTACCCGAGGCGCTCTTTACTGGCCACAAAAACCGGCGTTATGCTAACCTGCTTTCCTTTTTGTCAACTGACAACCTGCTTCCGGCAAGATCCAAAAAGGATATTTCATCATGCGCGATACCCCGAAGACCAAAGGCGAACTGGTTATCGAACAGATTATGCAGCAGCTCGACCCCGCCTCCCCGCGCTACCGGGTCCTGAGCGTCGCCCGCCAATTCAAATCAAGCTGGGTTGAATTGGGCGAACAGCTCTGTCTGGTGAGAAACGCGGGAGAATACAGTGCCTGGGGCTACAACTCTTTTGACGACTACTGTCGCCAGGAGGTGCGCATAAAAAAAGACACCGCGATCAAGCTGACTGGCGCCTACCGTTACCTAGAAAAAGAGGAACCTGAAATCCTGGCCCGCAGCCGGCAAATGCAACCGATTCCCGACTACCGCTCCATTGATCTACTCCGTCAAGCGCGCGAAGAACAACAGCTCAACGATGAACAGTATCAGCAGCTGCGTGACACAGTGATCGAAAAAGAGCGTAGCCACCCGACAGTGGCCAAACAGTTTCGCGAATTCAGCGGGCAGAATAATCCGCCCTCCGAAGAACAATTGCTGCGCCAGGCCCTGACGACCGTCAGGCGACTTGACAGCCAGCTGCAACAACTGCCGGATATTCCGGAAACACTCGGAACAGCGTGTTCTACGATCCTCGATGAGCTTGGCCGTCGCGCCCTTTTACAAGAAGAAAAAACCGAAGACTGAATACTGCCTTCGTTTTTTTCTGAATCGTGTAAACCTTTGTCTCTCCTCCGGCGTCAAAGAAACAAACGGCCGTCACCGACACCATGCTTACCAACCTACGGAGGATATAATGTTACACCTGATTCGCACCCTTGGACTGCTTGCCCTTGCAAGCCTGATCGCCCTGCCTGCTTACGCCACCGGCCCCAACCGGTCAATGCACAGAAATTTCAAACAGTATCACCAGGAACGTCGTGGTGATCGTCAGAATTATCGTCACGAACGGCGCCAGGACCGTCAGAATCAACGCCAGGATATGCGTGGTTACCGCCGCGACATGCGGAATGCTGACAGCAGACAGGCAAAACAGGCCATTCGTCATGACGCCCGGCGGGACCAACGCGACTATCGTGCCGACCGCCGCGCAGACAACCGTGACTTCCGCAGCGAAAGACGTAGTGATCGGCGCGACTTCCGCAGCAAACAGGACCAGCCGTCACCGAATACCGCACAACGACAGGACGTCCGTGACTACCGAACCGACCGGCGTGATGATCGCCAAAGCTTTCGCCAGGAACGGCGTCAGGATCGGATCGACCAACGTCAGGATCTCGGAGAATATCGCAATAAGCTGATGATGGCCGAAACTCCGGGAGAGCGCCGAGAAATTCGCCAACAAAGCCGTTCAGACCAGAAAGACTACCGGGAGGATCGACGTGATGACCGTCAGGATTTCCGCCAGGAGAGATACGACGATCGGCAGGAACTGAAAACGGACCTGAGTGAAGATCGTGCTTAAGGCGACATCACCGCATAAAAAAGGCCGTCCGAATCGGACGGCCTTTTTTATGTTGTCTGCAACGAAATAACAGGTCAGAAAAATGGCAGGGCGCGATACCCCAGGGCCAGAACCAGAGTTCCGCTGATACAGATTGTCAGATAAAGCGCCAGCACCCGTTTCTTGAACATCGCAATAAACAGGCCCATAACCGGCAGGGCGGTTACCGGACCACCGACCAGCAAAGCAATCCCGGCCCCCCTGGCCAGCTTAATCCCCTCACCGAATTCCGGTGAAACAAACCCGTAGAGCATTGCCGCGGCAGTCACCTGCTGCAGATGAAGCGGAATGGTTGCAAAGGTCAGAGCAAAAACCGGCAGAATACTATTGCCCTCCAGAAGGCTCGAAACCCATTCGGTCGGGATAAACTGCACCGCCAGAACCTCGATGACGACCCCGAGCAGAGCAAACTTGCCGATCTTGATCATCCCTTCCCAGAATTTGGCCAGAAAAACCAGGAACTTGTTATGAGTACAGCGATTCACACGGTGCGACAGCTGCTTGCCACAATCACAACGCAACTCCTCGACCGGATAATCCGGATCGTGAAAATCCCCTTCAGGCAGACTGTTTTTGAAAATCACCTCTTCGGTAAACCCGTAGCGACGCATGAAATGGGTCACGTAACCGGCAAAAAGACCGAACAACAGCGCACTGACCAGAACCGCATTGGCCCACACCGGGCCCAGTTCCCAGTTAAGCAGGGTATAGCCGGCAGGGCTCATCAACTGCTAAGTGACTAATAGTGCCATAGCCGGCGCCAATGGCAACCCTGCCAACAAGAGAGAAATAACCAGCGGCAAGGTCGCACAGGCACAAAGTGGACTGACCGCACCGAGCAGTGTCGCAAGCAGAATCGTGAACCCACCGAAACGGGTCAGGGCATGACGGATTTTGAGGTGCCACTTCATAGTGCGAATGACCGCCTCCAGCAATACCCCGATAGCCAGGTAGGGAAGGATATATATAAACTCATCCCAGATTCCGATCACCAGGCCGGTTAACACAGTTACAAAGTTGTCCATCGGTGTGCCTATCCTTTATTTTCGTTTCTGGGGTAGTTTCTGACGTGCCTTTGCCACGAAAGACAAGTTTCCGCCGAGTTCCGACCGGTCAACAACGCCGCGAAACAAAGATGCGCTCATGATCAGCAAAAGCCGTGCCGCGACCAATTGCAAACCAAACCGCAAAAAAATACCTTATTGGTCAAACTTCTCCAAGACATTTTTTCCTGAAATGCTATACTGCTCCTGAATCTGCGAGTACCCGCCGGATTCAGACCCATGCACTCGCTGGAGGTTCCAAGATGAGCCAGAAGTTTAAAAACCGGGTTCGTGAACAGTTCGGTCGCGCCGCCATGGAATATGTCTACTCCGAGTCCTTCAGTGGGGGCAAGGATCTCGATGCGGCCGCTGAGCTACTGCAACCAACCCCCGAAGACAACATGCTCGACGTCGCCTGTGGCGGTGGCCATACCGCTCTCTACTTCGCGCCCAGGGTTCGGCAGGTCGTAGCATCAGACCTCACCATGCAGATGCTCAAAAAAGCCCAGGAGCACATTGCCGAAGAGGGTGGCGTCGATAACGTTATTTTCCGCGAAGCGGATGCTGAGGACCTGCCCTTCCCGGCAGGATCATTCACGCTGCTGACCTGCAGAATCGCTCCCCATCACTTTCCCGATGTGCCTCGCGCCCTCAAGGAATTTCATCGCGTGCTGCGCCGTGGCGGTCGCATGGTCATCATCGACACCCTGCTCCCCTCGGATCCGGAGATCGCGGAATTCTACCAGACCATGGAAAAGATGCGTGACCCGACACATATTCGTGCCTACACTGAGGATGTGTGGCGACAAATGATCGTTGACGCCGAGCTGATTCTGCACGAAACCAGGATCCTGCCCAAACAACATGATTTCCATGACTGGGCGCGACGGGCCGGGATGAACAAAAGTAAAATCCAGGAACTGAACCGCTTCTTCATGGACGCTCCAGCCAAGATCCACGATTTCTTCCAGATTGAATCCTTCGCCGGCGAAGTAGAAACCTATACCGACCAGAAACTGCTGGTCTACGCTACCCGCAAAGAGAAAGAGAAAAAACAGTAGCCTGATGGAACAGCCTGAAATCAGGTCAATTTTGCGGGGACCACAAAAATATGTGCCTGATTCTTTTTGCAATCGACAGCCATCCCGACTTTCCGCTGATCCTGGCCGCCAATCGTGATGAATACTACGCCAGGCCGACCCGGCCGCTGCACTGGTGGCACACAGACCCACAATTGCTCGGTGGACGGGATCTTGAAGGCGGTGGCGGCTGGCTGGCCCTGAACCGACAGGGTCAACTTGCCGCTGTCACCAATTTTCGCGAAGCCGGCACCAATCTTCCACAACGGCCCTCCCGTGGTCAGCTGGTTCGGGACTACCTCCAGCACCA
>JAJRWF010000005.1 GCA_024276905.1 Deltaproteobacteria bacterium
AACAGGGATTAGGCACAATGCGGTATATTGGATATGCCGCATTGCGGTGTATTGGTTAAGTTCTCTTGTAAATACAATATCTTACAAAAGAACACGGTAATCACTTATATTTAGGGCTGCTGCGAGTTTGTGGGCACGTTCTTTCCCTATACCCCGTTTACCATTTTCCATTTCACTTAAATGCCGCTGGGGTATATCGGTCAGTGCTGCCAATTGTTTTTGAGTCAGACCTTCTCGGGTACGATAGGCGCGTAAGGCAACCGGATTCTGCTTTTCATACTCGGGAAAAACTTCTGAGATACTGTAGGTTTGATCTGTTCCCGACTCAACAGCCTGCGCATAGTCTTTTATCTTCTGCACGTTTTGTCGACGAACACGTAACTGTACTGTTACCAGTTCATCAGTATGGGGCTTTTTCGTGGCTACCGACATAAACAACCTCCACCACCCGAACCTGCCCTGCATCGTGCTGCCAGACAGCGACATAGGTCGGTTTGCCTTTTTTGAGGTGGCAATGGTGCCTGCCTCCAGGCAACCGTGAATAATTTGGCCAGTCTCCGCATACGGGACCGAGTTTTTCGATTTCTTTGACCAATTGGTAGAGTGTTTCCTGCACTCTTACCGGGAGCTTCATTTTCTGTTTTCTGGCGCGGTTTGTAAACTCGATGCGCCAACCCTCCCTTGAATATAACTTTTTTGGGTATATTGTCAACTTCCCCCTCCTCCTTATCTTTTCAAAAAAAAACGACCTTTAACCTTGTGCTACAGACAAATATTTGTAATCTTTTGTTGGCACTTTATCACAATACATTTCGGGAGGGGGATATGTCAAAATCGGTAAGGGGAACTGAACTCAACGCTCGTTTCTGGCAAAACTACGAAAACTGTCTGATCAAGAACAGCATCAAACCGGACCATATCCGCTGGTATATTGGCTGGTGTCAGCAGTTTATCCAGTTTTTCGGCCAACGCCCCTTGTCCGAATGCCAGCCTGAGCATGTCTCTGCTTTTCTCGATAATTTGCAGGATAACCCCGCGATCGAAGACTGGCAGTGGAGCCAGGCGCGGGTTGCGTTGTGGCATCTGTTCAGGGATCAGCTGAAAATATCCTGGGCCGTTGGCAAAGCGAATCCCCGACCGATTGAAAAGAAAAAGGTTTCTTCGGACTCTCTGTCAACCGGGCATCAGAAGGTTCTACAGAAGATGCGCAGTACGCTGATCGGTCGCCAGTATGCCAAACGCACGCAAGCGGCCTATCTGGACTGGGCGACCCGCTTTCTGACTTATTTTCCGAATCGAAAAATCTCTGATCTGGATGAAAGCTCCGTCATGGCTTTTCTGACCCACCTGGCTGAAGAGGTCAATGTCGCTGTCAATACGCAGAAGCAGGCATTGAACGCGCTGCTTTTTCTGTTCAAAATTTCGGAAGAGCGTGAATTGGGTGATTTTTCCGATTTTTCCCGGGCACGTAAACCGATCAAGGTGCCGGTGGTTCTGGCACGCGAGGAAGTCACGGCCCTGCTGGATGACCTGAACCCACCACACCTTTTAATCTGCCACCTGCTCTATGGGGCCGGTCTGCGCCTGATGGAAGCGATCCGCCTGCGTATCAAGGATATTGACTTTGCCAACAACCAGATTCTGGTTCGTGATGGCAAGGGACGCAAGGATCGGGTCGCGATTCTGCCCGCTCTTTGTGTGGCACCGTTGAAAGCGCAAATCGTTGCGGCGAGACGTCTGCACACCGAGGATTTAAAGCGCGGCTACGGAGAGGTCTGGCTGCCGACTGCGTTACACAAAAAATATCCAGATTCTGCTTCAGATTGGCGTTGGCAGTATGTTTTTCCGGCGACCAAAGTCAGTGTTGATCCTGAAAGTGGCAAGATCCGACGACATCACTATGCCGAGACATCTGTTCAACATGCTGTTCGCTCTGCGGCGCGGAAATGCGGGTTGAGCAAACGGGTTACCCCGCACACCCTGCGTCATTCCTTCGCAACTCACCTGCTTGAGAGCGGTTCGGATATCCGCACGGTGCAGGAACTGCTGGGTCACAGTGATGTTTCGACGACGATGATCTACACTCATGTGCTGAACAAGCCGGGCCTGGCGGTCAAGAGTCCGGTGGATCAGTTGAATGGGTGAGGCGGGAGGTGGGAGACAAGCTGAAAAGCATCAGCAAGAATTTTGTCTCATGAACTATTTCGGTTATTCATAGTGCGTCCACATGCGCAGAACCTTGACGATTTTCTTTTCATCGAGTACCTGGTAAACAAGACGATGCTGTATGTTGATGCGCCTGGAGTAGGCTCCGGACAGGTTGCCGACCAGTTTTTCGTAAGGCGGCGGGTTCTGGTACGGATTTTCAGAGAGCAGGGCCAGCAGTTTCAATCCTTTTGGCTTCAGGCCTGATGCCGCAAGCTTTTTTGCATCTTTTTGCGCATGTTTCGTGTAAACCAGCTTCCAGCTCACCAGTCAAGGTCCCTGTCGCACTCCTCAACAGGGGTGTTCATCCCCTCCTGAATCGATTCTTTCATGCCGGGCACTGCATAGAGAGCCAGGGTTTCCTGAACGGCACTCCAGTCTTCAGCGGAGATCAATACGGCACTGTTGCGCTTACCGGTGATCTGAAGCGGCACATGCGATTCGGCAACCTCGTCCAGCAACTTGTAAAGTTGCTTTCTTGCTTCTGTTGCTGTTATAGAAGGCATTATTCGCTCCTTTTGCGTACGTTAAATCGTACGCCACCTGCTGATAATTGTCAAACTTTCGTTTCAACTTGCCCTGCATTCCAAATCCGGAAGAGAAACCACCTCCAGCGCGCAGTTATGGCGGTAATACGAAAATTGCTGTTCAACAATCCTCACCATGTTCGCTGGTAGCTGACTTTGGACAGCTGCTTATAATGCTGAATTGTCAGACCTCGGTCGGGATCGGCTCCGGGGAAATCAGCACCGGCGGTCAGGTAGCAATCCTCGTCCAGGTGCGGCAGGTTTTCGGCGAAGATCGACCGCAGGTCCGTTGCACTCATCTGTGGCGCGTTGAGACAGGCGATCACCTCCCCTGCCGGGGCGAGAAGTGGCCCAAGCCGGGCGATGAGCTTCGGCCAATGGGTTTCGGCAGTAAAATTTTTGCCCTGGGCAAAAGGCGGATCACAGATAATCAGATCAAAGGGCCCAAGTTTACGCAATCGTGACAAACTGCGAAAAATTTCGTGGGGTAAAAAACTGACTCTGCGCAGATCGAGATTGTTCAACTGATGGTTCGTTCGCCCCAGCTGAAGCGCACCGCGATTCATATCGATATTCACCACCTGGCGAGCCCCACCGGCAAGTGCCGCAACAGAAAAACTGCAGGTATAGGAAAAAAGATTGAGGATTTTTTTGCCTGCTGAATTCTTCCGCACCAACTTGCGCCCGACAGCCATATCAATAAAAAAACCGATATTTTGCCCGGCAGTCAGCCGCAACTGGTAGTTCAAACCAGCTTCATGGGCGACGGCTTGGGACGGCAGTGCGCCGTAAAGAACTTCTGGTGGTTCGTGTGGCAGATCGCGACGTTGCAAGGCAATACATGTGGTTTGCGGCCGTAGTTTGCGCAGCTCCGCAGCAAGTTGTGCCCGCCATGCGGGCGCTCGTGCGGCAAACAGGGTGATCCAGAGGAGTGATCCGTAGCTGTCGATCAACAGATCCTGATAGCCGGGAAAGATCCTGCCCCGCCCATGGAACAGACGCCGCGCTTCCTCATCCTGAGGCAGGTGTCGCTTGATTTCAGTGATAATCGTCTGCATAAATGTCTTTTACGAGGCCGTTGCCAATATCGATACTATTGCGCTGGAATAGTATTCCAAAAAAAACCTACCTTCAACGTAAAGAAGGCAGGTTTTCAATCTCTCTGTCACAGCGGACTACCTGGAACGACGCTCCGGCCCAGGATACTCGTGCAGTTGATGGCGCCGCAACGGATCTTCGCCCAGCACCGCCCAGCCCTTGTCACGCCGG
>JAJRWF010000108.1 GCA_024276905.1 Deltaproteobacteria bacterium
CGGCATATGCTCGGCGACACTGGCACCGAAACTGAAATGTGGACCTTCATGATCGAGCAGCACCGCACGCAACTCTCTGGTATCACGATATTCGGCCAGGGCGGTATCCAGAGCGGCAATCATCGCCGCGTCGACAATATTGGCTTTGGGCTGGGCCAGACGCAGGCGCAACAGGGTGCCGTCACGCTCGAGCCAGACTTTCAACGGGCTTTCACTCATCGGGTTGTCCTTCCTTGAATCTTTCAGCAACGGGGCCTTTGACCCCCTGCTGATTACATGTCCCTCTCCCTGGGGGAGAGGGCCAGGGTGAGGGGGAAGTTGTCGCAAAACAGATCCCCTCATCCGGCCTTCGGCCACCTTCTCCCTCAGGGAGAAGGGTTGAACGGAACATTATTTCCCCGGCATCAGACTTTCGATCAGCTCTTCGGTCCAGGGGACCCCTTTGGCCAGACCTTGACGCAGCTTGACGAAATCGATTTCGCGGCCGGTTTCCTTGTTACCTTCATTGAAGGCGCGGAAGCCGGTACGGGCTTCGTTCATCATGTTGAGTGCCAGCCAGGCACGTGAGTTCTCTTTGTTGGCGTTCCAGGCTTCCAGTTTCGGCTTGCGCAGCTCTTCGAGACTCTTGGTCATGCACTCGGGAAAGGTTTCGATCAGTTTGGCACAGAGTTCCTCGACCTTCTCGTCGAGCATGCTCAGGTCGATCTCGCCGCTCTTGATGATGTCGCGGCCGGCCTTGAAGTCGGCGCCGGTCTTGAACTCGCCGAGAATAACCCGCCCGTACTCGTCAAGCATCTGATCGGTGATCACGGTCGGATTGGCGACAAATTTGCCGTCGATCTTCAGTGCCGGGACTACATCGGCGATGATCCCGAGCCGGGCCGCCTTGTGGGCCGAAAAAGGCTCGCAGAGGGTGCCTGAAATCATCGCCTGTTCGCAGCCGATCATCACGGGCAGGAAGTCGGTCGCGCCGCCGATTGCGGCTGAACCATGTTTGGGTCCGGCCTGGCCGAAATTGGCAAGATCATGGGCGATGGTGAAATCGCAGGCCATGCCGATCTCCTGACCGCCACCGATGCGCATACCGTTGACCCGGCAGACGACCGGTTTGTCGCAGTCGAGGATTGCCGATACCATGTCGTTGAACAGGCGCATGTACTGGCGATATTCCTGCGGGTTGCCGGCATAATACTCGGCATATTCCTTGGTGTTGCCGCCGGTACAGAAGGCTTTTTCGCCGACAGCGGTAAAGACCACCGCGTTGACTTCACGGTCAACCGAGGCGCGGCGGAAGGCGAGAATGGTCGCCTTGACCATTTCTGTGGTGTAGGAGTTGAACTGTTTGGGGTTGTTGAAGATGATCCAGGCGTTGTAGAGCCCTTCGACCACCGAACCGTCGCGCCGTTTGGCCGGACGTTTTTCATATTGAACCATGCCGTCGCACAGGCTCTCGACCGTCTGGTCGACCAGATTGTGATCGATCAGTTCAGACGGTGAAGTTTCAGCAATAATCTGATCTGTTGTTGCCATTTGTCATCTCCTTGCGGATTAATTGAAATTGTTTATATGCGTAGGGGCGGGCCCCTGTGAATTCACGGAACCAGAATCGCCCGTCGTTGCATCTTCTGTTGATGAACAGCATCAAACACGGCGTTGATTTCGCCGAGCGGTTTCTGTTCGGTAAAAGCCTTGAGCTCGACCTTGCCATCGAGGACCAGATCAAGAGCCGCCGGGTAGTGTTCCGGCAGGCAGCCCCAGTTGCCGATGGCGCGGGCGTGAAAGGCCATCAGGTTGGAGAGGCGGATATCGACCTTATCCATCGTGAAGCCGACCACACTCAGGGTTGCGCCATGGACCATCAGGCCGTAGGCTGATTCCTGGCCCGGTTTACTGCCCGAGCATTCGAAGATGAACCACTCGGTACTCGGCAGGCCGTTTTCCTTGGCAAAGGCGCCGATGGCTTTTTTCAGATCGCGGCCGCTGATTTCGCGGGCGTTGAAGGTTTTAGCCGCGCCATATTCGGCGATGGCATCCAGTTTGTCCTGATCGATATCGATCGCAACCACCGTGGCGCCAAAGGCCTTGGCCATCTGGACGCAGTAGCCGCCGACGCCGCCGACGCCGATTACAATCGCCAGACTGCCCGGAGTGACTTCCGCCTGATAGACCGCCTGATAGGGGGTGGTGACCGCATCGGCGACCACCGAGACATCGGCCAGTTCCAGTCCGGCAGCAGACAGGCGCTCTTCATCAACCGGGCAAAGATCGCGGGCCGGAACCACAATATGACTGGCGAAACCACCTTGGATATCGTTGCCCGGCATCTTCTGGCTGCGACAGATGGTGCCCTTGCCGCGCTTGCACAGATCGCATTCACCACAGGGCATCACGGCCGGGATAATCACCGCCTTGTTCAGCCAGCCCTCGGTCCCTGCACCTGTCGCAACCACCCGGCCGCTGATTTCGTGACCAAGGGTGAGCGGGAGTTCCGAATTGGTGCGTACGCCATCGTAGAAAAAGCCCAGATCGGTATGACAGACTCCGCATCCGGCAACTTCGACCACCACCTCGTTTGCCTCGGGTACGGCAGTAAATTCCTGCCGGGTCAGCGGTTCATTGACTCCATTCATCATCCAGCGATAAGCCGTTATCGACATAATTCTCTCCTGTGACGCGATTTTTAGGTCCCTTTGTCTTCAGGGCCCTTGAAAGTTGTCTGACCTGCAAGTGTAAGAAACGTTTCACGCAAAGATTCCGGCAGACTGCAGGGTCGGTGTGTTTCGCGCTTGACCCATAGATGCCGGGTGAATCCGGTGGTTAACAGCTGGTCCCCGCGTTTGACCTGATAGCCGAACTGCAGGCTGCGACTGGCCACCCAGTCGAGCCAGCCGACGACCTTGACCTGGTCGCCGTAACGGGCGGCCAGTCGATAGTTCTGCTGCGCCTGGGTGATGATCATCAGGTAGCCGAGCGCTTCAATCTCCGGATAGGGTTTGCCCGCCTCAAGGCAGAGTCTGGTGCGGGCCAGTTCAAACCAGATCAGGTAGTTGGCGTGATGAACAATCCCCATCTGGTCGGTTTCAGCGTAACGGACTTCGAGCTCAACCTCGGCGTGCTGTTGCATAAAAATCCTGACCGTTTTCGGACTCAGAGCCGTTCGATCAGGGTTGCCATCCCCTGACCATGTCCGATGCACAACGAAGCAATGCCGTATCTGCCGCCGCTGGTTTCAAGACCATTGAGCAGGGTCGTGATCAGGCGGGTGCCAGTGCAACCCAGGGGGTGGCCGAGAGAGGTAGCTCCACCCCAAGGGTTGACCTTCTGCAACGGCAACTTCAATTCATTGATGCAGGCCACAGCCTGGCTGGCAAAGGCCTCGTTCAGTTCAAACAGATCGATATCCGCAACTGCCAGTTGATTTTTCTGCAACAGCTTGCGAATTGCCGGGACCGGACCCATCCCCATCTGGCAGGGATCGAGCCCGACGACCGAAAAATCAACCACCCGTGCCCGACGCGTCAGAGCGAAACGCTCAGAGGCCGCTTCGGAGGCGAGCAGGGTGAGGCTGGCACCGTCGTTCAGCGGGGAACTGTTGCCCGCCGTGACCGTGCCGTTTTCCTTGAAGATTGTTTTCAGCTCGGCGAGGCCGGCGCTGTTGGTACCGGGGCGCGGGGATTGATCGCGGTCAGCCAGTACGTCTCCAGCCGGAATTGGCACAATCTCTCGGCCAAAATGGCCCGCTTCCTGAGCGGCGACTGCTTTACGGTGACTTTCAACCGCAAATTCATCCTGTTCGGAGCGGCTGATGCCGTACACCTCTGCGACCTTTTCGGCGGTCAGTCCCATGTTGTTGAAGGGGAATTCGTAGCGGGAGAGCAATTCCTGATGATAGTCGGTTGCGGCCTGCATCGGTACGTGGGTCATGTGCTCAACCCCACCTGCCAGCAGCAGATCGGCATGGCCGGAAATGATCGTCGAGGCAGCCAGGTTGAAGGCGGACAAACTTGAAGCACAGAGACGATTAACGGTGACGCCCGGTATCGAGTCTGGCAGTCCGGCCAGCAGTGCAGAGAGGCGAGCGATGTTCTTGCCCTGCTCCAGATGCTGACCGACGCAGCCGATGTAGATATCATCTATCGCCGGGGTGAATGCTTCAGCGGCAGGCATGCCATCCAGCAGGCCACGCATCAGGGCCGCGAGCATTCCATCCGCCCGGACATCGCGGTACAGCCCTTTGTCGGGATGCGCCCTGCCGATGGCAGTTCGTTTTGCTTCGACCAGATAGGTGTTCATTCATACTCCCCTATAGCGATAAGAGTCCGCAGCTTTTACCGCCATCGACATGCAACACCTGGCCGGTAATAAACTCGGCATCATTCGAGGCCAGAAAGGCGACTGCGGCGGCGATATCCTCAACCTTGCCCATCTTGCCGGTCGGCTGCATGCGGATCAGGCGCTCGCGGGCCTCGGGCGGCATTCCTTGCGTCATGGGTGTATCGATCAGCCCGGGGGCGACGGCATTGACATTGATCTGAAAGCGGGCAAATTCAAGCGCCAGCGACCGGGTCAGGCTGACCAGGCCGCCTTTGCTGGCGGTATAGTTGGCCTGGCCGATACTGCCGAGCCAGGCGCGGGAGACAATATTGACGATCTTGCCCGCGCGCCGACTTTTCAGGGTCGGAAAAACCGCCTGACAGCACAAAAAAGCGCCTTTCAGGTTGACGCCCAACACCTGATCCCAATCCTGCTCGGAAATATTGCTGATCAGATTGTCGCGGATGATCCCGGCATTGTTGACCAGCACATCGACCGTACCGAACTTTTCGACAACCTGCACAAATAACTGCTGAACCTGATCCTTGCTGGAAATATCTGCCGCGATCGGCAGGACTTCACAGCCGGTTTCACTGAGGCTGTCGGCCAGGTGCTGTAACTGTTCCTTGTTGACATCAACCAGCACCAGCTTTACGCCCTGCGCGGCAAAGCGCTGGGCAATAGCCGCTCCGATCCCCCGCCCCGCGCCGGTGATCACAACCACCCGCTTCGGGGCCTGCTGGTTCGTGGCGCTCATCAGCAGGCCTCCACAACCATGGCGATCCCTTGACCGCCACCGATACAGGCTGAAATGACACCAAGTTGCAGCTGGTCGCGCTGCAGAGTCTTGAGGCAGGTCAGCGCCAGTCGCACCCCGGTTGCTCCTAGGGGGTGACCGATAGCGATCGCACCGCCATTGATATTCAATTTGTCCTGATCCAGCTCCAGGGCCTTGGCCACCGCCAGGCACTGGGCGGAGAAGGCCTCGTTGATTTCAAAACGATCAATGTCGCCAAGGCTGAGGTTCATTTGTCCCAGCAACAACTGAATGGCCGGGACCGGGCCGATGCCCATGATGTCGGGTCTGACCCCGGTTGAGGCAAAGCCGCGCACCTTGCCAAGCGGCTTCAGGCCGTTGGCGCGCACATAATCACCCGAGGCAACCAGCAGTGCCGCCGAACCATCGACGATGCCCGAAGCACTGCCCGCGGTAGTCGGACCTTCCTTGGTAAAGACGTAGGGCAGTTTGGCCAGTTGTTCCATACTGGCCAGGCGCGGATGCTCATCGGCAGCGACCTCGTTACGCCCGTTGCAGCGGTATTTGCGCGGTTTGTAGTCGGCCATTTCCAGGATGCCTTTTGCCGCAACCGGCGCAATTTCCTGGGCGAAGAACCCGGCGGCCTGGGCATCGGCATAACGCTGCTGACTGCGCATAGCGAAAGCGTCGACCTCTTCACGGGTCAGATTATACTCTTTGGCCAGATTGTCGGCGGTGCAGCCCATCGGCACGGCAGCGGTATCGTTCAGTGCTTCCCAGAGCAGATCGACGAATTCGGGGCGGCCCAGCTGAAAGCCCTGACGGGCAGAATAGGAGGCCAGTGGAAAGCGGCTCATGGTGTCGGTACCGCAGCCCAGAACCAGATTGGCCTTGCCGAGGGCGAGCTGCTCGGCAGCTTGGCCCAGAAGTTCGATCCCCGAGCCGCAGATGCGCTGGGTCAAGAGTGCAGTGCTTTCAAGCGGTGCCCCGGCATAAAGAGCGATGTGGCGCGGCAGAAAAAAGCTGTCTGCACTGGCCTGGCCGATGTTGGCAACAATGGTTTGATCGATGTCGCCAGCCGGTACTCCAGCACTTTCAATCGCCGCCAGGCTGGCAAGAATCCCCAGGTCGGTCGGTGAGATGGTCGAGAGTCCGCCGGTATATTTGCCGAAGGGAGTCCGCTTGCCTTCAAGCAGGTAGATATCCTCGAACAGGGCACCACTGCCAGCCTGTTTGTCCTGAAATCCCTGTACGCTTGCTTTCATAATGGCTCCTTATTTGCCGATATAGTTCGGTTTCTGACCACTGAGAATGCTTGAGAGCCCGGTGCGGGCGTCCTCGGTGGCGAAGATGGTTTTCAAGCTCTTGAGCTCCAGTTGTAAACCATCCTGAAGATCGAGTGCGGCCCCCTGATCAATCAAATCCATGGCCATTTTCAGGGCAATCGGGGCCTTGCGGCTGATCCCTTTGGCCTGCTTCTCAAAACCTTCACGAGCCAGTAACGGATGACCGAAATCGCCATCGAACTCGGCAAAAGCCGCTTCGTCGGGGCTCTCTTCGCTACGACCAGCCTGAGGCTTATCGAGGTTCAACTCCGCCAGCTCCCGCCAGTCGAGAACCGGTTCGATGACAGCGTCAACCAGACCGAAGGCGTAGGCTTTTTTGGCATTGATAAACTGGCCACTGGCGATCAATTGTTTGGCTCGGGCAACACCGATCAGGCGACTGGCACGCTGGGTCCCGCCCAGTCCCGGGTAGATGCCGATCCCGGTCTCCGGGAAGGCCAGCACTGATTTGCGCGTGCCGATGCGGTAATCGCAGGCCAGGGCCAGCTCCAGTCCGCCACCCAGTGCCAGACCGTCAAGATAGGCACAGGTGGTTTTGTCTGATGCGGCAATCTTATTCAGCACCTGCTGGCCGAATGCGGTAAAGGACTGGATACGCTCCAGATCATCGGCGTCCATGGAGTCGAGGAAAAACTTGATGTCGGCTCCGGCAATGAAGGCTTTGCCTTTGCCGTGAATAAAAATTTTGTTGATATCAGTCCGGGCATTAAGCTCATCAACGCAAGTATCGAGCTGGGCCATGACCTGTTCGCCGAGTGGGTTCATCCGGTCGGGCAGATCAAGAATGATAAAGCCGGTCTCGCCGACAACCTCGGTGGTGACCCAGTTGAGCTCCAGCTTTTGGACCTGGTTTGCGTCGGCCAGGCAGGAGGGCAGCGGCAGATTCCAGGTTGAAAAGACACTTTCGACCATCTCTGCAACCTGAGACGCACCGAGCTTTTTGAGCAGTTCAAAAGGACCGACCGGCCAGCGCAGACCGGCACGGGCTCCCAGGTCGGTATTGGTCGCATCGACCACCCCTTCATCGACCATCTGGGCCGCAACACCGAGGCTGGCACCGACCAGGCGGCGGGTGACGATATCGGCCTGATCCGAACCATTGTTCAGCAGGCCGGTATCTGCGACGTTCCAGTCCTGTTTTGCTTCAACCTGTTGGCAAAGAATCTTGGCCGGGGCATAAAAGGGATCAAGTTCTGTGGCCAGACCGTCGGCGGCATGCATGGCAATCGGTACCCCGGTGGCATTCATCAGGGCGAAAGGACCCATGCCGACCCCGCAGACCTCGCAGGCGATCCGGTCGATAAAGGCGATGCTGCCGCAGCCTTCCTCATAGAGACGGGCGGCTTCGTTGAGCCAGGGCACGAAGAAGCGGTTGACGGCGAAGCCCGGCGCATCCTTGACCAGAATCGGGGTCTTGTCATAGAAGGTGTAAAAATTTTCCAGGGCGCTGACAATTTCAGGGGCAGATTTTTTACCCGGAATCAGTTCGACCAGCTTGTTCTTGGCCGCATGATAGAAGTAGTGGACACCGACCACCCGCTCGGGGGTCTGGAGATCGGCGGCAATCTCACTGATCAGGAAGGATGAGGTGTTGCTGGCGAGAATACAGTCTCTACCGACGACCTTTTCCAATTCGGCGAACAGGCCTTTTTTGACCTCCAGGTTCTCGAAGATTGCTTCGACTACCAGATCGGCTTTGGCCAGTTCGGACTGGTCGGTGGTGCAATGCAGCCGGGCGAGGATCTGGTCGAAAGCCTGCTGATCGATCAACCTGCGCTCCAGAGCTTCGCCCAGGGACTCGCGGATATAGTCGACCCCCCGGTCCAGAAACTCCTGTTTCTGGTCAACAAGAATGACCGGCAGGCCCTTCATGACAAAGTGTTGGGCAATCGCTGAGCCCATGGTTCCGGCGCCGACAACGCCTACAGTAGCAATCGGTTTCATTTAGCTCACCCTTTTCAAAAACTATCGAGAGTCAGTTATTGTGCGACAATCTTCAATACTTCAGGAAGCAGGATGATTTTTCTCACGGGCCCTGAAAACATCAAATTGCCTACTTTAATTTCGCACTGCGAAACTATATTTCGTTTCCCGTAAATCCTAGCCGACAACACGGCGTTTGTAAATATTTTTCTTCACAAAAAAGTGACTGCTGAGAGCCATTTGTACAACCCTTTGTTTTCATATGGTAAAAGGAGCTTTACTCCGCTAATATGTGCAGTGAAAAAGGGGCTGCAGCGCAATTAAGACCACCGTTTTTCGTCTTTCTGATTTCGCACTGCGAAACTAATTTTCAAAAAACATCGTTTTATTTCTTGACAGAACGGCCCCTTTTCTATAGACGTAAAAATACCGACGAGACCCGGCAGCAGATTTAAAAACAACCGCAGCGTTTTATCACCGCGAGCCTGACCGGTCGGGGTTGGTGTGGAGACAATAAGTCAATGAATGATAACACGGCACTGGACAACGGAGGCAGCAGGGCTGAGCTGATTGCGCTGGATGGCCTTGATCCTCTGGAGCAGGGCAGCAAAGACCGTCAGTTCGTGACCGCTCTGGCTCGCGGGCTGGAAGTACTGCGCTGCTTCAAGCCTCGGGATCGGCATCTGGGCAACCAGGATATTGCCGAGCGGACCGGGCTGCCAAAGCCGACTGTCTCCCGTCTGACCTACACCCTGACCCGCATGGGTTATCTCTACCACGACGAAAAACTGGGCAAATACCAATTAGGAACCGGGGTTCTCTCTCTTGGCTTTTCACTGCTGACTAATATGGACGTGCTGAAGATTGCCCGTCCCCTGATGCAGGAACTGGCTGACTACTCGCACACCGTGGTGTCGGTCGGCACCCGAGATCGCCTGGGTATGATCTATCTTGACGGACGCCACAGTACGGATGCCACAGTTTCTTTACGGCGCGAGCCGGGGACCCGGGTGCCGATTGCCACGACCGCGATGGGCCGAGCCCTGCTGTGCGGCTTGCCGGAAAATGAGCAGCAGGCGCTGATGAACAACATTCGCCAACGGGACCCTGTTAACTGGCCCCGGCACAAGGCCGGTATCGAACAGGCCTTGCGCGATTACCGCGAGCGTGGGTTTTGTCTGTCGACCGGGGACTGGCGCAGCGATGTCAATGCCGTTGGTGTGCCGATGCTGCCGATCGCCGGGTCCAGGCTACTGACCTTCAACTGTGCGGCACCCTCCTTTGTTCTGCGCCAGCACATGCTTGAGGATGATATCGGACCGCGCCTGATCAACCTGGTGCGCACAATCGAAGCGGAAGCCGCTCGTTACTGAGCGGGATAACAGGAACCGAGGCACGTATGGCAGAACCGGTCTATGTCGGACTTGACATGGGAGCATCACGCACCAAGGTGGCGGTTATCGACACCCGGGGGCTGTTGTTGGGCCATGCGGTAAAAAAATCAGGAATCGATTTTTCCGCCACCGCAGCTATCTGCCTGGAGGCTTCGCTGGAGATGGCCGGAGTCAACCGGAGCCAGATTGCCGATGCGATTGCTACCGGTTACGGCCGTAACAACGTGGCCTTTGTCACCGAAAAAAATAAAACCGAAATCGGTTGTCATGCCCGAGGCTGTCATCAGTATTTCGCCGGGGCGATTACCATCATCGATATCGGTGGGCAGGACAACAAGCTGATCAA
>JAJRWF010000109.1 GCA_024276905.1 Deltaproteobacteria bacterium
GCCGACGTCTATACCCGCACCGTCGATTCTCATATCTCGACCCTGCGCAAAAAACTTGGCCCGGCGGGACAGATCGTCAAATCGATTGCCAAAATCGGCTACAAGGCGGAATAGATGCGTTCTTTTGCCAAAGTTTTCCTGGTCCTGTTTGTGCCGATCTTCATCTCCCTGATGCTGACCTTCTATTTCATCCACGGCATGATGGTCAGCAACGCCCGTCAGGAACTGCTGCAGGAGATGCGCAATAAATGGGTTATCCTGGCATCACAGAGTCAGGACCTTGATCTCACACAAACAAACTATGCGCGCCTGAGTGGGATGACCCGGCAGACTTCGCTGCGAATCACGTTGGTCAACCGTGAAGGACGAGTATTGCTCGATTCACTGGTCCCCTTTGCGCAGATTGCGGCGATGGAAAACCACAAGGGTCGCCCGGAGATCAAGGACGCCATCTACACCGCTGAGGGGTTCGCCACCCGCTTCAGCAGTACCACCGATATGCAGATGTTCTATTTTGCGCGCAAACTCTCCGACGATCTGGTGCTGCGCCTCGCTTACCCTGCGACCTATGTTGAATCGTTGCAGAAAAAATTCACCGAGCAGGCCCTCTGGGCCTTCTTGTGCCTGAGTCTGGTCATCCTGCTGCTGGCACTCTATTTTGCGCGCAAGGTTTCCCTGCCGGTACAGAAACTGAACTATATCGCCGACAACATCGAGTCGGGTAAAACCCATATTCACTTTCCGCGCTTCAAAGATCCCTCGATGGCCAAGATTGCCGGACTGATCTACCGGATTTATGCCGGAATGCAGAAAAAGAACCTGCAACTGGCCCGCGACCAGCAGAAGCTCAGTCATATCCTGGCGACCATGGATCAGGGTGTACTGCTGCTCGACGACGAGAATCGCATTCTGCACGCAAATCTCTGGCTTGAAAAGGAATTCGGGATCGATTTCTTCCCCGGTGGCAGCCTGTTTGAGGCCACTCGCGATGTGCACCTGGTTGATTTTTTCAGTGGAATTCTTGAGCAGCGGGGTGAAACAAATCGGGTTTCTCTGCACCAGGAGGTCTTCGAGGTCAGCCTGAAGCAGGTCGAGGATCAGAAACTGCTGCTGATCCGCAACCTGACCCGACAGGTCGAATATGAATCGTTCAAGGCCGAGCTGACCGGCAACATTTCACACGAACTGAAAACGCCCTTGTCGATGATCATGGGCTACGCCGAAACCCTGCGTGATACACCGGATATTGACCAAAAAACCCACAAACGCTTTCTGGACAACATTTACGGCTCATCAGTGCGCCTGAATAATCTGATCAACGATATTATCGAGTTGCACAAACTGGAATCGGTCGGGAGCCAGTTCAGAATTGAAGAGGCGACCTCCCTGTCGCTGGTCGAGTCCGATATCCGTTCATTCTACGCCGATACTGGCGAGAAAAGCCTGCTGCTGGAGATTGAACCGGCTGAGGTATGTATTCTGGAAGAACATCTGCAGAGTGTTATGACCAACCTGATTGACAACGCCTTCAAATACTCTGAGGGCACGCAGGTAACAGCCAGTATTCAGTGCCGGAATGACGGATTGATCATCAGCGTCGACGATCAGGGTCCCGTGATCAGCGAGGTCGAGAGCAAACGGATTTTCGAGCGTTTCTATACCTGTTCACAATCACGCAACAAACAACATTCGGGGACCGGACTGGGCCTCTCCATCGTCAAACATATTGCCAACCTCTACGAGGGCTCTGTCCAGATCGAACCCAGCCGAGAGGGTGGAAATCGGTTTGTGGTGCGTCTGCAGGAAAAGGCCGCTGCCGAAACAAGCGGACAGACAGTTCGTTAGCGGGACCTCACCTCTTCAATGACTCAACACTCCACCTGACCATCGAAGACAGCCCTGAAATCATCCGGAATGGCAACGGCCTTGCTACGCCCCTGATCGAAACAGACCATCACGGTCCGGGCATCGGCGAATTCTTTGCCTCGCCCATCATGAACCAGATAGGTAAAGGTAAAGCTGCTGCGCCCGATCTCTTCGGTCGAAATGTCGATCAACACCCGATCATCCAGTTCAATCGGCTTACGATAACGACAACTGGCCTCAACGACCAGAAAGAGCAGCCCCTCCTGCATCAATGCGGAAAAGCGCTCCCGGAATAATTTGACCCGAGCCGTTTCAAGGTAGGTAAAAAAAATCGCATTGTTGACATGCCCGTAGGCGTCCAGATCGGAAAAACGAATCTCGATTTCAGTAGATAACTTCATTTGACCGGCAACACCTTTCCCTGCAGAATATCGACAATCCGACTGCGATATTCAACAATCTCACGACGTAGCGACGACAGATTGGCGATCTTTTCATCGACCTTGCTGATATGACCATCAAGCAGTTCAACCAGGTGTGGCGTCAGGGTGCCGAAATTCTGATCGTTGACATCAAAATATTCGGCGATCGTCTGCATTTCCTTCAGGCTGATCCCTAACTCTTTGAGCTTGAGAATAAACTTGAGCCGCAGCACCTCAGGTCTTCCATACATCCGCGTACCGCCGCCAACCCGTTCCGGCGGACCCATCAGGCCGATCTCTTCATAGTAGCGAATGGTTCGGGTGGTGATCCCCAGTCGTTTGGCAACTGCGCCGATCGCAATCGACTGTTCTGTTGCTGCGGTCATATATCTTCCCTTTACGTGAGATTTTATTTAGAAGCCCAGCCTCGGAGACGATCCCTTCCACTGTGCACCGTTTCCTTCTATGATAAGCCACATAAATAGAAAAATAAAGGAAATATACTGCCGTTATATTTTTAATTGACCTTTACGTAAACCTAATTGTATAAGAAGACAATTTGAGCCCGAACTCTCACAAGGAAACGCAATGGAACTGACCCGAGAAATCTACTGGAATGTTGGCCACTCGGTCCTGATCCCGATGTACCTGCTGGTCTTTGCCTCTTTCGGCGTGCTGATCTGGGGCCTGCGCAAACGGCTGAACACCTACC
>JAJRWF010000110.1 GCA_024276905.1 Deltaproteobacteria bacterium
TAGACGAGTTGGTAGAAAAGATAGAAGTCCTGAACGACACCCTTCATTTCACCCTGACTTATACCCCTCCATTTAGAGCACTTGGTAAAGGGGTCCACAACTCCAGGGGTTCATCGCCGCAACCAGCATGAAATTGGCGGGATAAGTCAAACTGAGGGCCGCTCGACTGATGGAAACCTGCCCATCTTCTAATGGCTGGCGCAGCATTTCTAAAACATTTTTTTTGAATTCTGGGAATTCGTCGAGGAACAGAATCCCGCGGTGGGCAAGTGAGACTTCACCCGGTCGTGGATAGCTGCCACCGCCGATCAAGCCGGCATCTGAGATACTGTGATGGGGGGAGCGAAATGGCCGTTTGCGCACTAAAGCGTCATGATTTGACAGAAGACCTGCGACTGAATGGATTTTGGTGGTTTCAAGGGCCTCATCGAAGGAGAAGTCGGGCAATATCGTCGGTAAACGCCGAGCAAGCATGGTCTTGCCGCTCCCGGGCGGGCCGCTCATGAGGATATTATGCGACCCCGCGGCCGCGACCTCCAGCGCACGCTTAACCTGTTCTTGACCGCGCACTTCGGAAAAATCGTCCTGGCCGATACCGGAACTCTGTTCGGCAACAACCTCTTCGCAATAATAAGGGGCAATTTCAATCTCCCCGTTGAGCAATGCCACGACCTGTCCGAGATCACTCACTGCGTAGATCTCAGGTCCCTTAGCCACCGCTCCCTCAGCAGCATTCTCCAAAGGCAGAATAATTGCCCTTTTCTGCCAGTTTCGTGCGGAAACCGCCACCGGAAGGACTCCATGGACCGGTTTAATGCGCCCATCAAGGGAGAGCTCGCCCATCAGCACGAAATTTTCAAGTGCTTTGGCATCGACCAGACCGGTTGCACAGAGAATACCAATGGCAATCGGCAGATCAAAGGCAGCGCCTTCTTTCCGAATATCGGCTGGGGCAAGATTGATCGTAATGCGGCGGGTGGGGAAATCGTAACCGGAATTCTTGATCGCGCTCTTGACGCGATCCTTGCTTTCCTTGACCGCCCCTTCGGGCAGCCCGACAGTTGAAAACTGCGGTAACCCCTGAGCGATGTCGACCTCGACTTCGACCGGATAGGCGTCGATGCCAATTAAGGCACCGGATGTCACTTTAGCCAGCATGGAACCCCCTCCATTTGTGTTAATCGTGAGGTGTGAGGCGTAAAGAGTGAGGAGGAAAATAAAAAACTCTTTCCATGAGCCTTTACGCCTAACTCCTCACCCCTGACCCCTCACATTTCAGAGATGTACTTCTCGGCCTGGGTGGCGGCCACCGCACCATCACCCACCGCCGTCGAAACCTGTTTGAGAACATTGGTCCTACAGTCTCCGGCGGCATAAATACCCTCGACCGAGGTATGGGTGTCCTCACCGGCCTTGATATAGCCACTGTCGTCAAGAGCCACAATACCACCCAGAAAACCGGTAATCGGAGTGACGCCAACTGCGGCAAACATCCCGACTGCATCAAGTTCTCGCATTTCACCTGTTTTGACATTTTCAACCTGGATTGCGGTCAGGCCGGTGTTGTCGGAATCAAGCCCTGTGACCACCGAATCCCAGACCATTTCGATCTTTTCGTTCTTCAGTACCCGGGTCTGCAGAATCTTAGTGGCACGCAACTCGTCGCGACGATGGACCATATAAACTTTGCTCGCAAAGCGGGTCAGAAAGATCGCTTCTTCGGCCGCCGTATCGCCGCCGCCGATCACCGCAATCGGGACATTGCGGAAAAAAGCCCCATCGCAGGTCGCACAGTAGGAAACCCCACGCCCGACCAGGGCCTCTTCGCCCTCAACTCCAAGCTTACGCGGATTGGCCCCGGTGGCAATGATCACCGCCTTGCACAGATATTCCTTGCCATCAATCACCAGGCGCTTCTGTGCGCCCTGATCCTCGATTTTTTCGACTTCACCGGTGGTGGTTTCAAGTCCGAACTCAACACAGTGTTCCTGAAAGCGCATCATCAATTCGGGACCGTCGATCCCGCCCGGATACCCCGGCCAGTTCTCAACCATGGTGGTCGTCATCATCTGGCCGCCCATGATCATTTTCTCGACCAGCAGGGTTTTCAACTCTGCACGTGAAGCGTAAAGACCCGCTGTCATTCCAGCCGGACCACCGCCAATGATAATAATGTCATATTCTTGTGAACTCATTGAAATCTGAACTCCTGAAAAGTGTAAGCAAACAGCTGGATTTCTACCACAGCAGCAGGCAAAAAGAAACCCGACAGCGAATTATCCGACTTGAGTTTGTCGGCAAGATCCGGGTAGTATGTGGGCACTTTTCAAAGGGAATAACTGCATGTTCAAAATGACTCGCTGGTTCCTCTGGGGCCTCTTCTCACTTGTCCTCCTGACCGCTCTTGATCAGGTGCTGCTCCGGGTTGATCTCCCGGTTCCAGGCTACGTTGAAATTCACAACTTCTATGTCGATTTTCGCAGCAGTCTGCTGGGTCTGACCGGCAAAGACCCGGTCGGCCGAGCAATTAGCACCAACCGACAACCCACAAGAACGCTTGAATCTTTCGCGGAGACAACCCCAACGGTAAAAAAACAACGCCGCTACCTCTACGTGGACACTGACGGCGCCCTGCAATTTGCCGACAGCCTCAACGAGGTCCCATTGCAGTATCGTCGGGATGCCCAGCCCCTTTCGGAATAAGATCAGGCTCGGCGTTGGGAAAATCCGAATACCAAACGCCGAGCACCTAGCGCCCAACGCCTGCCCTTCAAGGTGTCCCATAAACATCGCCGCGCCGATCACCCAGGGTATCGATATGCTTTCGATACTGCGCCATCTCGCTAAAATCAAATTCAGCCAAGAGTTCGATCTCCACCTCAGCAGCCCGCGCCAGGATGTTCCCCAACGGGGATATCAGCTGGCTCAGTCCAAAAAAGTCCAGCTTGCCCTGAATTCCACAACAGTTCGCCGCGACAATAAAAAGCTGATTTTCAATCGCCCGGGCCCGCAGCAGAGCCTGCCAGTGTTCCTGGCGCGGCTTCGGCCACTCGGCGGGAACACAGATAATTTCGGCTCCTTCAAGGGCCAGCTTGCGAAAAAGTTCCGGAAAACGCAGATCGTAACAGATGGCTATTCCCAGCTTACCAATCGAGGTTTCTGCCACCAGGGCCCTATCCCCTGCAGCCAGAAAGCGATCTTCCTGCATGGTTGAGAACAGGTGCAGCTTGCGGTAACTGCCGACAATCTCTCCCCGGTCGATAACGTAGGCCGTATTGTAGATGCGGTCCTCTTTCCGTTCGGGCAGGCTGCCGACACAAACGAGGTCGGTCTCACGACAAACCTGCTGCCAGCGCTCCAGCACCTCAGGGGTTTGTGCTGCCAGCGCGGCCAGATTGCGAAAATCGTAGCCGCAACTCCACATTTCGGGCAGAACCGCCAGCCGGGCACCCTGTTCTGCGACCCGCCGCATTGCGGCAAAGCCTTTTTCCAGATTGGGGTTGATCTGACCAACCGAGAGATTAAACTGCAGGGCGGAAACAGAAAGTTTTTTCACAACCAGGATCCTTTCGAGCAAAAATCTTGTGGATTTTCATTTTGTCAGATTTCATTCAAAGCACACAACAGAACGAGCCCGCAGAAGAAAATTTATTCTTTAATCTGTGGCAACTGGATGTCAATGGCTAAAAAACTGTTTGAATGAGGGTACTGTCCGGTTGACGCCCGCCGAACTGGCGTGATAAATCTATGCCCATTCGATTTGATAGCACTGTAAAAAAGGGGGTTTCCCCTGGGGCTGCAAAGACCATCGGGCGATGGAAGATTCTGCATTGGGCGGCAGAATCACGTTATGTATTCTATCACCCTAGCCCCATCGATTTGTATTTGAATGTAACATGTCCTCTGAACCAGAGGTGAGAGATGAAAACCAGAGTTGCCACTTTTTTTATCATGCTTGCCTTCTGGGTAATCATGTCCGGGATGTTCGATGCCTTTCATCTGAGCCTCGGCGTTTTCTGCTGTCTGCTGGTTGCACATTTCAGCCACAACCTGCTCTTTCCTGAAACAACCGGTCCACAACGCAGTTGGCTGAGTGACATTGTCGGTGTCACCCTCTACCTCCCCTACCTGCTATGGCAGATCCTGCTGGCCAACCTGCAGGTGGCTTGGATCGTTCTGCACCCCCGCGCACTCGAAATGATCGATCCGCATATTTTCCGGTTTAAAACCAAACTGAAGCGGCCGATTTCAAAGGTTGCTTTTGCCCAATCGATCACCCTGACGCCGGGGACCATCACTGTTAATATCTATTCGGATGAAGCGGGAGAACAACCCGATGAATTTGCGGTCTACGCCCTGACCAAGGAAGCGGCGGCCTCATTACCGGGGGAAATGGAAGAACGCGTCGCCAAGGCACTGGAGCCGGCCAATGGTTGAACATATGATTATTATCTCATCGATCCTGCTGTTGCTGATGATGTTCCTCAGCCTGATCAGGGTTATCGGTGGTCCAACGGTTCTCGACCGGATCATGAGCGGCAATATCATTGGCACCAAGACGACGGTACTGCTGCTGCTGATCGGCCTCCTTTATGATGATCTGGGTATGTTTGTCGATATCGCCGTGGCTTATGCCCTGCTCAACTTTATCGCCACTCTGGGGGCGACCAAGTTCTTTTTGCATCGGCGCAGTGTCCTGTTTAAAGACCCGAGCAGTTGGTAAGTTGAGCGAAGGAGATCTGGTGTGGCTATCGCAGCGGTAATTTTTATTCTGGCAGGACTCTTTTTCTTTTTCGTCGGCGTTGTCGGCGTACTCCGCTTCCCCGACTTCTATGCCCGGTTACACGCAGCCGGCAAGGCTGATTCGATCGCAGCAGTGCTGGTGCTGATCGGTGTAGCCCTTTACAATCTGCAGGAATTCAATGTCGGCAACCTGCTGGTCAGCATCAAAATCATGTTGATCGCGGTCTTTATCTACGTTGCCAGCCCCACTGCGACCCACGCCCTGACCAAGGCTGCGCTGGTCGCCGGGGTTGAACCCTGGTCGAAGAGGAAGAAAAAACCATGATCTGGGATCTTGATCTGCTGATTCTACTGCTGGTGGTCAGCTGTGCCCTGGCGGCAATTACCGTCAAGGACCTCTTGAGTGCCACGGTGATCTTCGGTGTCTACAGCTTCCTGATGTGCCTGCTCTGGGCCGAGATGGGGGCGGTCGATGTTGCCTTTACCGAGGCGACGGTCGGCGCCGGGGTCAGTACCGTACTGTTTATTGCCGCTATTCTGCATACGTCGCGAAGGAGCAAGGATTGAAAGCACTGGCTTTAGTTGCAACCCTGGTGACCGGGGCGATCCTCCTCTACGGCACCATGGATTTCCCGGCCTTTGGTGACCCGAACGCACCGGCAGCCGTTCACCTGTCGAATAACTACATTGAACAGGCGGTTGCGGAAACCCACGTTCCCAACCTGGTGACCGCGGTTCTGGGTGATTACCGGGGTTATGACACCATGTTTGAAACAGTGGTTATCTACTGTGCAGGACTGGCTGTCGTCAGCGTTCTGCGCCGGAGCAAATCATGAAACTCCTACAGGAACGGACTGAAAAACAAAAGTTCGGAGAAAGCCTGATTATCCAGACCGCCGTACGGATGATGGTGCCCTTTATCCAGCTGTTCGGCCTCTATGTCATCGTCCATGGTCACTACAGCCCCGGTGGCGGCTTTCAGGGCGGGGTAATTCTGGGGGCTTCTTTCGTTCTGCTGGCCCTGGCCTTCGATCTGCGTACCTCCGTGCGTTATATGTCGGAACGGGTCAACAATACTCTCGGCAATGTCGGCGTACTGATTTACACCGGGGTAGCGGTTCTCTGTGCTCTCTTCGGCGGCCTGTTTCTCGACTACAGCGCACTTGATGCCATCATCCCTCTGGGACCCATTGCCTGGCGCTCCTTCGGGATCTTCCTGGTCGAAGTCGGTGTCGGGCTGGCGGTCATGAGTATCATGGTCTCGCTGTTCTGGGATCTCGGTTCTGGCGGGGAAATGGATGAAGGGCTCTAACCATGGAACAGTTCCTGGCGATTATTATTGCCAAATACAATTACTGGCTCTACGTCGTGCTGATGATGATCGGCTTCTATGCCATGATCGGCAAACGCAATCTGGTTAAGAAGCTGATCGGGATGAATATTTTTCAGACTGCCATCATTCTGATGTTTGTTTCCGCCGGGGCCAAATACGGCGCCAAGATTCCGATTCTTAATAAACACGAAGTGCTGGAACATGGCGTGCGAGCCGCACAGGTGGTCAACCCGCTACCCCATGTGCTGATGCTGACAGCAATCGTGGTTTCGGTCAGCGTTACCGGGGTTGCACTGGCGATCCTGCAACGAATCTATCGCGAATACGGCACCCTTGAGGAAGATGAAATCCTGGAGAAGCTCGGCCGATGACCACATCTAATCTGCATATGTATGTTCTGGCGGCTCCGCTTCTGACCGCGCTGTTTGTCAATATGTTGGGCCGGGTTTCCCGCAGTTATGTTGCGCCCCTGGTGTTGGGGGCGCTTGGATTTTCGACCCTGGCGTCACTGGGGGTCTTGAGTCGCGTTCTTGATCAGGGCAGCTATAGCTACACGGTCGGCAACTGGGCCCCGCCGATGGGGATCGAACTGATCATTGATCCCCTTTCGGCGTTGATGCTGGTCCTGATCTCATCGGTGGCGTTGCTGGCAAGCTTTTCGGCACTGCCGATGGTCGCCAAAGAGCAAGCTGGTAAGGAGCATCTCTTCTTCACCCTTTACTTGATCCTGATTGCCGGTCTGATGGGGCTGGTGATGACCGGTGACGCCTTCAACCTTTACGTGTTACTGGAGATCACCTCCATCACCACCTACGGCTTGATTGCTATGGGCAAAGGACGGGCACCGCTGGCCAGCTTCAACTACATTATCATGGGCTCGATCGGCGCCTGTTTCTACCTGCTGGGAGTCGGGTATCTCTATATTTTGACCGGCTCGTTGAACATGGCTGATATCGCCCAAATTTTACCCCAACTCGGCGGCGACGCTGCGATGGCAACCGCCCTCTGTTTTATTCTGGTCGGTCTCTGGATTAAAATGGCGCTCTTTCCGCTGCACGGCTGGTTACCGAACGCCTACTCTCTGGCCCCGACCGGTGCCGGTCTGCTGGTGGCACCACTGATGACCAAGGTCACCATCTACCTGATGGTCCGGGTTATGTTCTCGATCTTCGGTGCCGACTACCTGTTCGTTCAGAACCCTCTGGTTCAGTCCGGCATGGTCTGGCTGGCGACCGCGGCGATTATCTGTGCCTCCTGTCTGGCCCTGGCCCAGCGCAATTTGAAGCGGATGCTGACCTACATCATTATCGCTGAAGTCGGATATATGGTCGGCGGGGTCTGGCTGGCCAACAGCACGGGCCTTTCGGGAGCCATCCTGCACATTGTCAATGATGCCTTGATGACCCTCTGCCTGTTTCTGGCCGCCGCCGCCATTGCCTACCGGGTCGGCAGCCTCGATTTCGACAATTTACAAGGGCTCTACAAGCGGATGCCGATCACCATGGCCGCATTTACCGTCGGTGCCTTCTCGATGATCGGAATACCACCCACCGCCGGTTTTTTCAGCAAATGGTATCTGATTCTCGGCGGCATCGAAGCGGGACACTGGGAATATGTCGTGGCCTTGCTGTTCAGTTCTCTGATCAATGCCATTCTCTTCTTCCGCATTATTGCAATTGCTTATTTCCGCAAAGAAGGAGATCACGCCCGTCTCCAGCGTGAAGAAGCTCCGCTGATTATGCAGGGGCCATTGATACTGACCGCCGCGACACTGATCGTCATCGGCCTCGGATCCGGACCGCTGGTCCGGGGAATCATCAAGCTGGCTCTGCCGGTTGGATTTTAGCTTTATAATTTAATGACAGGGTAAGTTCCACTATGAGCTACCAATCTTCGATCTGGCCGCTGGCGGCCGTCCTGATCTCCTTGCTGGGAGCACTCCCGATTCTGGCTTCAGACCGTCGGCCCAACCTGCGTGAAAGCTGGACCATTCTGATCGCCTTCGGCAAAGTCGTGATTGTTGCTTCTATGTTGCCAACGGTACTCAACGGCGGCGGCTTTGTCTTTACCATCGCCGAAGTTATCCCCAATGTTCCGATCCAGTTACGGGTTGATGCCATGGGGATGTTCTTCGCTCTGGTTGCCTCGATCCTCTGGTTGTTCACTTCTCTCTATTCGATTGGCTATATGCGGGCTCTCGACGAGCATGATCAGACCCGCTACTTTGCCTCATTTGCGGTCGCGATCTCGGCGACTCTCGGGGTGGCCTTTTCGGCCAACCTGCTGACCCTCTACCTGTTTTACGAGATGCTCTCGCTCTCGACCTACCCACTGGTCACCCATCACCAGGATGCCGAAGCCCGCACCTCGGGACGCAAGTACCTGACCTATATTCTCGGCACCTCGATCGGTTTTGCCCTGCCGGCAATGCTGATCACCTACCAGTTGGCCGGAACCCTCGACTTCACTCAAGGGGGAATTCTGGCCGCCTCGGGTGCAGACGCGTCAACTCTGGCCCTGATCCTGGTCTTGTTTATCTTCGGCTTTGCCAAAGCGGGAATCATGCCTTTTCATGGCTGGTTACCGGCGGCGATGGTCGCTCCGACTCCGGTCAGCAGTTTTCTGCACGGTGTTGCGGTGGTCAAGGTCGGGGTTTTTTCGATCCTGCGGGTCATCTTTCACATCTTCGGCCCCGACCTCTTGCTGCAGGTCCATCTCGGAACGGTGATCACCACCCTGGCGTCAGCGACGATCCTGATCGCCTCACTGGTGGCCTTGACCCAGGATAATCTCAAGCGTCGACTGGCCTATTCAACCATCGGCCAGCTCTCTTATATGGTGTTAGGTGCCGGAATGCTTACTGCCGTCGGGATGACCGGCGGCCTGTTGCACATTGCCATGCACGCCTTCGGTAAAATCACGCTCTTTTTCTGCGCCGGAGCAATCTACGTTGCGGCCGGTAAAAAATATATCAGCCAGATGGATGGCCTCGGCAAACGGATGCCGATTACCTATCTGGCCTTTTTTTTCGGGTCCTTGAGTATCATCGGCATGCCGCCTTTCGGCGGTTTTATCAGCAAGTGGAATCTCGCTACCGGTGCGATTGAATCAGGACAACTGATCCTGCTACTGGTATTGCTGGTCAGCTCATTGCTTAATGCTCTCTACTTTTTCCCGATCGTCTACCGCGGATTCTTTATGCCCGCGGCTGAGGGAGAACCTGATGGGATTAAAGAGGCGCCGCTTTTTTGCCTGATTCCATTGTCGATTACCGCGCTCTGTTCACTGGGTCTTTTCTTCTGGCCGGGGCTGTTTCTGCGCCTGGCCAGAATGGCGGTCGGCCTCTAATCATTTAAACAGGAGTTGGACATGAGCAGTCACGACCATTCGGATGACGGGAAAATGGTGCTGGCGCATGATGCGGTGGCAGGCTACCGGCCGGTATTTCTGGTGGCGATTACGATCGGCATCCTTTATCTGGCCTACATCTTTTACAAGACGCTCTAAAATTCTGCCCCGGCTCTGAACCGACGGACAAGACAATGAAACAACCAATAGATATTGATGAAGAATTGCGCATGTTTGACAAACCTGAAAATGTCAAACGCCTGCTGATTATCTTTTTCACCTCCTCAGCGGCAGTGCTGATGATCGATCTTTTTTATCATCGCCACAGCATCTTTGCCTGGGAAGACTACTTCGGTTTCTACGCCGTCTACGGTTTTGTCGCCTGCGTGGTCCTGGTGATAGTCTCTAAATACATCCTGCGCCCCCTGGTGATGCGCAAGGAGGAGTACTACGATGATTAACGCGCTGCCTCCGGCGACAATCATGATTCTCGGCGCCCTGCCGATGATTTTTCTCAAGGGAAAAACCAAGGGCGCCTGGATGCTGCTCCTGCCGATCCTGAGCTTTGTCAACCTGCTGGCGATTCCCGAAGGCAGCCACTGGACCTTCGGTTTTCTCGGTTTTGAAGTCGTACTGGCCAAGGTTGATCGCCTCAGCCTGATCTTCGGCTATATTTTCCATCTCGTGGCCTTTATCTCAAACCTCTACGCCCTGCATGTTGAAGATCGGGGGCAAAACGTTTCCGGGACGATCTATGCCGGGGCTGCGCTCGGCGTGACCTTCGCCGGTGATATGTTCACCCTCTTCGTCTTCTGGGAACTTCTGACCATCAGCGCCACGTTCCTGATTCTGGCCCGACGCAACAAGGCTGCGATCAGTGCCGGGGCCCGCTATTTCATGATTCACGTTGCCGGT
The DNA here is from genome assembly GCA_024276905.1 of Deltaproteobacteria bacterium. GTDB lineage: Bacteria > Desulfobacterota > Desulfuromonadia > Desulfuromonadales > Geopsychrobacteraceae > Geopsychrobacter. The sequence continues at coordinate 10,340 of JAJRWF010000110.1, forward strand.
GGTCTCTGCCTGCTCGCCGGAATTATCATCCATGTCCAGACTACAGGTTCGGCGGCCTTCGGCTATATCGGTCTGGACAGCCTGGCCAGCTACCTGATCTTTATCGGCGTCGGAGTCAACTGCGCCTGGCCGTTCATGCATTCCTGGCTGGTCGATTCCTACCCGGAAGCCACGATCACCGGCACGATCTACCTATCGGCCTTTACCACCAAAACCGCGGTCTACTTTCTGGCTCGGGCCTACCCCGGGACCGAGGCCCTGATTTGGATCGGCGCCGGTATGGCAGGCTTTCCGATCTTTTATGCGGTCATTGAGAACGATCTGCGCCGGGTCCTTGCCTATTCACTGATCAACCAGGTCGGCTTCATGGTGGTCGGCATCGGCATCGGCACCCAGCTGGCGGTAAATGGTGCCATCGCCCACGCCTTCAACGACATCCTCTTCAAGGGCCTGCTCTTCATGACCATGGGCGCGGTGATGTATCGCACCGGTAAAATCCGTGCGACCGATCTTGGTGGCCTTTACAAATCGATGCCCTGGACCTGCACCTTCTGTATCGTCGGGGCCGCTTCGATCTCGGCCTTCCCGCTCTTCAGCGGCTTTGTCAGCAAATCGATGGTCATGGAAGCCGCCGCCAATGGCGACATGCGATTCATCTGGTTTATCCTGCTGTTTGCCTCGGCCGGGGTCTTTCATCACGCCGGAATCAAGATCCCCTTCTTTGCCTTCTTTTCACACGATGCGGGAATCCGCTGCAAGGAAGCCCCCAGACACATGTTGCTGGCGATGGGCCTGACCGCCTTTCTGTGCATTTTTATCGGCAGTTTCCCGCAATTCCTGTACAAGTTGCTGCCTTATGCCACCGACTACAACCCCTACACACCAAGTCACGTAATTGCCCAGTCGCAACTATTGTTCTTCTCGGCAGTCGCCTTCACCCTGTTGCTGCTGGCGGGGATCTATCCGGCCGAGATGCGCTCGACCAATATCGATTTTGACTGGACCTACCGCAAGGGCAGCCGCTGGTTCTACAACGCCTGCGACCGGCTGTTTAATGGCATCAACGCGTTTGGTGACCGGGTTTTTATGCAGGAACTGCCCAAAGCACTGGCACGCTTTGCCCGGGATCCGGCAGCATCGTTACAAAAACACGGCGTGCGCCTGCTGGCAGAAGCCACCGGAGACGAAAGGCCTTTGGCCAAACGACTGGCTGACACCGAGCACCGTACCAAATTCGCGGCCTACCCGATCGGCGGCGGCGTTTTGCTCGCGGTTTTCTTCCTGGGAGTCCTGTCGCTCTTCTACATCCTGTTCTGATCGGCAGCACAAGAGGTTCTCATGGCCGGCCTTTATCTGCATGTTCCTTTCTGCCCGCAGAAATGCCACTACTGCGATTTCTTTTCGCGACCGCCGGCGGTTGATGAGCTGGCGGAATGGCCCCGGCTTCTGCAGCGCAACCTGCAACAGATCGCTCAGCAGCAGACTCCTTGCCTTGAAACCATTTTCTTTGGCGGCGGCACCCCGTCACTACTCACCCCCGCACAAATCAGCGAGATTCTGAATTGCTGTCGCAACCTCTTTCCCGTCAGTCCGGAGGCTGAAATCTCCCTGGAAGCCAATCCCGGCTCCCTGAGCGGTCAGACTCTTGGTGGATATCTGGATGCCGGGATCAATCGCCTTTCTCTCGGGATCCAGAGTTTCGACGACGACTGTCTGCAACTGCTGGGTCGCAGACACAACGCCACTGAAGCGATACAGGCATTCCGTGCAGCCCGTACTGCCGGATTTGCCAACATCTCCGTTGACTTGATTTTCGCCCTGCCGGGACAAACCGCGACCGATCTTGAACAGGAAATCGGCCAGCTGCTGGATCTGGCCCCGGATCACGTCGGAATCTATGGCCTGAGTATCGAAGCCGGAACGCCCATGGAACGCTTGGTCGTCAGCGGCCAAGTGACAGAAACGCCCGAAGAGGCCTATGCCGAGAACTACCTGTTGCTCGCACAACGTTTAGAATCGGCCGAATTCGAGCATTACGAAATCTCCAACTTTGCCCGGCCGGGTTTTCGCTGTAGTCACAACCAGGCCTACTGGCAGCGCCGGACCTGCCTTGCCGCAGGAGCAGGGGCACATGGCTTTGATAGCCGGGACTCTGGACGCCGCTATGCCATCCCACAGGATCTGGCTCACTACTCAGAGTCTCTGGCCGCAAACCAGGACCCAGCAGTTTGCCTGGAAGAGTTCAACCGGCAACAAGCGATGGCCGAGACCATCTACCTGGCATTGCGCACCCGGGATGGCCTTGATAGTTCGGCATTTGAACGCCAGTTCGGCAGTTTGCCGGAAGATGCCTTTCCCGATGCCTTCAGGCGCCTCGAACCGCAACTCCGACATGTGAAGAACCGCTGGTTTTTCGACACCGACAGCTGGCTGCTTTACGATCACCTGATCAGTCACTTTCTTTAGGTGTCTTTCCCAGATCCACCAGCTAAAAAATAAAGAACCTCGTTGATCCCAGTAAAACTGGGGAGATAGAATGCTTGTGCGAACAAGGCAACTATCACCAACGAGGTGAAACAATTATGGCACAAGGTGTTCTTCCATTCCAGTATCA